>NZ_JAMYQH010000042.1:0-56597 GCF_040320765.1 Mesorhizobium sp. M0618 | reverse complement strand
CGCCCCCCCCCCCCCCCCCCCCCCCCCCCCCATCAACCTCAAGCACCAACTGGGCGCCCCCCCCCCCCCAACACCCCCCCCCCGGGGGGGCGGGCGTCGCCCCCCCGCCCCCACCTCTTGTCAGCACCGGAGACGATGATGTCGCGTATTGGAATCCATTCTTTCGTCTGGTCGGCGAGCTCGGCTCAGGCAGATCTCGAGCGCACGCTGACCAACACCAGGGAGGCCGGCTTCGACCTCATCGAATTCTCCTATCTCGACCCCGCCAATGTCGACATCGGCGGGCTCGCCAGGCGCATCGCCGATCTTGGCCTCGGCGTGGCGATCAGCATCGGATTGCCTGTTGATGGCGACATTTCGAGCGCCGACAAGGCGATTGCCGCGCGCGGCGTCGAAATCCTCAACGACACCATCGCGCTGACGCGCGATCTCGGCGGCCGGAAGGTTGCCGGCATTCTCTCGACCAGCCACGGATTGCAGGTCGAGGCGCCGACGCGCGATCAATGGCAGCGCAGTGCCGGCACGCTGGCCAAGGTTGCCGAGACAGCCAAGGCGGCCGGCGTCACGCTCAACCTCGAGATCGTCAACCGCTTCGAAAGCAATCTGCTCAACACCGCCGCGCAAGGGCTGGCCTTCATCGAGGACACAGGCTCGGACAACATCTTCCTGCATCTCGACACCTTCCACATGAACATCGAGGAGGCCGATGTCGGGCTGGCCATCCGTCATGCCGCCGATAAGATCGGCTATGTCCATATCGGCGAAAGCCATCGCGGTTTCCTCGGCACCGGCAATATCGATTTCGCCGCGATCTTCGATGCGCTGACGGCTATCGGCTACAGCGACGACCTCAGCTTCGAATCCTTCTCTTCGGAAATCGTCGATGAGAACCTGTCGAAGAAGACCGCGATCTGGCGCAATCTCTGGACGGACAACATGGCGCTGGCCAAGCACGCGCGCGCCTTCATCGGGCTCGGGCTGGAGACGGCAAGGCGCAAGGCGGAACTCGTCTCGGCGCGGCACAAACCCTGACCCGCCCGTCGAGAGCCGAAGGACGCCGCGTGCGCCGCAGGGCTGGGTTTCGAACTCAGATTAACAAAAGGCCTCGTGGTAGCCGTTTTGGCAGCTTTTGTGCCGGTTTTTTTGTTCGATGCACCGTCAGCCAAGGTGCCGGCCGTTGGCGCCGGCATTGCCCGCGGCAGGTGCATCGGTTATCTGACCGGCCAGGCAAACAACGCCACGCAATCCACCAAACGGAGCCCAGCACATGACACGCGAGACAATCCTCAAATTCGGCACCGTCGAACACGCGGACGCCGGCGATCTGGCTGGCTGGATCGTCGTCGAGGGCAAGCCGACCATGCAAACCGCCGTCCAGCACACGACCGAGGACGGCAAGGTGCTGTCGGGCACCTGGCGCGCGACGCCCGGCACCTATCACGCCACCTATACCGACTATGAGTTCGTGCACATGATCGCCGGCCGCATCATCATTACGCCGGACGGCGGCACGCCGGTCGAGGTCGGCCCCGGCGATGCCTTCGTGGTGGAAGCCGATTTCAAGGGAACCTGGAAGATCATCGAGCCGGTGACGAAGCATTTTGTCGTCAGGGTTGGCTGAGGCGGATCGGCGACCCCGCGTGCGGAAAACGGTGCGGTTGCTGTCACGGCAGGACCGTATCACTGCCGCATCCCGGAGCAGGCGCGGCACGCCTGAACCTTGGCGTGTTCGTCGCTCTTGTCGCGTAGGCTAGGCGGCGCGCTATGCGGTTATCGTGGCGGGAGGTTTGTGGCGATGGCATGAGCAGCCGTCCTCATCCGCAAGCGGCATTTTCTATTCCCGCGATGCGGTGTTCGACCGGCTGAAGAACATGCTTCGCATGACGCCATCGCGCAGCAGCACGAAATGCACCAGGGCAGCCAGGATGTGAACACCGGCAAGTCCAAGCAATACCCAGACCAGCTTTGCATGGATGAGTGCGAATCCCCTTGCCGAAAGCGCGCTGACGGACGGCGCCAACGGCACAGGCAAGTTTCCGAAAAGCCGCGCGGGAGGCATGAAAGGCATTGGCCGGTAGCCCAGCCATCCCGTTATCAGGACGGCGAGAATCGCAACGTAGAGAAACATATGGAAGAAAGCCGTCGCAAACCGCATGGGCCGTGAGGCTTGCCTGACAGGGGCGCGGGTAAAGATGCGCCAGCAAAGTCTGAGGACGATGATGGCAAGGATCGTCACGCCGATCGACATGTGAAGCGGAAGCCAGTTCATCGTCGCCATACCCGGCCCGTCCATCGGCCCGAAGGCAATGGCGATTTGCGCCGCGAGCGCGATCACGGTCAGCCAATGCAACAGACGAATGCCGAAATGCCAGCGCAGGCGAGGGTTCTCCTTCACATCCGAAGCTCGACTGTTGTCAAATGCAAGAGGGCGTGATGGTTTCATCCGCTCCAGCGGGCCAATTTCGCGAAGAAGTATGGCGGCTCACCAAGTCTTTGAAAAGCGTGGTGATCCCGACAGGAATCGAACCTGTGACCTACAGATTAGGAATTTGGCAGAAGGCCTTTCCCGTTGTTTCCCAATGCCGGTCGTTGTACGATTTCGACAGTTCTAACATGCTCAAGTTGTTGTATTTTTCGTGATGCGCGGCTATCATAGCGTAGACAAACCGACAAATTAAATCAGATGCAATCACCGTACTAATTCCGTACTAAATCTCATGGCCGACCTTCGACTCCCCCTTACCGACCGCGCCGTTGCAAGCCTCCAGCAGGCGTCTTCGGGCCAATATTTTGCTCGGGACACCGACCTGCAGGGGTTCATGGTGCTCGTGGGCAAACGCAAAAAAACGTTCGTTGTCCAGGGTGATCGAATGAAGGCGGGCATGCGTCTTTCCGTCCGCATGAAGGTTGCCGAAGTCGGAGAACTCACAACGCGTGCGGCGCGGGCGAAGGCCAAGGACATCCTCGGCAAGATCGCCAACGGCGTGGACCCTCGCGCGCCGTCGCGCAAGCGGGACGGCGATGCTGAAGCGGTTGATCTGCCGTCGATCACGAACCCCACGCTGCGCACTGCCTGGGAGCGCTATCGCGACGGGCATATGAAGAACAGAGGCCGAAGCGATGGGACGATCAACAACTATCGTGACCACGTCGAGCGGCTCTTGGCCGACTGGCTTGACGAGCCTCTTTCCAAGCTCGGCGACGATCCTTCCCTGGTGACCGTGCGGCACGAGAAACTCACCAAGGAGAACGGCGCCTACATAGCCAACGGCTGTATGCGGACGCTGCGCGCCGTCTACAATCATGCTCGTAAGGCCGCCCGTACGCTCCCAGCAGACAACCCGGTCTCGGCCATAGACTGGAATGCCGAACATCGGCGCAACACCGCGCTTGGGCTTTCGGATCTCGAGGGATGGTTCACCCAACTCGCGGCATTGAAGAACCCAGTTCGGCGGGAGTTGCATTTGTTCATGTTGCTCTCAGGCCATCGCCCTGAAGCGATCAGGAAGGCGCGGGTCGAGCACGTCGACTTTCGCGCGCGTGTCCTGCACATACCCAGGCCGAAGGGTGGCGAGGTCAAGGCATTCGACATACCGCTTTCCCGAGCCATGATCCGCTGTCTGGTTCGCGTCATGCGCATTGGAAAGGCTCTCTATGGCGAGCAATCGCGTGAATGGCTGTTTCCCACCGAGAGCGAAAGCGGCCACATCATCGAGCACAAGCAGAAACGCAGCGATCTGTCGAAATGGGGGAATGACCTGCGGCAGACCTTCCGCACAATCGCCCAGGCGGCGGGCGTTGCGGAGCTTGATGTGCACCTTCTGATGAACCACTCAATCCCAGGCGTCAATGCAGGCTACATCACACGCAACAAACTGCTGAGCGATCATCTGCGCCAGCAGCAGGAAGCAATCTCACGTCGGCTGCTCGAAGCCGGTCGGTTGCGACAGAAGGACACGAAACCCCTCGCTCGCTTGTGGCCTGTGGTTCCAAGCAGGCGCCTGCTATCTAATCTGATGAGGGGGGAAGAGTAGCGGCTCGCTGCCAACAATCTGCAAAAGAGTTCGGGGGCGAGTCTGGAGAGCGTCACCACCCATCCAACTACCGGTTCAGACTTCGCTGCTGAGCGTAGCGTGCCCAATCTCCCTTAGCAGCCGCCGGTCAGGCCGAAAGGAAAGAGCGTCAGTCTAACCTAACTATATAAACGGAGCTACGATTAAAACAGCCGCAAATAGCGAGATAACCGCAGCTCCAGCTCTGCGGACAATAGGAACACTCAAACGAGTGTGCATAAGCGAGGAAGTCACAATCCAGCTTATGCTGGCTATCATGATAAGCACCATAAGGGCAAGGAAGTATTCTAGCCAAACGCCAGAATTCTGTGGCATAACCACGAGCGAAAATAATACTCCCTTTGGGTTCAATATAGTTGTAATGAATATTGAACTAAAGGTTATACTGCGACGTTCAAAATGTTTGTCTGATGGAATTCGCCACAGGTATGTAGCCACGCTAAACAAGTATAAGGCCGCAAAAAAACGAATCGCGATCGTAACAAATGGATACTCGACGAAAGTTCCGAGCAGAAGTGTTATACAAAGAATCGATATAGCATATCCTAAAACCTCAGCTGGCACGAGAACGATGGAAGCGCGAAGACCTTGGCTAGCTCCGGCAACTGCAAGAAGAGTGTTTGTAGGGCCGGGGGTCAGCAATATCAATAGCGCAAACGTGACAAACGCGATAGGATCATCCATTGCTGTAACTCCACGCGCCTTAAATTTCAGCTCTGAAAGTACTCTTAAAATATTGCGACTGATCTTGCGGCGATTCGCTTGGTAAACCCGCAAGACCATTCTCTCCGAGCTTGGGCGGCGCTGCTCGTCCGAGGCTCACCGCTCGATCCAAACTGCTGCCGCCACGTGTGTTCCGAAGCTCTCAAAGCAGCCTACGAAGGCGCGTGCTCCCTCCAACGCGGGCTTGTCCGAATGCATTAGACGCGCCTCAAATAAGCCGCGCCTCGAGTCGATCTCGACTCGGACGTCGTGGAACTCGAGGAACGAGCGTGCGGCTGGAAAGTAGGCCTTGAAGAAGGCCTCCTTCGCGACAAAGCGGAGCAAGAATGGGTTGATCGCTTCATTGGTCCCGTCGAGCGTATGCTCGTCGATGCGGCAGATTGCGGTTGCGAGCGCCGGCTCAAGCCTCGACGTAGACTCGATATCGATCCCCAGCCCCACGAGGTTGCACGTTCGCCCAACATGGGCAACACAAAGCCCGCCTGCATGGCTGATGGTCCCAAGGAAGCCCTCGGGCCAAACGGGCACTCGGTCGGCATCGGGCGGGATGCTTGCCGGCGCGCACCCGAGGCGTCCAAGCGCTTCGCGCGCCAGCCGGCGGCCGGTGGCGAACTCGTCGCGACGGCTCGCGACAGCGCGGGCAACCGGCAGTTCCTCCGCCGTGTCAAAGGCGCGCCCGGGCATGATCCGATCCACGGCAACGGCCGTCTGCTGTGGAGCGCGTGCCTCGATCCAGGCGGCGATTCGGGCGGGTTCCATGCTCATCGCAGAATTCCTCGTCGCATAGAGATGAGTATTCGGTCGGCGCCCTATTGAAAAGTATTTAGTAGATCACCAAGGGCAATGACCCGGTTTGCCGGGTTGAGGTCGGCGCCACGCACAAGGACGCTCGCGTGCTTGCGAACGTCTAGATTGGATCCATCGATCGGATCGGCGCTCGTGTGGAACGGATATACCGTCGTGTCTGAGGGCGTGAAGCGAGCGTTGATGCCCAACCGCCGGCGTTGGCTGTTGTTGGCTGATGACCCGTGCATCGTCCGTTCGTAAAAGAGTACGAAAGATCCAGCGGGCATCGGGACCGAGACGATCTCGTGCTCGCCCGGTTCAAATCCAAGCGTGGCGGCGCCTTTCTCGGCCTTAAGGCAGCCTACTACATGCGCGCGCGCCTCCTCAAGAGTTATTGATGTTGGATCGGTGCCATCGAAATAGCGTGCGGTATCAATGTCCAGCACGAGTGCGTTCGCCTGAGCGCGACGCACAAGTTCCTCGACACTAATTATTCCGATAAAGGGGTCTAGGAAGAACTCGGATCGGACAAGGGGTTCCATCGCTATTGGGAACCTGCGGCGGTGAGAACCGCGGGCGAATCGGACCGGCCCCATGTCGGGCTCGACATCGTCAAGCGCGACCCACACCGTCAAATTCCAGGGACGGTCTCTACGGCTCGACACCGGAACGAGGGCGGGACGATCGTTGCCGATCTCCTCCCCGTTAAAGGCACCCCATTCTTGGTGCCAGCCCAAAGGACCTTCACCAGGCGGCTTACAGAAGATTTTTGAACGCCAAAGCAGCACGTTCTCGTCCAAGATCTGCGCGGCGCGGTCTACGATTGCGTCACAGGCCAGGATATCGAGCAGACGCCGCTCAACGAGGTGGTAGTCGCGCACCGAGAACCGGCCGTACAGGGGATTGGGCCGGCGCTCCGACAGAACCGCGTCGACATAGGCAGCTGCCCGCAATAGCGACCCGCGCGGGATGTCCGTTTTGAAGGGGCCGGCGAACCCGTCACGCTCAATTTCGTGGAGAACGGTTTCGCTAATCATTTCTGCGCTCATCTTTTCATCTCCCATTGGTTGAGGTCGGCCGAAAACCGACCGAGCATTACGAGGTGGCGGCGCGCGCCTCGGAATGGCGTCCGTGCATGTGACATTCGAGTGTTGTCAACGAACAGGATATCGCCAGCTTCCCAAACGAATGAAAAAGCCTCGCGGCATTGCGCGTCGTGAATTGCGACGGCCCATGGATCTGGCAGCGGCGCGCCGCTCCCTAACGTCACGTTGCGTGGCAGTACGCCGCCGCAGATCTCAGCCAGTGCCTCGCGGAGCTCTGGATCAAGAAAGGCGGGGTGATGCAGCGCAATCTGCTGAAACAGGCACACCTGTCCCCCGGCCTGCGTCAGCATGGCGCGGCGGCGGGCGTAGGTGCGCAGTACGCCAGCCGCGCACCATTCGACGTCGATCCCTTCCGCTGTGGCATGGGCGAGCACCTCGTCTGGCTCGGTCGTCCCGAAGAAGGCCTCCCAGGAGACGTCGAGCCCCGGCACGAAGTTGCGCTCGTAACGCAAGCCCTGCTCGGAGAGGGCGTCAGCAATGTCCGCGGGCAGTGAGGCGAAGGCGCTGGCATTATCTGAAAGTGGTGTCGCGCCGCCGTGCGTAGCTGGGTGCAGGCAGGCAAACACGATAAGTCGCGGGGCGAAAGCCATATGCGACGCCTCGCTATGGAAACGGATTGTTTCCGTTGGCGGATATTCGGTGGTACGAAAGACGCCCAGGCTACCGCTCTCGTGAGGAAGGTCGCCGTAGCGTTCTGTAGTCTCAATCTCGAGCGTATTGATCGCCGCCGCAAATTCCTTTGCGTCGCTAACGCCAGTGCCGCGGAGCAGCGCCCAGCCGCGCTCCTCCAGCGCGTCGAACACCCGTGCACGAAAGGCGCCCGCATGCCAGGACCCCGGCTCGAGTGCCGCCCGCAAGACAGGCACCTCGAGCGGCTGAAGGCTTGCAAGGTCGATCATGTGTGCAGCTCCTCGACGTGGGGAACAAGTGCAGCAAGTAGCCGCTTGGCGCCGTCCTCGTTGAGTGCGTCGGCTCGGAAGCTCAGCCGTCCGGCAAGGCCGCCCTCTTCGCAAGAGACGGACAGCTTGATCTGATTCCACAATGGCGAAACAGCGTGGCGGACGCCACCTGCGGAAGGCCACAGCCGCTGAACGGGAAAGGCGGTCTCGCGATACGAGAATGCGATCGCAGCCGGGTCCCTCCCGAACACCGCACCACTTGGTGTCCGGAAGAGGTCGCACATCTTGCCGGCGGCCCTGAGCGCACCCTGCGCGACATCGTCAGTCGGCTCGTCGAAGGCGATGGGGACCTCGATTGTTAGCGGACCGATCATGTCGTTACGGCAGTCATCCGGCAGGAATGGCCTGAGGCTCGCCGCGCACGCGATCACCGGCAACTGCAATCCCGTCTCGCGGCGGAGGAGTCGCGCTAGCTGACCGAGCAAGACCGCCGCCGACGTCACCCCTAGATCGGCAGCAAGTGCGCCGAGGCTCCGCGCTTCCGATCGGCTCCAGCGCCGCTCGACGACGAGAATCCGATCTGCGCCCGGCCGGGTACCGGTTTCCGGCAGGACTCCGGTTTCGGGCGCGATTGCACCGCTCACTTGTTGTGAAGCGATCGCGCACTCGTGCTCGGCCCACGACGCGTAGTCAGGGGCTATGGGCATATCGTTGCGACGCAGGGCCTCTGCGATATCCCGTAAGAGTATCTGCAGCGAAAGCGAATCGAAGGCGAAGGGGTGTGCCCGCACGACGACGTGCGATGTGTTCCCATTCTCTCCGAAGGCGGTCATCGCGAAAGGTCCGTCGCGTGACAGATCAAGCGCAGCGGCGGCTGCGGCCGACAGGTCTACCTCTTCGAACGGGTGTCGCACGAATGTGCAGGCCGCGTTTCTGGTGATCGTCCGTCCTTCGCGATCATAGCGCCGCGTCAATAGCGGATGGCGCCCTACCGCACTAAGCGTCGCTCTCTCCAAGTCCGAAATCTTGAGTGGCCTTCTCAATTTGATGGCCATCCCGATATGCGCCGGTACCGCCGGTTGCGCCGTGGTGCTGCGCAGGATAGCTGCCTGGGTCGGGCTTGGTAGGCTCGTTTCGGTGCAAGCCGGAAGGCGTGCAATACCGCCCTCGAGCGCACCCTCGGAGGCGAGGCCGGACAGCCGTGCCACCTCGTCGACCATTGCTCCGAGCCGACGCAACTCGAAGATTCGAATGATAGGGAGCGTCACGCCGAACTCCCGGCGGACGGCGGCGGCAAGCCGTGCCGCCATCAGAGAATGGCCGCCAAGCGCAAAGAAGTCCGCCTCTCTTGGAAAGGGACCATCACCGAGCAGCTCGTCC
Source organism: Mesorhizobium sp. M0618 (assembly GCF_040320765.1). Classification (NCBI taxonomy): domain Bacteria; kingdom Pseudomonadati; phylum Pseudomonadota; class Alphaproteobacteria; order Hyphomicrobiales; family Phyllobacteriaceae; genus Mesorhizobium; species Mesorhizobium sp. M0618. Next base: position 47,630 of record NZ_JAMYQH010000042.1, on the reverse strand, counting down.
CATATGTCGCTCATCAAGGCGAATGCGAGGTCAACGTCGATGAGGAGGTTCTGTCTCTTGTCCTGTGTCGGGTCGAGCCGCTGCAACGCCTCCTCGTCAATCTTTCCGCCCGGTTTAATGGGAAGCCGATCCACGAACCTCAGCCGCGATGGCACCATATGCGCCGGCAAAAGGTTGCTGGCGTGCTGGGTCACCGCTTCGCGATAGGCGCGAGCGCGCATCCCGAGAAGCGGATCGTTGCCACCTTGTGAGCGAATCTGATCGATTGCGATGCGCGTGGCCGGCAGCGGCACAGTCGAGTTGCCCGGCCTCGAAAGCACCGCGTCGATCGCCATCGGATCGGCGCACGGCATGAGAACAAGCTCACACTCGAGCTGTCGGGCGAGGGCGAGCACATCGGTAGGATCCACGCCTTCGGCCGATAGGCGTCGATTCGGGATGCCAGCGATTCGAACGGGCCCGGTCTTGGTGCGCAGCCGCCACGACAGCCCCGCGAAGCTCTCGGCGTTCGAAAAGAATATAATTTCTTCCTGATCATCCGCTACGTCGGCGACGCGATCGTAAATAACGTCGAAGCGGTAATTTGCCAACTCGTTGTCAAGGAGCGCCTGTTTCAGGGTGATGCTAGGCGACCGCCGGAAGCCGGCCGAGCGAGCGACTTCCAAAAAAAATTCTGGCGCGAGATGTAGTTCCTCGTCGTACATTCGGGCTTCTGCGGTGAGGCGACTTCCTTCTTCATCAAGCGAGTCTATGCCGATGCGCCGGCGAACTACGTCGTCCCAGAATTGTTCCCGCAGACGGTAGTCCCGCACATCGCCGACGAATAGGCGGCCTTCCGCCGCTAGCTGCGACATGAGGCTGCGGAGCAGCACCTCGACGGCGTGAACGTCGGGAAGATATTGGAGGACTGAGTTGATGACGATGAGATCAAACGGTCCGCCCAGATCGGCGTGCGCCGCCGAGGCGGCGTCGAGACGCATCACGGTTAGGCCGTCGAGTCCCCGGCGCCGCGCTTCTTCAGCGAGATAGGTGACGGCCGCGGTGGAGCTATCCAGCGCGAGGTAGCGCTCGGCCTGCGGCGCGAGCTCGAGCGCGAGGAGGCCGAGCCCGCTGCCTATCTCAAGCACGCGCCGAAAGGGACGGCGCCGCATGATAGCAAGGACCGCGCTGAGCCAAGCGTCCATATCAATGCGCGGCAGATCTTCGCCGCTGGCGGTTTCGGTCCAGCCGGTGAAGTTTCGATTCGCATGACCCACACCACCGTAGAGTTCGTCGAAGACTTCCACCCACTTCGCGCCGTGTTCGGAAGCTGACACCGACATGCCCGCGCCGGGAACGATGCAGGCGGTGAGCGCGCCGCGCCGGTCGATGAAAGTGTGGCAGCTCTCTACGCCATCGAAACTTGAGAGCGCGCTCTCTACTTCCGCTAGCTCAACACGCATGCCGCCAATCTGTACTTGTCGATCGATGCGGCCGAGGAACTCAAGATCACCGCTCTCAAGCCAGCGCCCTTGGTCGCCGCTCTTGTACCACCGGCGCGGGCCGGCGCCGTCAGGATCAAGGACTGGAAACCGGTCGGCCGTCGCCGCCGGGTCGTCCACATAGAAGTCCGCGAGGTAGGCGCCGCCTATAGTTATCTCGCCGTGCACCCCGATTGGAGCGCGCGTGCCCGTACGGTCGAGGACGAGAATGTCCACGCCGGCGATCGGGCGACCGATGGTGACGCGCTCAGGCGGTTGGTCGTACACCGCCGTCGTGGCGTTGATAATGGCCTCGCAAGGGCCATACTGGTTGGCAAAGCGCGCGCGGGTTCGCTCGAAATGGCGCGCGGCGAGCCTTGGCGGGCACACGTCGCCGCCGGTTATTACGAGTGCGAGCTCCGGCAGGCCGCCGCTCGGCCAGCGATCGTATAACGAAGCAAGGACGGCGGGGATTGCATCAAGGACGGTGACCCTCTCCGTCACAAGTAGCTTGCCGAGCAGAGCGCCATCTCCGAGCACATCGAGCGGCAGGAAGACGATTGTCGCGCCCCGCGTGATAGGCCAGAACAGGGACGACAGGCCGCCGTCGTAATTGAACGTGTAGCAGTGGGCAAAGCGCGTCCCGAGTGCGAATTCGCCGAAGAGGAGGTCGTTGGCCTGCAGTCGGGCAGCGAGTGCGGCCTGCGCGATCTGCACGACCTTCGGAGCGGCTGTCGTTCCTGAGGTGAATGTAGCATAAGCGGCATCCCTCGGCTCGTTGCGCGGCGGGATCACGCTCGCGCCTGGCGGAGCCGCGTCGTCGACGCAGATGATCGAAAAGCGAACCCCGGCCGGGGGCGCTAGGTTCGGTGTGCAAAGGCATCCGATTAACCGCACCGTCCGCGCGAGCAGATTGAGCCGCGCCGTTGGCAGGCTGGGATCAAGGTAGAACGGAACTGCTCCGATCCACTGCGCAGCGAAGTATCCGACGGCGACGAGCGGCCCACGCGGCAGCAGGAGGCCTATGCGATCACCGGCGGACACGCCCGCTCTTGCCATCTCGCCGGCCATCGCGCTGATGCGATCAGCGAACGTGCCGTAGGTAAGCGTAGGTCCGATCCCCTCAAACGCGACAAGCTCGGGCTGGCGCTGAGCGATCGAAAGCACACGGGAGAGCGGAGTGTCGGTCGGCGGCGTTACGAGCGCCGGCCCGCGCGAGAAGTAGGTAAGCGTGTCGCATTCTTCCTTGGGTAGGAGAGGTGCCTCCCACAGCCGCGTCTGCGGACGTGCGAGCAACTCATCAATTAGCTTTAGGAAGCGCTGGACGATCCGCCCAGCAGTGCAGTCGTGGAAGAGGTCGGTAGAATATTCCAGCTCGCCTCGAAATTGGTTGGCGTCGTCCCACATCTCAAGGCTTAGGTCGAACATCGCCCCCGTAGGGGGAAGCCGCACGCGGTCAGCCACCAAGTCGCCGAGGCGCAGGGGTTCACTCGGCGTCGTCTGCATGGCAAACAGAACTTGGAAGACAGCCTGGTAGTCAGAGCGCCGGTCGACATCAAGGCGCTCCACCAAGAGTTCAAACGGAACGTCCTGATACTCGTTCGCCTCGATGAGCGCCTGCCGCATGCCTGCGGCGTGCGACGCGAAGGTCGCGCCTTCGTCGATCCGGCTGCGTATGGCGAGCGCGTTGACGAGAAAGCCGACGAGCGGCTCGGCTTCAATGCAATTCCGATTCGCGCTGACGGTACCGATGACAATATCGTCTTGCTGCGACAGCCGATGCAGGAGGGCCGCGTAAACGGTCAGAAGAGTCATGAACGGTGTGGCGCCCGTGCGGCTCACATACTCCCGGACAAGCTTCGACTGCCTGGACGACAATGCGAAGGCGATCTTCTCTCCACGCCATGTTCGCCGAGGCTGTAGAGCCTTATCGTACGGTAGTGGCAGCATCGGCTTCGCGTTTCGAAGCCTCTCCACCCAGTATCGCAGCCCGCGCTCGTAATAGCCCGCCCGCTCCCGTTCCCGTTCGTTCGCCACGAGGTCGTAATAATCGAATCTCAGGGGCGCGGGTCCCGCGCCATCAGGATCGCGACGTGCTGCATAAAACGCCCCGAGATCGCGAGTCGCGATCAGCATGGACCAGCCGTCGCAAACAATGTGGTGAGCGACGAAGCCGAGAAGGTGGTCGTGGTCCCCTAGAGACAGTAGAAGCACCCGGGCGACCGGCCCGCGCGCGAGATCGATGCGGAGAGATCGCGCGTGCACCAGCGCCTCAACCGCCGCCTCGATTGATTCAAAGCAGCCCAGTTCCTCCATCGGCCCCTCGCCCGGCGGCCGGATCGTCACGACGGGCTCTCCGTTGCGATCGTGGAAGGTGGTGCGCAGCGGCGCGTGGCGGGCGAATAGATCCGCGACCGCTGCTCTGAGCGCTACCAGATCGAGCCTGCCGCTGAGGCGTACGGCATGCGCGACGTTATACACAGGCATGCCGGTCCCAAGACGCTCGATGAACCAGAGCCGACTCTGACCGAATCCGACCTCGGCCGTCGCAGGGTCCGGTCGCGGAAGCAGCACCTGCCGCGACCCCGTCTCCTCGCCGTTTGTAGCGCGGAGCGCAGCCGCAAGGGTGACCGGCGTCGGCGCGTCGAACAGGAGACGAAGTGGGATGGTGCGCCTCAGTCGGCCCTCAAGCCTCGCCCGAGCCTGGGTCGCCAGAAGCGAATGCCCACCGAGAGCAAAGAAGTCATCCTCAAGGCTAAACTGGCGCCCGAGCACCTCCTCGAATGCGCGGGCGATGGTATCCTCAAGGCTCCCGCGCAGCGGAATCCGATCGGCCCTTCGCAAGTGGTCTCGCGCCAGTTGGCGGAAGGTCGCTACAGCCCGCTTGCCGTTTTGCTCCATCGGAAGCCGCGGCAGAGCAACGATGCGGGCCGGAATCGCGGATGTCGCGAGCCGTGTGCCAAGGGCGGCTCTAAGCGTGTTGGCGAGGCCGACAAAGCGTCGCCAGTTGGCGACCTCGCCCGATTTGGCCGATTCGCGCTCGCGATAGCCTGCAGTGTGGCAAACGGCTACTAGGCTAGCCTTGCGCCCGATCGCAATCAAATCAACGCGAAGAGGATCGGCGCTCGGTCTGGCGATCAGGCGCTGCCGCGGCGTGATACGTCGGTTAGGAAGGGCGCCATCAGCTAGGCTACCTTCGTCCTTGATGATGGCATCGAACCGCATCTGGCTCGGCGCCGCGCGCAGCGCCCTGAGGAGCCGCGCCTCGTCGGCGAGAGCGGCGTTCGAGCAAGTCTCGATCGGAGCGACCGGAGCGGGACGCGCTTCGTCGCGCGAGTCGCGCGCCAACGTCACGTCGTAGCGGAACCTTGCGATCTCGCTCACTCCGGTGGCAGTCTTGGTCTCGATAAGCGGAGGCGCGAAGCCGTTACGCACCGCCCATGAGGCGAAGAATCCTGGGTGCAGGCGCATCTCAGCATCGTTGAGTTTATCAATGTCGAGCGCTATCGAGACTGCGCCACAGCTCTCGTCGCCCCGCATCCGCGACCGCGTCCGCCAGAGGGAAACCAACTCGTCAAATTGCGCGTTGCGCACATCGCCGACGAAGAGGAATCCTTCGTCTGACAGTGAGCCGGCGAGCCGGGTGAGCAGGTCGTCAAGTGTCGAGGAGTTCCCGAGATATTGCACTACGGAATTTAGCACGATTGCATCAAATCTTCGACCCTGCGGGTCAAAAGCGGCGATCGGGCTTACCTCAAGCGTAGCATGCCTCAGGCCAAGATCCGCAGCGTGAGCGCGGGCATAAGCGACTGCGCTCTCGGAGAAGTCGATCCCGTGGTAGGACTCGCAAGCAGCGGCAAGACGAACGCCAAGGGTCCAAACGCCGCTGCCCAGCTCCAGGACGCGCCGCGGTCGCCAGCACAGGATGCGGTCGGCCGCGGACTCGACACTACGTAGGACCTCGTCGTCCGGGAGGGGCCGGCGCCCGGCGCTGTCGATCCAGCCGTGCGTGTTGAAGGCTGGCGACACCGTGGGATCGATCGTCTCGTAGGCGGCGTCGAACACGGCCCGCCAAGCCTCGGTGTCGCCGGCGTCCAGATCAGAAGCCGGGTCAAGCGCACGCACTACGCCTGGTGTCACGAATGCAATAATGCCTGCTCCCTCGACGTACTCGGCATGGGCATCCCCTACCCAGGCGTGCTCGCGTAGGGCAGCTTCGATGGCGCTCGGCTCAATGCGTACGCCTCGAAGCTTGAGCTGGCGATCGGCCCGACCGTGAAAGACGACCTCGCCGTCGTCCCTCAAATGCGCGAGATCACCAGTGTCGTACCAGCGCCCCTCTGGGTTCTCCCCGAACATGGCATCGCCGAGGGTCGGATTGCTATAACCCAGGGCTACGCCTTGTCCCGACACACGCAGAATCCCAATTGCAGGTCGCGGCACTACTTGCCCGTCGCGAACGATCGACAGAGTCGTATTTGGTATTGGCCGGCCGAGCGGCAGGGGGCCGTCCGGCTCGTAGCCGTTTGCCTCGTGGAAAGCGCAGTCCACAGTGGCTTCGGTGGGGCCGTAGACATTTAGCAACCGCAGGGCGTTGGCAGCGAGTACCGTGCTCGCGAGCCGTGCAGGAAGCGCCTCGCCACCGCACATGATAGCCTTTAATGACGACGGGAAGGGGCCGGCCTCGGAGAGGAGCGCGAGCTGCGAGGGAACGCAGTGGAATATCGTTACCCGCGCCTCGTGAAGAAGTTGCGAGAGGCTGCGCATATCCTTTTCTGTATCGGGAGGTGCAATCCGAAGCGTTCCGCCAGCGACGAGGATCGGAAACAGCTCGCGGCAGACCGCGTCGAAGCCAATGGGCGTCTTCCAAACTGTGCGATCTTCACAGCCCAGCCCGAGAGTGTCGACGATCCACGCCGTGACGTTGACAAGGGCCCGGTGTTGAACCACCACGCCCTTAGGTATGCCCGTCGTCCCAGAGGTATGGATCAGGTAGCAGGGTGCATTGAGATCTGGCCAATCGAGACACCGGTCGGGCGCCGCGGCGGCGCTCGCGAGGTCCGGCGGGGCTAATCGCGGCAAGGCAGCGATCGCCGTTTCTGCAATGACAGCCGTTACCGAGGCTGTGAGCATTCGCATGTAGGCATCAGGGAGATCAGGATCGATTGGGCACCAGGCAATTCCGACGCGCATTGCGGACAGGATAGCCACCAGTAACTCAGCGCTCCGAGGCAGACAGACGGCTATGACACCCTGCGGCGGCAGGCCGGCATCGGCGAGGCGGAAGGCATACTCGTCTACGAGCCGGACTAAGTCGCGATACGTGATCGAGCGATTTGTGTCCTCAAGTGCGACGGCGTGAGGCGTGGCTCGGGCGCATTCCGCGAGGCGCTCGGGAATGCTGCGGACTAGCCATTCCGGGCGAGCCTCGCCGCGTGTTACGCTTGCCGGCCCGACGCGGCTTTCCGCCAAATCGATCGCCGGCTGCGCGCCGTTGGCTAAGCCGCGGGCGAGAATGTCGAGCATGTGCGCGCGCACATACGCCGCATCATCGTCTGACAAACGGTCGGAAGCGTATTCGAGTTCAAAAGTCAGATCGTCCCGAGTTTCCGTCACAAATAGCGTGATCGGGAACTTGGCCGCGCCTTCACGAATCCGCGACACCTCGATCTCCAGTCCCTCGATCGCGAACAGGGCGGTCGGCGCGTTCTGTACGACGAAGAGGGCGGTGAGTGGCGCGTCACCGGCAGCGGCGTTCGCCAAGCCACCGCGCGCGATAACCTCGTCGAAAGGAGCCCGCCCGAACGCCTGTACGTCCGCGAGCTCATGCATCGCCTTGTCGACGAGCCTATCGAAGCTGAGCCCGGGCTCGGTGGGGGAAGGAATCGCGACCGTGTTGGCGAAAAAACCGACGGTATCCGCCATGTCTTCGTTTCGGTTAGCGGTGACCACGCCGAGAAGATACGCGTTCTGATGGGCAAGCGTCGCCAGGGCGCCAGTATAGGCAGCGAGCGCGATGGCTGAGAGCAACGCACCGCGACGGCTCTGATAGCGGCGCACGGCATTCGCAAGTGCCAAATCTAGGACGAATATGAGATGCCCGGCGGGACTACCCTGCGCCGCTGGTCCCGTGAATGGCAGCCGAAGATGGGCCGGAATCCCGTCGATCTTCGCAAGCCAATGGTCGATTTGCGCTTCGACGGCGGCGGAGTTGCGCAGCTGCCATACGGAGTAGTCGACATACTGCAGGGGCTCCGGGAGCCTCGGCGCGAGTTCTCCCAACCCTGCCTTAGAATAAAACGCGCAAAAGTCCCTGACGACAACTGAGTGCGACCATCCATCGCCAATTATGTGATGTATCACCACTAGCAGGTGATGATATCGCGGGCCGAGACTAAGCAGACGAAAACGCGCAAGGGGGCCTGCCGTCACCGAGAACGGAATTCGGGCGAACGCACGTGCTGCGGCCTCCGCTGCTCCCTCGCGTTCAACCGCGGAGAGCGTGCTGAGGTCGAGCGCATCGAACTCCACGCGACCGTTTGCTTCGACCAGTTGCCAAACCCCATCTGCATCACTGCAGAACACGGTTCGGAAAGCGTCATGCCGGGCGACACAGGCCGCAATCGACTTGGCAACCAGGTCCGGATGGAGGTCGCCGCGGATGGCGAGGCGATAAGTCATGTGGTAGCTGCAATCGCGGGGGTTCTCTGCGGCTAAGAACCATAGGCGCGCTTGTTCCCGCGAAGCCGGAGCACGATACGTCCCATCTGTGCCTACGGCTCGCAGGACCGACGCGATGAAAGTCGTCTCAGCCATTGGGAACATGCCTTGGGCGCTGGGCGCGAGACACGGCCATGTCCAGTTCCCCCACCAAAGGCGCGGAGGCAAGCCGACGCGCGAAACCAATCACAGTAGGGTTAGCGAAAAAGTCTTTGATGGTCAGCGACCTGCCGAACTCCCGGTTGGCGCGCGCCACGAATCTGACCGCATTGAGTGAGTGGCCCCCTTGAGCAAAGAAGCTCGTCGAGGGAGAAACGGTGATATCTCCAAGTAATTCCTGCATGAGCCGTAGAACCGCCTGCTCCTGAGGGGAAAGAACGACCGGATTTGGCTCTATGAGCGAAGTGATCTCAAGCGCCTTGCGGTCGATCTTGCCGGTCACCAGCCGGGGCAGCCGCTCTCGCACGACGATCGTGGCCGGGATCATCGCGACAGGCAGACGTTCCAAAAGCGCGGCGCGCAAGTCGTCTGCGCCAAGCGGCGAGTGCCCCGGCCGCGGCTCTACAAAAGCGATCAGATGGCCGGGCCCTTGTCCCGCGCGATGGAGAACGGCGGCTTGGGCGACATGGTCCACGCCCAGTAGCACGTTTTCGATCTCATCTAGCTCCGTCCGCAAGCCGCCAATTTGAACCTGGCGATCTCGGCGGCCGCGAAATAAGATTGACCCGTCCGGCTGCAGGACGCCGTAATCGCCGGTCAGAAAGGCATCCGTGTCGACCTCGAAACCCAGCTGCCGTGCAGGCCAGAAACATTGCCGCTTCGGCGCCGTCGCATCGGTCGGGTCCGGCCAGTAGCCGAGCCCGACCGCGCGGCCAGCAATCGCGATCTCGCCTTCGCGGCCTGCGGGCACAGGACACAGGTGCTCGTCAAGTATGGCGAGGCTTACATTTTGGATCGGCCAGCCGATCGGAACGACTGATGCGGCCTGCCCGACGCGTACGTCCTGAGCAGTCACATCAACGGTACATTCCGTCGGACCGTATACATTGTAGAGCGCGCAATGTGGCAAGAGGCGGGAATGATCGGCGGCGAGCGTGGCGTCCAGGTTTTCGCCACCACACATGACGACCCGCAAGGCCGGGAGGGCCCCCTCCGGGAGGCACTCTCGGCGCACCTGCTCGATGACAAGCAGTAGATCCCGTTGCAGAGTCGGAGTGGCATGGAGCACGGTCGCGCCGCTGCGATGTAGCGCGCGCAGCAGAGCGGCCGTGTCCGCTGCCTCAGCGTCCTCGACAATTTCGAGCCGCGCACCAACGGCCAAGGGCGCTATAGTCTCGCGGAAACTGGCGTCAAATGAAGGTGACGTCTTGCAGAGGATCACATCCTCGCACGTCAGGGCTAGGTAGCGGCCGAGCCAATCGCAGAAATTGGCGAGCTGCGCGTGCCCGCCGAGAACGCCCTTAGGACGACCGGTTGAGCCAGAGGTGAAAAGTAGATAAGCCGCGTCTCCCTCCTGCAGGTGCGCCAACCGGCGGTCCCAAGCGGCTGCGGCGTCGTCCGCGAGACCGGCTGGGACCAGCACCGGGACATTGCCTGCAAGGCGCTGCGCTCGTCCCCGAAGCTGATCACTGGCAAGGATCGCGCCAGGACGAGCTTGCGCTAGGATGGAGTTCAAGCGCGCGTCTGGATTAGATATATCGAACGGAGTAAACACGGCGCCGACGAGCATCGAGCCCAGCATTCCAGCAATCGCCTCCGGGCCTCGCGCCTGCAGCGCGCATACTCGGTCCCCCTTGCCGATATCGAGGCGCGCAAGATCCTCGGCAACTCGCGCCGCAGCTGAGCAGAGTCGGCGATAGGTCCATGTTTCGCCCGAGCCTTGCAAGGCAGGCGCCTCTGGCGTGCGTTTCGCCACACTCGCAATGTCAAGGAGCGGTGAACGGCCGTGGGCAACCCGCGCCCCGTGTGCTATTGCTCCGCGGTCAACCTGGGCTCGCACGGCGATCGGTCGCGTCGGATCAGCGGCGAGTTCCGTCGCAATTTCAAGGAAAGTCTGCGCGAACCCCTCTATCGTCGCCGCGTCGAACAGCACCGACGCGTACTCGATCTCCAGATGGATATCCCCGTCTCCGTCAGCGACCGCGAGGCCACCTCTCGCGTCGGTGAAGAACATTGTTAGATCGAGCTTGGCCGATCCGCTGAACAACGGATCGATTGAGGCCGTCAGTTCGCCCATTCGCACACCGCGGGCCGGGACGTGCGAGACGAACATGAACTGGAAGAGCGGGTGCTTGTCCACTCGCCGCTCGCCGCCTAACGCTTGGACAATTTGGTCAAAGGGAATATGGACGTCCGCGAGGGCGCTCAACCTCTCCTGGTGGAAATCGGCGAGGAACGCCGCAAAGGTCGGGCTGTGAGAGAAATCGACCCTCAGCGGCAGCCAATTCACGAAAAACCCGAATGTGTCCTCGAAGCTCTTATCTGGCCGATCCGAAGCCGCCATCCCTATCACAAACCGATCTGTCCCGCTTGTGCGAGCGAGTGTGAGCGCGAAAACGCCGGTCAGGAGTGTTCCGATCGTGCAGCGTAGCGATACCGCGCGAGAACGGAGGCACCGCCCAAGCTCTAGGTCGAGACCGAAGGCGAGCCTCCCCCCAGCGCTGCCGCCCACTTCTCGTTGCCGTCGCGATTCAAACGGAAACTGGATCGGATGGCAAAAACCTTCGAGGCGCGCACGCCAGGCCTCCAGTGAAACCTTTGCTGCGGACGTCCGACACGCGGCGCGTTGCCGGCGGGCGTAGTCGGCGTAGCTGCCGGGGCCTGTGCAGGGTGCGGAGACAACCCCATTGCGATCTCCGGTGAGTAGCGCAGACGCTGCGCGTAGGCTGCGAACGAGCGACCACCCGTCGCACGCGTAATGGTGCAGGGCCACCACCAACTCGTGATGCTCAGAGCTGAGGCGCACGAGAGTCCATGATACTAGCGGCGGGCGCTCTAGATCGAATCGTGTTCGGGAGATGGCATCTCGCAGAGCCCTCAGCGTGTGCGATCGGCTCGGCTCGGGCAGATCGCTGAGGTCGCACACGGGCAGATCGAGTGCGGCGCGGCGTCCGACGACCGAGACATCAACGTCGTCGATCCGAGCGAGGCAGGTTCGCGACGCGGGATGAGAGTTGGCGACTTCCGAAAATGCGCGCGCGAGGCGCCCGGTCTCGCAGCGACCCGTCACTACAACCGTCGCCGTGACGTTATATGCCGTGCTAAGGGGGTCTAGTCGGTCGATGAAGGCGAGGCGGCTCTGACCGTATGACGCGAGATAGAGCGTGCCCTCCGCTTTGTGGGGGAGTTCTGCGGCGTCATCCTCCGCGGCGGCTATGAGGTCCACGATCACGGGCTTGAGATCTCTCACCCGTCCGACGACCTCGCTAGGCAGTTCTGCAATCGCGCCGGTTAGCACTAAGCCGCAATCGCCTCGGACACGCAGATCCACACCGTGATTCTCCAGGCTGGCAAGAACCTCCGGAAGTGTCATAGGACGATCTCCGCAGTGGGCAATTGCGGCGCTAGTAGGTCCTTGGGAGCGCGCTCAATCGCTTGCAAGATGACGCGCGCCACGTCCTCAAGGCATTGCGCATCCATAAGCGGCGCCAGCCCGACCTCTATATGGTATTTCTCAAGAAGAGCATTGCGCAGCTCCAGCGCCATGACAGAATCGAAGCCGATGTCGTAGAGATTAGCTGAGGTATCGACCTCCGCAGATGGAATCTCGAGGATTTCGGCGACTTCGTGTCGGATGCGGTCGAGCACGTTTTCTAGCGTCGACGAGCGTTCAAGCCCTGCCTGCGTTGGCGGGTGCGGTGCCACACTGTCGGTTTCCGCGCCGACGCGCGGCGTTGTGGCGCGGACGTGGTTGCCCGGCGCAGAGATTACGATGTCGTCAAACTCGCATGCGAGTGCCAAGCCTACAGCACGCAACGCCACGGTGGGATCAAGTGTTGCAATGCCGCGCGCGGCGAGCGATGCAGCCACGCCGGGTTTTCTGGCCATGCCGAGGTCGCGCACGGGATCAAGCGCGAGTGTCCGGATTGCGAGCCCCGTCCTCTGGCGCAGATGATTGGCGGCCGCCATCGCGGCCGCATTGGCTGCGGCGTAGGCGGCCTGACCGGTGGCGCCTAACAGGCCCGCGCTGCTCACGAACAGGACGAGCAACCCTTTCGCACCCAACCGCAAAGCGATGTCGCCTAGCGCGAGGAGGCCATCCAGCTTCGGGCAAAAGGCGGCAGCAATGGCCTCGACATCCGCGAGATCTTCCACGTCGACACCTGCGAGGTGAAAGATCGTATCGAATGGAAGGCGGAGTGCCTCGTGCGATACCTCCCCGAGCATTGAGACGTCAGCCCGGATATCGACGAGGTGCGCCTTTCTTACTTGCGCGTCGCCGTGATGTCGCCGGCCGCTACGACTCAATGCAACTACCTTGGAGCAGCCATCCTCGACCAGCCAGTCAATTAGCAGTCCCCCAAGATCGCCGTGGCCGCCCGATACGAGCGTCCGCCCAACGGGCCTTACGTCGCGATGTGCGGACGCTGCTAAGACGGGGACGAGGTTAGGCGCGATGAGAGCGCCGTGGCGTGCAGCTGCCATCGTCACGGCGTCCTGAGCCGCGAATAAGCGCAGCATCTGCGCTTGTTCAAGGGGTGACGCCATAGGCGAGACGTCCAGCACCCGCACCGGCACGCGACCTGGGGCGGAGATTACCGATCCTGCGGCGGCCCACGCCGCCGCTGCGGCCGGATCGGGGAGGAAGTCGTCGCCCGCGAAGGCGTGCGCGCCTCGCACCAGGACCACAATGGGGATCATTCCCCCCTGGTCGCGCAGCCGCTGGATTTGCACGAGCGTCCGCAATGTGGCCTCGCGCGGTGCTTCAAGGTCCCCGTACTGCCAAGATCCCCGTTGCGGGACAACAAGCTCACGCGACAGCCCATGCCCGGAGCACGCCTCCAGCGCGTTCGCAAGGGATGCCTCCATTGCCTCGTCAGCACACCAGACAGTCCACGAAACAGGCGGCGGGTCTGCGGGTAGGCCGAGGGGACTCCATTCGAGTCGCCGCAAAGTGGTGCGCGCTTGTGTTGTTCGAGGGTCTCCATTCGTCAGGGGCAGCCGTTTGAACGTCACCCGCTCCAAGACGGCGACGGGGGCGCCAGCCTCTGTAACCACTGTCATGTCGAACTCGGCTTTGTCAGCATCGCGAGACCGCTCTCGTGCGGTGACATGATAACGATCGGCGCGGGCGCCCGTGAGATGTAGCCGGCCGATGCCGATCGGTAACGCGAGTGGACGCATGCTACCACGCAGCGCCGGTCTGAGTGCAAACGCATGCGCGGCAGATACGATGGCATCTATCAGGATCGGATCCGATGTTGCCATGGCGTCTGGCATCGCCAGCGTGACCTCGGCGCGATGGTCAAGAAGGGTGATTTCTTCGATGCGCTGGAAGGCCGGTCCGTAGTGACCGCCGATCGATTCGATATAGTGGTAGAAGTCGGCGCCGCTATAGCGTTGTACAGCCTCGGTTCCGTGCTGCGGGCAGATCGCCGCCGTGGAACGTAGAGCACGCAAGCGCAAACGCGCGACAAATTCGGCAAGGGCCGGCAATCCGCTTGCGACAGTCTCGAAATCTTCGACGAAATCGAGAAGGCAGGCTATCTCGTCGACGCCAATGCTCTCAAGCCGCGCCACGAGGCTTACTCCTGCGTCGATCGAGCCGACCAGAGAGAGGCGCTCGAAAAGGCGTTCGAACTGGGTCGCCGCGATCTGCTGTGCCTGGGCCTCCGTAAGTTGTTCAGCGCCGCGGATGTCGATGAGGTGCCTGTTGTGGAGTACGCTCTCAACGTATGGGTCGCGCGCGCGCGCGCGCGCCTCGCCGCTACTCCCAGCGAGGTGTGTGTGTAGCATCACGGTGACGATTCCCCCACTCGGATCGAGGCCGGCCGCTGCCCTTGCCTTGCGGTAGTCTGCAATGCGCGCGCGGAGGGGGTCAAAGCCGAGATCGACGAGGTACGTGAGGAGGTTCGCGCCTAGGGCACCCGCGAGCTTGAACGTCTCAGGATTGCGCGCCGCGGTAATCCACAGAGGCAACTCGGACTGAAGCGGTCGCGGTCGGGTGCGTATCTCAACTCGTCGTCCGTTGCCTGCGAGCCGATCGATAGCTTCGCCGCGCCAGAGGTGTCGTACGTCCGCCGCGCGCTCCACGAGAACACGATGGCGGTCCGCATATAGATCGGGTGCGAGGGCGAAGTCCTCAGCGCGCCAACCCGGCGCCAAGGCGATGTCGACCCGACCTCCTGATAGATTGTCGACGACACTCCACTCCTCGACGATGCGGAGCGGATCATGGAGAGGAGCCACGACGCTCCCTGCTGCAAGCCGAATCGTCTTCGTACACGACGAGAGTGCCGCGGCTAGGACCGCAGGGTTTGGGTGGACTGCACCGAAGTCGACGAAGTGGCGTTCGGGCAGCCAGATCCGCGTCATCTTTTCAGCGTCAGCCATGCGTGCCACATCGCCTATGTGGCCATAGACTGCGGCGGCGTCGGTGCCGGAGCTGGTGGAAAAGAACATCACGCTCGTTAGCATGGCGGGTCATTTACCGACAAAACGGTTCCGGACGCGTAGCGGACCTCGGAGTCTCTGTCGGGCAGCGAGGACAGGAGTTCGAAGGCGAGTTCGTGGGTTCCACAGGTTCGGAAGGTCAGCCGTACACCACGAGCCGCTTGCTCGACCAAGAGCGCGCTTTCGAACCGGACTTCGCGCGCCTCGAGGTCGCCGCCGAGGCGCGCGCTGGCGTGCTGCAGTACGGCCACGATAATGCTTGCGCCAGGCACCACAGCCTCACCCACGACGAGATGTTGCGCGAGATAGGGCTCATCGAACCGAATAAGGCTGTCATCGGAATCCTGAGCGCCCGTCGCCCCTCCAGGCGATTTGATGTGGGCAAGCCAATGGCTTCGTCGGGTAAACCGATAGCTCGGCAGGCGAGGCGGCCTGATGAGGCGGCCAAGAGCCAACGGCGCCGCCGTAGGCGCAAATCCCGAGCGCCATAGATCGACGAGGACGGGGAGGCTCGCGGCGCGTGAGGCATCGACAACGATCACTCGCTCGGTGCCTGGATTGCTGCCCCCGAGGAGGAGGTGCCGATCGCTCTCCTTGCGGACACCAGCGACCGACTTCGCATCGGGGAAGAGGCGTTGGAGCAGCGTTCGGATCTCGGAACGTACCAGTTTCGCTTTTTCCTCGCCCCCCCTTGCACGCTCCGCCTCGATAGACGCGCGCGCCGGCTCTGGGAGCAGGTCGAGCGCCTCGGACGACTCAATCCGCAGCATCACCGGCTCCTGTCGCGCGAGAATGCGATCGGTCCGATGTTCCCGGAGGCAATCGGCGAGCTCGGCCGGCTTCTCGGCGAGAGCGGCGACGCGAAATCGTTCGCCCGAAAACGCCCTCATCGAGAACAGTCCGGCCGCTGCTACCTCGGCAGGCGACGCCGTTTCGAGAAAGGCCGCCCAGTCCTCACAAAGCGATCGCAGGGCGGCCGGGTCGTTCGCCGACAATGTGATAGCGATCGGGGCCACCGGCTGAAGAGCCAGAGCGACGGGTGGCGATCGGAGCAACACGTGGCAGTTGGTTCCCCCGAACCCGAAGGCGCTGACCCCACCGTAGATGGGCGCGCCGCTCTCGCGTCCCTCGAGTGGCACGCATGCAGACGGGAGTCGAAGCCGGAGCCTGTCTCGACTGATGTCATCAATCGGCTCCGTCGCGCCAACATGCGGCGGCAGTACGTGGCGTTCGACCGCGAGCGATGCCTTGATGAGGCTCAGAATCCCGGCTGCTGCCTCCGCGTGCCCAAAATTCGCCTTGAGGGAGCCCAGCCAACACGGGCCTTGGTCGGGCTTGCGGTCATTCAAGGCGGCCGACAGCGCCTCGATTTCAATCGGATCGCCGGTGGGCGTACCGGTGCCGTGCGCCTCAACAAAGGCGAGGTCTTGGGAAGAGCGTTCCGCCTTATGCCAACAGGTCCGAAGCAGGTTTGCCTGCGCCTCCGCAGAGGGCACGGTGATGCCGCGCGTGCGCCCATCTTGGTTGACGGCGCTCGCCTCTATGACTGCATGGATCGGATCGTTGGCGTCGAGTGCGTCCTGAAGTCGCCTAAGCACGACTACGCCCACCGCCTCGCTGCGGACATAACCGTCCGCATGCTTGTCGAAAGGACGGCAACGTCCAGTCGCGGATAGCATCCGCGCCGCTTGAAAGCTCGCATTGATTGTGGGGGTCAGCATGAGGTTAGCACCGCCGGCGAGGGCGAGATCACAATCCCCAGACACAAGCGCATCGCAGGCGAGATGAGCCGCGACAAGCGAGGATGCGCATGCGGCGTCGACGGTGATGCTCGGCCCGGTCAGCCCAAGCGCATGCGAAATCCGGTTGGCTGCGAGGCAGTGTGCGCCACCGATTGCGGAGTATGCGCCCAGTTTGGCCCCAGCTTCGTGGGCAAGCAGCGCGTAGTCGAATGAGCATAGGCCCATGAAGACCCCAACCGACCCCTCCCCGGGACGCCGCGGATCCATCCCAGCGTCCTGCAGCGCGTGCCAAGCCTGCTCCATCAAGAGTCGGTGCTGCGGGTCGATCGCTCGCGCCTCGCGCGCGGAAATTTGAAACAGGTGATCGTCGAACAAGTCTATCGCATCGAGATACCCCCCAACCGTCGCAGCCTCGCTAAGCCTCGCCGAGGCCGCCTCATCCCAGACGATAGAACCCGTGTTCCGCCGGTCCGGCCGGCGCTCCAAACGAACCTCTCCGGCCATCAAAATCTGCCAGAAACGCTCATAGTCCAGCGCGGAGGGCACTCGGCAGCTGAGGCCGACAATCGCGATGGGTTTCCTCAAGACAATCGCTCGTCGGCGCGATCAATGCGCGGGAGCTGCATGAGCTCCGCCTCTCATATTGAAGGACAAGGTATCCGAAGTTATGCGCTTGTAGACCTTTGTCATGGGAGGGCTCAGCAAGAGTCCGGGAAAGCGAGTGGCAATATCGAGATCCTGCTCAAGGAACGCATCGGCGCATTGTGGGCAATCCTCACTATCAAAATATAGCTTTGAGCTTCCGATCCTAAGCGCGGAGAAACGGGTGCAGAAATAGTCGGAACCGTGCCCGGTTAACACCTTCAGGTCCTGCGCAAATTGGAAGTTCAATTGCATCACGTCGCGCAAACGCCCTTTTGAGGCACAGTATTCTCTTTCCGTTCGGAATGTTGCGACCTTCTTGTTCAGCGGGGCTGTTCGGCTGAGGTCCAAACTCCCCGTTTCGATCTGGCCGTCGCCCTTGCGATTCATGAAGAAATCATCAGCATCCAGGCGAACATACATCTCGTCTTGCGGTTCATCGAGGATCATATCTACGGCCGATTCCGCAACATCTAAATATTTGTCGTTTTGCAATGCCGTGTGCAGAAAGATCTCCTCGTACTGAGCCATGCTTTCGAAGTCGGTGAAGATACGCACCTCGACCGACGCAGTTCCAGAATAGAGGTTCACAAATAGCTCCGGTTCAACACCTAGATTGTCCCGGAATCCCTCGATAGCACCAAGGGCAGTTTCCAAGAATTTGTGTTGGTATTCTGGCACTACGTTTACGAGTCTCTGAATACGTATTTGCACTTGGACCTCCCTGTCAAAGTTGCGGTCAGCTTTTAATGCGAGGCTTACTTAACGCGAAAGCTTATCGAGCAGTCGAAGGGCTTGGCCTCATCCGACTGCGATCGTGACATTTCCGAGACAGCAACGACGCCAACCGCACGCGACCAACCTGCGAGGGCGGATTCAGATTAGTATCGCGAAATCCTGAGCGTACGCTTTGGCGTGCTAGGCAAAGTAATCTGATTACTATACTGTAATTCGAGGAACATGCAATGAAGATTCGGGAGCGCATCGCACAGTACACCAGCGACCCGCTGGTCGGGGAGTTATGGCATGCCATCCGGCGGGCTAAGCCATTGCGCTCGATCTCAGTCGACGTCACACGCAAGTGCAATCTTAGGTGCAAGGGCTGCTACTTTTTCGTTGAGGGTATGGACAAGGTCGATGACGCCGCATCGGCAGAGTTCGACCACTTCATCATGAAAGAGGAGGCGCGTGGCACAAACTTCGTTACGGTGCTCGGGGGCGAGCCAAGTCTCGCTCAGGATCGCGTTCTTAGGCTTGCAGAGCATTTCAAACTCGTAATTGTGACGAATGGTGTCAAGCCGCTGCCGTGGCTTGGCCTAGAAGACACAACTATTGCGATCTCAGTATGGGGCGACAGGGAGACTGACCGGCGTCTGCGTGGATACGATCGAATCAACATTTTTGAGCGCGCGCTCGCCCATTATCGCTCGGACCCTCGCGTCGTTTGGTACATGACACTGCCATCCTCGCCGTCGGAGCAGACAGAGGAGAGTGTTGCTGCGTGCATTGAAAACGGGAACCTCGTCGGATTCAACTATTACGGGGATCTTGAGGGCCTTGGCGGCTCGCTCGACCATGGCGCGGGATTTTCCGAGGCACGGCGGTTCGTCGAGCAGATGCTGGCGCGCTACCCCGGCCACATCGCCTTCGGTAAGTATCTCAACCAGGTCGTGACGACGGGAGAGATGAAGGGGAGTCGTTGGGGTTACGACGTTTGCGGGAGTGTATCGGTGGACGATCCTGCTAATAAGACGCGGCTAGCGAACGGTCATTCCTTCAACCCGCATTTCAACGCCTACGGTCCCGGCCTTGGAACGCCGCGACGTTGCTGCGTTGGCAGCGTGCGCGACTGCAATACGTGTAGAGACGTGTGGGCGCATATGTCCTGGATCGCTCTAGCACTTGAGCGGCATTTGGACAGCGCAGAGGACTTCTATGCATGGATATCGACGATGTACGTGTTTTACGGCGTCTGCGGCCTCGTCGATCGGCCCGAATTCCGCGCGAGACTCGCGGAAATAAACAGCCGCGATGCCGGGCTCGCAATGCGTGGCGCGGCGGCAGCGCTTAAGGATGAGTAATCGGAGCGGAGGGCGGGCAGTGACGCACCTGTCTGCCGCGGATAGTCCTTAAGTGCTGGACGGATGGAGCAAGGTGGATAGTTCCTGCGCTTACTGCACGCGCTGCATCCGCCTTACTGCCTTAATCGATGCCTTGAGCGCGAACTCTACGGGCTGCCCTTGCTCAACTCTCCGTGTTGTCCGCCAGCCAATGGGCCGACAGATCGATACGGACAATATCGACAAACCTCGGCGCCTATGCCTGGAACGTTGTCAATAAGAGTTCCACGAATCTGCTGTTTTAAGTCGAAATAAAAGAGGGAGTCTATGGGGTCAGTACTTGTCAATATAAGTCATCGCGTTCTCATAGACTTCCGATGTCGCTGATCCGTCCATTTGGTTCGATGCGTAGCACAAAATCGCCTGCCGGGGAACGGTGCTATGGTCGGGACGACCGAAGGAAGACAATACCGCAAATCTGGCGCCGTCGGCACAAGGCGGCAATATCAGCCGAATTGCCGGGCTGCCACCAATCCGCGTAGACTTTGTTAATGCTGAGAATCGGCTCCGAATTACAGTTGAGCGCCTCCGACCTGGTCGGCTACTTGAACTGCGGCCACCTGACTGCGCTTGACCTCCAGGTGGCGGATGGCGCGCTTGAGAAGCCGAGGATCTGGGATCCGCTGCTCGAGATATTGCAACAGCGAGGCGCCGCGCACGAGGCGGCTTATGTCGATCACCTGCGCGCGTCCGGCCTTACGGTCGCGGTCATCGAGGGCAAGGGCATCGATGATCGCTCAGTGGCCGCCACGATCGAGGCGATGCGTGCTGGCGCGCAGATCATCGTGCAGGCCGCGCTACGCGCGTCGCCCTTCACGGGCCGGGCCGACATCCTCCGGCTGGTCGAGACGCCAAGCGATCTCGGCGCCTGGTCCTATGAAGTCGTCGATACCAAGCTCGCCCGCGAAACCAAGGGCGGGACGGTGCTACAGCTCTGCCTCTATTCTGACCTCGTCGGGCAGGTGCAGGGCCTCGTGCCAGAATATGCCTACGTTGTCGCGCCCCTCACCGGCTTCGAGCCCGAGGCCTTTCGGGTCAGCGACTATGCCGCCTACTACCGCAATGTTCGGGAATGCTTCGTCGCGTCCTTGAACGGAAACGGCGGCACCTATCCGGAGCCGGTCGCTCATTGCGATATCTGCCGCTGGCGCGGCCGATGCGACGACCAGCGCCACCATGACGACCACCTCTCCCTTGTGGCCGGGATCACGGCCGTGCAGCGCGGCGAGCTCGCCGGCCACGACGTGGCCACCATGACCGCGCTGGCCGAGCTCTCCCTTCCGCTGCAGTGGAAGCCGGAGCGCGGCGCCGCTTCGTCCTATAATCGCATCCGGGAGCAGGCCCGGATCCAGGTCAAGGGGCGCGCGGCCGGGCAGGTGCTCCATGAAGCGCTGCCGATAGAACCGGGCTTTGGCCTGTGCCGCCTGCCGGTGCCAGATGACGGCGACATTTTCTTCGATCTCGAAGGCGACCCCTTCGTCGGCGAAGGCGGCCTGGAATATCTCTTCGGCTATGCCTTCAAGGACGCGGAGGGCGTGCTCACCTACGTCGCCGACTGGTGTCTCACGCCAGCCGATGAAAAGGCAGCCTTTGAGCGCTTCGTCGATTTCGTGATCGAGCGGCGAGCGCACCATCCCGGCATCCACATTTATCATTACGCTGCCTATGAGGTGGGCGCGCTCAAACGACTGATGGGGCGCTACGCCACGCGCGAGGAAGAGATCGACACGCTACTGCGCGGGCAGGTCCTGGTCGATCTCTATGCGGTGGTCCGCCACTCCATCCGCGCCAGCGTCGAGAGCTATTCCATCAAGAAGCTGGAGCCGCTCTACGAATTCGTACGCGCGGTATCGCTGCCGGATGCCAACTATGCCTTGAGCAAGGTCCAGGCCCGCCTGGAGCTTGGGGACGCAGGCGGCATCAATGCGGAAGATCGGGCCGTCGTTACCCGCTACAACCAAGATGACTGTGTCTCGACGGAGCGGCTTCGGGACTGGCTGGAGGGCCTGCGGACTGACGCGGTCGCCTCAGGCATGCAGATTCCCCGGCCGGCTCCGCCTGGAGAGGATGTTCCTCCGGATATTACAGCCTGGCAGGCGCGGATCGATGCAGTCGTGGCCAAATTGACCGATGGCATTCCGGTGGACGCCGCGGAGCGCAGCGCCGAGCAGCAGGCGCTCTACGTGCTGGCGAACGTGCTCGACTGGCATCGCCGGGAAGAGAAGGCGATCTGGTGGGAATATTACCGGCTGGCGGCGCTGTCCGCGGACGAGCTGGAGGACGAGCGGGCAGGCATCGCCGGCCTCGAGTTCGTGGATACCGTGGGCGGAACCGCCAAGGCCCCTGTCAACCGCTATCGATTTCCCCCGCAGGACGCGGAGTTTCGCGGCGGGGAGGATTTGCGCAGCGTCGGCGGCGAGCGCTTCGGCAAGGTCGAGGCCGTCGACCTGGAACACCGCTTTATCGACATCAAGAAGCGAGGCGACACTGCTGGTGTTCACCCAGAAGCGATCTTCGCCCATACCTATATCGACACGGCTGTCCTGGCCGAGTCCCTTGTGCAGATCGGCGAGCACGTGGCCGATCATGGCATCGGCGCTCCCGGTGCCTACAAGGCGGCGCGCGATCTGCTGCTGCGGCGGCCGCCCGATGCTGGCGGCGCGGCGCTGCGCCAGCCGGGCGAGAGCCCGGTCGACGCGGCCTGCCGCCTCGTCCCGGCTTTGCAGGGCGTGCTAGCCATCCAGGGACCGCCTGGCGCGGGCAAGACCCATACCGGCGCCTACGCGATCCTTGCGCTGGTCAGGGCCGGCCTTCGCGTCGGGGTGACCGCCAACAGCCACAAGGTCATTCGCAACCTGCTCGCGAAGGCCGCCGAGGAAGCAGCGAAGGAAGACTTCGACCTGCGGTGCCTGCACAAGGTCACGGATGCGGAAGACAATGTCCCGCACCTCAACTTCACCACGAAGAACCCCGAGGCCCTCGGCGCCTTTGCAAGCGGCTACCACGTCCTCGGCGGCACGGGGTTCCTGTGGGCCCGGCCCGATGCAGCTGGCCTCGTCGACGTGCTGTTCGTGGATGAGGCCGCGCAGATGTCGCTCGCCAACGTGCTTGCCATATCGCCGACCGCAGCCAGCCTTGTCCTGCTTGGCGATCCGCAGCAGCTTGAGCAACCGATGCAGGGCTCGCACCCCGAGGGTACTGAGGTCTCGGCCCTCGACCACCTTCTCGGCGGACGGCGGACCGTCGCCGAGGACGAGGGCCTGTTCCTCGACCAGACCTGGCGCCTCCATCCCGACATCTGCCGTTTCACCTCCGAGCTGTTCTATGAAAGCCGCCTCCTTCCTCGTCCCGGTCTCGAGAACCAGGCCATCCTGATGGACGGCCCGCTTGGCGGGAGCGGCCTGCGCTATGTCGCGGTGCAGCACAGCGGCAACCAGAATTCCAGCCCGGAGGAAGCCGACCGTATCCGCAATATTGTGAGCGGGATCCTCGCTTCGGGCGCACGTTGGCGCGACCGCGAGGGCAACGAGGCGTCGCTCTCCCTGGCCGACATCCTGATTATCGCGCCGTACAACGCGCAGGTCTTTGAAATCCAGGCGCGCCTCCCCGGCGCGCGGGTAGGGACGGTTGACAAGTTCCAGGGGCAGGAGGCCCCCATCGTGATCTATTCCATCACGACCTCCAGTCATGCCGACGCCCCGCGTGGCATGGAGTTCCTCTACAGCGCAAACCGGCTCAACGTGGCCACCTCCCGCGCCAAGGCACTATGCATTCTCGTGGCCAATCCGGACGTGTTCGAGCCGGAATGCCGGACGCCGCGCCAGATGCAGCTCGCCAACGGCTTCTGCCGCTACCTGGAAATTGCCGATGTGGTCGATCCATAGCCGTATCGCGGGGGCGGTTATGGCCGGGAAGAGTGTCCATGCGCTCGACACCGCACATGTCAAGGCGGCCGGGATGGCGATCATGGCCGGGACGCTGCAGGCGCACCCCGCCATCGTCGTGACGGATAGAATGGAGGCGGGCCGGCGCGCTAGGCCGTCGTGGCTCCCATGCCCCAGCTCCGCACAGGCCAGGAACCTTCTCTTGCCTCCTCCACGGTGAAATAAAAGTCCTTGAACCGCCGGGCTTCGATGCGTGGCAGCATGTCCGAAAACTGCGCCCTGGTGACTTGGAGGGATAGGCTCAGCGACGGCAGGCGATCGGCCGGGAAGAGCTTGCCCGCGTCAGGGAACTCCGTCTTCATGGGCGTGGGCGCCATGATCATGACGATGCCCGGCCACCGGAACGCCGCGTCCGGCATGATGAGCGTGGCGGGGAGAATGACATAGGTGAACTCGACCGACTGGCGGGGCGGGCCTGGCTGGACCACCTGGCCGAAGTTGACGCTGGCCGGGGCTACGATCTCGCCGCGCCACTCGCCCGCCACGATCGGCGGAAACCTGAGACGGCCGCCCTTCTTGCGGACGGTCATTCGGCAGGTGTGGCGCCAGGAAGCGAGGCAATATCGATATCCGCTGCCTCCAGCCTGCGCCTGGCCGCCGCGACGACCTCCGCGCCAAACTGCGGCGCGTGCCGCAGGACGATCGCTTCGCCGGTCAGCTCCGGCATGTTCCGCTCCAACAGCATGACAAAGCCGTCGGTGCTTTTGGCGCTCGTGGCCCAGTCTTGAAGAGTTTGGATCACACCTGCCCTTGCGACTTTCTGCCTTGTGCGCGCGAGCCGGGTCGTCTTTCCCCGCTCTTCGGACAGGACATGCTCGAAGGCATGTATCGTCTGCCAGAAATCATGCTCCACGGTCCCCGGCCTCTCTTTGGGCAGGACGGAAACCAGCTTGCGGAAAGCGGCGTCGGCAACGCCCGGCTCACCCTTGTCCCGGGCGTTCCTGATCCACGATCTCAGCTTTTCGGGATCATTGCAGTTCTCGATCAGTCCCAGCATCTTCGCGACGTCGCTCATTCGGTCCTCCCTTTGGCTCCTGGCCCGCAGGCCTTTCTTGCCCACAACAGTGACTGCGAGGGATCCGAGGTAGCTTCCGATCCGCAGCCCAGCAAAATCAAGTAGCCCGCCTTGTAATATGCCGATTTCCAAATGGCTTTGATCGACCATGCGTTTGGTCATATATGCTTACCGGAAAGCATGGGAATGCGGTATGCGCAAAGCAAGCTTGGCACTTGAAGCCTTCATTGACGAAACGATCCAAAAAGGGCGCGAGAAACGGTACATCCCAACAGTCTTCATGGGGATGCGTCAACAGCTAGGCACCATCCCCGCTATTTCGAAGCTCGTTAGAAGCGGCGATATCCAGAGCGGCTTCAAACGCCTTCACAAGCTCAACCTGCTTGATTGGACCATTGAGGCAGCCGTCGAGAAGTTCCCTGATGAGTTTACTGGCGACGATCTCGAATGCGCCGCGTTCCGACTGCGTGAGGCGCGAAAGGAAGATCGTTGAATGCCAACCGAGCGGCCTAGAGGTCAGAGGCGTCCGCCTGAAGCGTCTCCGGACCCGCGACCTTCCTCGTGTGTTCACAGCCGGGGTGTCGTCGCACACCAGCTTGTCTAACCGGCAACAGCGATGGTCCTTGTGGCAGCGAAACGAGTCCGCTCCTAGCCGCCGCCGCGCGCAACCCGAGCACAACCAACCTAGCTGTCGTTGTTTTCCAAGGCCTGAGATGACAAGCGCAGCTGTTGCCGGCACGCAAGCGCGACCGTGTGGCGGCAACCCAATGCGGGACGACCCAAGGTCAGCGACCGTTTCAGCCCATATACCAGTCGGTCGGCTATTCCCCTCCTGTAGGTTTTAAATGGTCGCTTGAGGTTTCCCGAGCCGGGGTTCCAATGCACTTAAGGTTTCGAATGTCGTCCCACGGCCAACAGCACTGCGGTCGGCGGATTTGAGCAGATACACGATCACTCCATGAGCACGCTTAGGTGGCCCTTGTACCGCCTTTCAGCCGCCGCCCCTTCGGTTCCCCAGATTCCGCGATTTCGCGTCCGCGTAAGCTGGTTTCCCTGTCGGCTCTGTTCATGGCGCGCCACCTATCGAAGTTATCCTTCGCCCTATCGCTAAGGAGCGAAGCGAAAAAGTCTTTGTCCCCTGCGTAGAGGCAGTGCCGCATGACAGTAAAGGGATTGAGCGTCCCACCATCTGGTCGTTCCTCGAAGTCGGCTTTGTAGCGGCGGACCTCGCCGATGGTCTCGCGCAAATAGAAGTTGAACTCGCCGCGACTGATATCGGGCTTCAGCTTGATGACCTGTTGCGTGAAGCCGTCGACTTTGTGCGCCTCGAAATTGACCCCGGGAAAGAAGTGCTTCGCGATGCGCAGCAGGCTGAAGGCGTTCAACGGGGCATAGTTGCGTGGTGGCGCCGCCGCGGCGGTTTCGATTTCGATTCGCGGACTCGCTGATTCCTCCTCAATTTCCGCATAAGGTGTATCGGCGCGTTCGATCTCCTTGGCCGTTTCGTCGCGAATGGCGCGAAACTCGCGATCCGCGAGTTCGAACAGGGCTGCGAGCGTGTTGATACGCCGCTTTAGTCCATTCGGAATCGACTTCTTGTACTTGATCTTGTGGTCCAGAACGCTCCAAGAGTCCTGCACCACGGTCCGGATCTGTAGCTCGAACGGATACTGCGCGTATCCCGCATATTCCTTGAGAGTTCTTCGCCCCTCGCTAAGGCGCAAGTCGAGATGCAGGCCCTTGTAGCCGAAGGCGTCGGACGTCTCCTCCATCTGGGCTGTCTTGTCGGTAACGCCGAGTACCTCAAACTCTTCTTCAACAAGCGCCTTCACGCGCTCGACGTCGTCCTCGTAGAAGCAGATCACGCGCAGGCCGATAAGGTCTGAGACGTGGTCGCGGATGGCATAGGGCGTGTCAGAACTCTCAAGCGCGGTTAGATATTTCAAGCGGAACTTGCTCAGGCATTCGTCACGGTCCTTGATCCGGCGTTCGACCTTGGCGCCGGCGATCACCGCGTCGGTGGCGAGCAGGGATCGTATCAAGGTATGAAAGGCGCTGGCGGCCGCCTCCATCTCGTCCCACGACGAGTCATAGAACTCATGAAAGGCCGCCTTCTCAATCTCGTAGTCTAGCGACGCCATCGGATCCCCCAAACTTCCCAGAACGACCATAAGGGTCGCGATGGTCACCGCGGCCACACACTAAATCAACGCGCGATCTTCGCCAACACTAGCCTCGATCCGTTCCATGCCGTTGCAACACTCCCCCACGCTCCCTAGATCTTAGCAGACCGTGTGGGGTGCGGTCCGCGGGAGGGGCTTCAAGTGACGGATTTGGACGAAATCGCCGGCGTAGTGCCGGATACTGGCGCCGCGCGCCCAGCGCGGGCCGCCTCCGCGCGGGTGCCACCCCATAGCGCGCTTCCGCCGATCGACGAACCCGAATATGTGCCACCGGATTTTAGCGCCAATCGTCAAATCCGGATCGGCTCGAGCTTCATCGAGCAATTCGTAGCCGGCCACGACGCCGGCGACGTCTTGCGCGAACTGGTACAGAACGAGTTCGACGGCGGCGGTCGCGCATTGACGCTCACCTTTGGCAGCCGTTCGCTCGAGGTCGTCGGAACCGGCAGGACCATAGATACCAAGGGTTGGGAGCGGCTCTCAGTCATCGTCGGCACAGGCAATGTCATGGGCGGTGGGCACGGCGAGGTCGTGGCTCCCAAGGAGAATGGGATTGGTTCGAAGAATTTTGGGCTGCGTTCGCTCTTCCGCTTCGGCGAAGCCATCCATGTGCGGTCCGGCGGCAAGGTCGCATTGCTGGATGTCCAGACGCAGGAAACCGCGCAAGCGGCGGACCCCGCCTGGCGTGGCGAGAAGGGTGTGCGAATCCACGTGCCGTATCGGCAGACTTCCACTGACAGGCTCGAGGCTTTCAGCGTCGAGCGCGAGGAGCATTCCCTTAGCTTGATGGCGGCCGGTATGTCCGACACGCTGGTCAAGTTGGCGCTCACGGGCCAGAAGCGGGGCCTCCGCGAGGTCCAAGTCCACTCGATCCGCACTGGACGGTCGCTGCGCTGGAAACAAGATGCAACCACTGGCCGCTGCCGCGCACCGGGCACGACGATGGTCGCTCGCAAAGGCCGGCTCGTCGATGGCATCGATAAGACCACGGCGTTTCAAGAGGAAGAATTCTCGCGGTCGGTCGCGATCCCACCTGAATACGCCGGCCGCTCATTCCCGGCGTATTACCGACTTCCCAAAGGCCGCCTAAAGATCGCCGTGTCGGTTCCGATCGCCAGGCGGCGGGTCGATCTTGGCGGAGATGGCCATTTCTACTATCCGTTGAAGGCGCCCTCCTCGCGGACCGGCTGCGCCATCAGTGTCAGCGCTCCTTTCGAACTCAATACCGACCGCAGCGGTATCATAGACCATGTATGGAACGACTGGCTCATCGACCAGGCGGTCGAGCTGACCATCGACTTGCTCAAGACCGATTGGTTCGCCCGCTATGGCGCGGACGCGTTCAAGGCACTCGCGGCGGATGGGCTCGCGAGTCCAAACCGCTTCGCTACCAAGATTGCCGAGCGGCTTGCGAAGGACGCCTGCTGGCCGACCCAGGGGAAGGGCGACGACCGGTTCGCGTCGGCCGCGACGATCGTCCTGCCTACCGATGAGGAGTTTGGCGGGTTTCTCGCCGCCAATCGTTATCTCGATCCGGCGCTCGCCGCCGACCAGGGGCTGTGCGATCTCGTCGAGACCTACGGCGCGAAGCGATTCACCATCGCGTCCCTGGTCCGGCTCAGATGCGCCGGCAAGGAGGGTAAAGGCCTCGCCACCCCTCTCGGCAAGGATGCCCAATTCTACTACAGTGACTATCCGGCAGGGATCTCCAGCATCGACGTGCAGAAGCGTCAGGCGGCCGCGCTTTCGGCCTTTCCCCGTCGACTGACCAAACCGCTCAAGAGCGACCTCGCCAGCACACCGTCGACACTCAGCTATACCGGCTCGCCGCGGCCGGCCACCGAGTTGATGATTGTCGATCCCGAGCTTTGGGACGACTGTCCCGAGCCCATGGCCAACCGTCTTCATCCGGAGCTCGCGCCGTTTAGGGCGATTTCGGGACATTGCAAGCTTTTCGACGAGGAGCGCTGGCTGGTTGACGCGGCGCGACGCGCGGCGACCGCCGCTCCCGACGATCGCGAGCGCGAAACGCTCTATCGCAAACTGCTGACGCGCGAGACACCCATCAGTCGGGCGGCGCTGAGTGCGCTGCGCGCCAACCCGGTGGTCAAGAACCAGCGGGGCGAGTGGGTTGCGCCAATCGCGATGGCCAAGCTGAAGCCGCCGCTCGCTCGTCTGCTCGATCCGGCGATCGATGCGCCGTCTAAGGAGTTGCTGAACGCGCCCGCGCTGATTGCGCGGCTACGCCTGCGCGAGACGCTCAATGGCGCGGACCTGCTGCGCTATGCTAGAGGGCTCGCCGATAGGCCCGCTATGGCGGACAGATTTGAGAAGCTGCTCAGCGAAAACCTTAGTCTGTTGACCGGCACGACGATTGAAGCGTTGCGCGCGATCCCTTGCCTAAAGGCGCGATCGGGCGCACTCGTCGCGCCAGCGACGTTGCACCTCGACACCGCGACCAACCGCCTCTGCGTCGGCAACGACAGCCTCATCGTCGCTGGCGCCAACGAGCTTCTCTATCGCAAGCTTAAGCTCAAGCAGGCGCCTGATTCAAAGACGCTGCTTGATATGATCAAACTTTCGCGGGAGCAAGGCAGCGCTCCGGTCCGCCCGGACCTCCTTTACCCCGCGCTTGTCGACGCCATCAGCCGCGAGCGGCGTGCCAGGGCCGAGATCGTCGATCTGCCGATCTGCTGGATGCGCAATGGATACGAGGCGCCTTCGGACATCCTCGTTAGCGCTCGCATCCCAGCCCCGCTCGCAGAGGCGATTCCGGTCTACCGTCATAGCGACGAGACAGGCCGTGCCTACCAAGACCTCGGGGCGCCATCGATCCCGAACGAAAGCCATTGGCAACGATTCTTCCGGCATGTCGGAACGACCTGGGCGCAAGAGGCGCCGCTCGATCAAAGCCGCCGGCGCATTCTGATCGAGGCCTATCGGCTGCGCGGCCCCTCGGCGTTGCCGGCTGGGCTCGAGGATGTCCGCTGCCTTATCGACGATCGGTCGCGCCTGTTTACACTGGCCGAACTGCGCGCCGGCCAGCTTGTCGAACCAGATTTCCCAGCGCTTCAGCAAGCGTTGCGCGTCGCCGACAGTAAGATCGGCGTCATCGAAACGACCGACCGTTCGCGCATCTTCTATACTATGCTGGGCATCCGTCCGCTGTCCGCGATCGCGGGCGCCAGCGAGCCGGTGGTCGGGCCTCCCGGCCGCCCACCCTTCTGGTTCAAGCCCAAGCAGGGCGATCGCATCTTGGCCATGCTCCACCGGCCGCTGTTCGCGAGGGCGCTGAGCGAGGTCGCCTATCGCAACCGGCACGGGCATCAGGGCTTTGTCCCGTCGGACCTGATGACTATCCAAGCACGGCTCTCCGGCGTCCGTTCGATCACATTCTACCAGACGCTGGATCGCCGCTACGGCGTGGGGACTGCCAGTGTACTAGTTCCCGTCCAGCTTGCCCTCAGTGGTGACCAGCTGGCGCTCACCCCGCCCAAGAACAAGTCGGCCGTCCAGCTGATGCTGGCGGAAGCGCTCGCGGAAATCGCCGGAGCGACCAGCGTCGCTACCATGCGTGGAATCGCCAACGCATTCCTGCCCCTGCTGCTTTGTGGGAGACATGAGGAACTCACCGACTATCTCGATATGATGGGTATTCCGCACCGCCGGTCGGACGAGAATGATGATGGCCTCGACCTCGGTTTCGACGAGGATGACGATGTCGCGGACGATGTCGCGGACGATGCCGAGGAGCTGGCAGTGCGGCAAGTCTTCGACAATCTTGCTACTAACGTCCCGAGCAACACCGAGCCGGTCGCGCCCGTCGATCCTCAACCCGCTCCGGCGGCCAATCCTCCGTCGCCGACACCGCCTCAGCCGGTTGCGACTTTCGAGCTGCCGGATCTCGACGAGGTCTCGCTGACAGTCGCCGATATCCGGGGCGCGCAGATCGAGCCGCGCGAGCCGTCAAACCGCGGTGGCGGCGGGTCGTCGGGCGGCTGGCTGCCGCCCACGCCCGACGAGATCGCACGGGCCGGGCGTGTCGGCGAGCGCGGCGAGGCGCTTGTCTACCGCATGGAAATCGAAAAGGTCCGTGCCATGGGCTTTGACGAGCCCGAGCGCTACGTAGTGTGGACGTCGCGTAATCAGCCCGGCGCCGATCATGACATTCGTTCGATCGACGCCGAAGGGCGCCCGCGCTGGCTCGAGGTCAAGTCGACGACTGGTAGCGACGGGCGCTTCGACTGGCCCCGGCAGGAGTTC
Source organism: Mesorhizobium sp. M0618 (assembly GCF_040320765.1). Taxonomy (NCBI): domain Bacteria; kingdom Pseudomonadati; phylum Pseudomonadota; class Alphaproteobacteria; order Hyphomicrobiales; family Phyllobacteriaceae; genus Mesorhizobium; species Mesorhizobium sp. M0618. Next base: position 16,929 of record NZ_JAMYQH010000042.1, on the reverse strand, counting down.
GAGAAGGCGCTGCGCGAGCGTGAGCGCTACGAGCTCTGGAGAGTCTACCGGGTCGCCGACCGCGCACCGACTGCCAAATGCTTCTCGAACCCGGCCAAGATGCTTGGAGCGCGTCAGATCGTGCTGGAGCTCGCTGGGCTTCGCGCCAACATCGAGGATATGGGCTGAACCGGTCAGCAAGGGCCGCGCAATGGATCGAACGCCGATGCCAATGGTCGTGAACGGCTAGGCGTAGCGCCTGAACGCCGCCGGTCCGCGAGCGCCCCCGCGGAGTCGTTGGGACAAGCATCGCACCCTATGTCAGTTCGGATCAGCAACGTCGTTCTCTGATTGGTCATTGTGAGTCTGGGCAGATTATGCCGGATGTCCGCAATAGCTCTCTCCAAGCTTCCAGTCCGCCTTTGGCCCAAATGCTGCCTGGCGGCGATGCGCAGCATCTGCGTCCTTCATAGCTCCGCTTGAGATTCCCGAAGCCGGACATTCGTTTATGTGCGCTGGAACGCGAGTTTAATCTATATCTAGCCGGATTTTTATGAGGATACTATGCTGACTAGACCGGACATCTTCATTATTGAATCGCTCGGGCCGGACGACGAGGGCAACGGGCGTCTAGAAGGCCCGATCATCGCGCGCGTGGCGCGTCTCCACGGCAAGCACCCCATTTATCGCTATGTGCGGACGCGTAAGGATTTCAGGAAGGCGATTAAAGCCTTTCTCAGGTCAAATTTCCGATACCTGCACATATCCGCCCATGCTGATCACGAGGGTATAGTGACGACGAATCTCGACGAAATCTCAAACCGCGAGCTAGCGGAAATGCTTGGCAACTCCTTCGCCGACCGGAGACTATTTTTGTCCGCATGCAGCATCGTCCACAAAGATATGGCCACAGAGATCATTCCTACAACGCAATGTTACTCCGTGGTAGGACCGCGCCGCGATATCGGGTTCGCTGAGGCAGCGGTGTTTTGGCCAAGCGCTCTACCATCTGATGTTTGAGCTTGACGCGAAGTCGATGAAGCGGGCGGCACTGGCATCCAATCTGAATAAGGTTGCTACGCTCTTCGACGTCGAGATCGGCTACTTCGCCCGGTCGGCGACGCACAAGACCGGTTTTTCGCAAGACATATTGAACGCCTGATGCGAGAGATACTTATAGCTCCGACTGGCTGCCGTGGAACGAACTGCTGGGCGGCATACCCAACTGTCTACATCGACTGAGCCAACCAATGCCCGTCTATTTAATTCACCAGGAGAAGCGCGGCAATTGGCTTATGAAATTGGCCGGGCCAAGGATATCCAGCGGAGGCTTCGGCAGCTTCAGACTAGGAGCTGAAGGTCGTTGGCTGGATCGTGTCTGACAACGATCACCTGACAGAGCGGGCACTACACAGGAAATATGGCCGGCGAACGTAGGTGGCGAGTGGTTTAGTCTGCAGCCGGCGGACATTTTGAGCGACCTTCAAGGCGCAGGAATCGGCGGCTTCGTGACCAAGAACGCGAATGCGTTCGAAATCATCGGCTATGACAAGGACGCGGTCCCTGAATATCTGGGTGTCTGGGACTGGGGTGATTTCGAAGTGGAAGAGTGCTGCCCGTTCTGCGGCTGCCTATGTGGAATGGTGTTTCAGGATGCATCCCAGATGTTTCATTGTCTTCATTGCGACGAGCTGACGGACTTTAGCGAATTTTCCCCCGACTTCGACAACGAGGAGGACTATCTCGTGTGGAAGGCGCAGCAAGAGACCCGCAACGCAGAGGTCAAAATGATCCCGTCGAAACGTTTGTCGCAGTAGTATGCCGTCTGCGAAAGACCTTTCCAAAGGACACCAAATCGATGATGATCTCACAAGCGCCATCTGACTCGGATCCGGCGCGACGATGCGAGCCGATTTGACAAGTTGCCGCTGAGGCATTAGATCAAAACGAGAACGGAGGGTGCGATCAATGCAACCCCAAAGCGATCATATGATCACCACGAAACGGACCGCCAAGCGGGATTGGAGAATTGCGTTGGACCGTGCTTGGCGATCCACAGCCATGCGGCAACAGTTCGAGGCTGAATGTGGTTTCTCAAAAGTGGACCAACTGGTGGATGCCGACATCGAGTCAGGAAAAGTCGCAGCCTACTACAGCGAGTTTGTGCCGTGGGCCGCACGAAAGCTGGGCATAGAAGAGCATCTGCCCGCTTACGTCATTGGCAAGTCGTCCCCCGGCCGACGCTAGACCCTGCTGATCGCAGCCACATGTACGTCGGCTAGCAGGGCGGCCGCGTCTAGCAGTTTAGCTTTACCCGTGAAATCTAGCTTGTCGATGGCGGCGCGGATTCGGTCATTTCGTCGCTCATGCGCTTGGTTCAGAGCATCCCTGGCTGCGTAGAGGTCTACGGCTGCCAAAGCGAGGTTGGAGGCATTGCGCATCGCACCGACTACTGACACGACGTTCCCTAGAACTGGGACCGCACCCGCAGCGTCTCCTGCCAGATCGGTACCAGCCTGATATGCTTCACTTTTGGCTTCGGCCGCAGCCCTCGTCCAGTACCTCGGAATCTCGGCTGCAACTTCCTTCTCAAATGTGCCGGCCAGTTCCGCTACAGCAGAGGCAATATCCTCAGGTTCGATTGCTTCCAAAGCCTCTCGCTTGTCGGGTTTTGACATCGCCTCAAGGCAGGTTTGGATCACTTGGTCATACTTCTCTTGAAAACCCGCTTTCCTAAGCGCGCCGCTCAAAAGGTGGACATGTTCGAAGGATAGAGAATCGACAATTTGGGAGGGCATGGCTAGCGCTTGGATCTTGTCTAGGGCAGTGGCGAGGAAGAGCTCCAGAAAAATTGCCTCATCAGTTAGGCCGGCGTTCTCTTGCCCCGAAAGAAGCACATCTTCCATCTTAAAATTCGAGAGCGGGCTAAGATCAGTTCCTGTCTCACAGCGGACAACGCTAGTGCCAACCATGTGGTAGCAGGCAGTCACAAATCGACCTATGGGCGTCCTCGGACCTTCCGGCAGCTTCGCTACATAGTCGCGAATCGTGGTGCTGGTGCCGAAGTCTAAACTCGCAATCTCGGAGGCGAGTTTGTGCCTGTTGTCGCGCGAAAAACCGAATTCGTGATCCAGTTGAAGAGAAATCCTAGATTGATCCTCATGAAGGCCAACGACGATCATGTCTCGGAAACGGACGCCAACGTCGGCAAGCTCCCACGGCATGACCTGCCGTACCGTTGCCGATAAAGAAACTATGTGATCGCTGAGACGCTTCTCAGTTATACCTGCTTTCTCAAATATCTTGGGATCTTCCACGTAGTCCGCGAGATTGGTTTTGTCAGTCCGAAATGCGGGCAAAATGGCATTGCCGGCAATCATATCGGGAAATTTCTCAAGAAGCAGCACTCCGAAAGGCGAAACCAGCTGCGCGCAATTCAGTGTAACAAGTCCCTTGGTGATCATCTTTATCTTCAGCGCACGAGACGCGACAAGAAGGCAATTTTCCTCATCGTTAGGGTCGTATAGGGAAGGTGCCAAATCCGTAGAATACACTCTCGGACCGCGGAGGTCGTCCGCATTCACTATTAGGCGTTCGTCGAAGAAGCTGCTCACAGTAAGTCGTCCTCCAGGTGGTGCCGCTAGATGCCTGTAGCCATCGAGAAAGGGCTGCAGAGATTAATCTGGCATAGCATCTCATTCTCGCTACGCGAAGGGCAGGTGCGTCAACGACCAAACACCCGCGAACCTGCATCAATGGAATGCAAATTTTTGCCCGGCGTTTTGGCGGATTTCAATGTTTTCCGGCCACTTAAAGGTCTCGCATGTGCCTCTCGGTACCACGGGATCTAGGCTCAATATATTTTCTTGGGTGGATCGACATTTTAGTCGGATTTTCATATGAACTTCCCATCATCAAAAACTGCACCTATGGAATGCAGTTTGAGGGGCATATGGGACAGACAACGATCAGATGCTTGGTGGGACAGTCGGCCGGCCGGCCAGTCCTTCTGGGCTTCGCGCCGGCGCATCTCCTACATTCCGTCAGCTTTGCCGATATCTTGGACGAGGACGGCGGGCGAGGGTACCAGCGCCGGCTGAACGAGCATCACAGTCTCGATTTCCGCCGCTACATCCAGCGCGAAAGCAGCACGACCATCCCACTGACGTTCAATCTGCGCCCGAGGGATGATGCCGCCTGGTCGATCGTTCCGTTGGGGCAGTCGGGCGCCGAGCTATGCTTCTCGACCGAGATGGGAAAGATCTTCGCGCAGGTAGATTGCCAACACCGGCTGGGACACCTATCCGGATTAGAGCTTTCGCTGCCGTTCATGTCATTCATCGGCCTGTCAGAGCGCGAAGAGATGGAAATCTTCAATGTCATCAACAGCAAGGCGAAGGGTCTGAGCGCGAGCCTGCTCGACTTTCATGATGCACGTCTCGCGTCCGACCTCGCAACTGATAGGCCGGAACTCTACATTGCAATTTTTCTGAAGAACGATCCGGGTTCGCCTTGGTACCAGCAATTGGATCTGGGCGGTGCTTCTACCTCGGGACTGGACCGTCGCGCCTCGTTGCGCACCTTCCAAAAGGCGATCAAGCTCTTCTTGAGCAAGAGCGGGGTCCTTCGCGGAGCTTCGGTCGATGTCGCCGCACAGCTCGTGCTCGATTTCTGGTCCGCTGTGGTCTTGGTGCTTAATGACGCCTGGTCCAAACCGCGCAAGCATCTGCTCACTAAGGGTATCGGCGTTTATGCGCTGATGGAGATCGCGGCGGAGATTGTCACAGGTGCTCGACCTGGGGCCGTGGTCGATAAGCGATACTTTGCAGCAGCGCTGATGGATTTCGCCACTGACTTCGATTGGTCGAACGACGGGCCGTTGAAGGGACTTGGCGGGGAGAGCGGGGTCAAAGCGGCGGTGGCAATGCTCCGCCAGGTGCGCCGTGATGCTCGGCTGAAGGTTGTTTCAAATGGCTAACCGGAACATCCTTCTGATTGAGCCGGGGTACAAAAATAAGTACCCGCCCCTCGGGCTCATGAAAATCGCGCAGTATCACGGCAGCCGCGGAAAGCGCGACAATGTCCGCTTCATAAAAGGCGTTGATCGGTCGGTCATGTCGCAGGCGTGGGACCGCATCTACGTCACGACCCTTTTCAGCTTCGAATACCTAAAGATTGCAGAGACGGTGGACTTTGCAATCGAGGTCGCCAATGGCCAATCAGACAAGGTCTTTGTCGGTGGAATTGCGGCGTCACTGATGCATGAACGGTTTATCGAAGAACGACGCTGGCACGGGGTACGCTTCATCAAGGGGCTTCTTTCTGCCACTCCGGCTGTTTCACTGCAGTTGGATGATTTTTCCGAGGAGCTCTACAGCGACGACGTTGATGGCAAGCCGATCGAGGATCTCGTTCCGGATTATTCGATACTCGATCAAATCGACTACAAATATCCCGTTCGTGATGCCTACTTCGCGTATTGCTCACGAGGGTGCATCCGCAAATGCCACTTCTGTGGTGTCCCTAAGCTGGAAGGGGCGCAGCGTGACACTGAGTCCCTGACGGGATTGGTGCGAGCCATCGACGAGCTCTATGGTCCGAAGAAGGACTTGATGTTGATGGACAACAATGTAGTGGCGTCGCCGCGATTCAAGGAAATCATCGCCGAGATTCGAGATCTCGGATTTGTTCCCGGCGCTAAGTTGCTTCGCGACGGAATGAGGGTCCCCGTCCAACGTCGGGTCGACTTCAACCAGGGTGTCGACGCCCGGATCCTTTGCAAGGATCCAATGTATTTGCGTGAATTGGCTTCGATCTGTCTGAAGCCGCTTCGTATTGCGTTCGACCATCTCGGTGTCAAAAAGCCGTATGAACAGGCCGTTCGCTATTCAGCTGAGTTCGGATTGACCGAACTGTCCAACTACATGCTCTATAATTTCCACGACGATCCTGCCGACCTTTTCGAGCGCATGCGGTTAAACGTGTCGCTGAACGAGGAGCTGGGCGTCCGCATTTGGTCGTTCCCGATGCGCTACCAGCCGACAGATCGTCCGGACCGCGGTCACGTCGGGGCAAAGTGGAGCCGCTACCAGTTACGGTCGATGCAGATTGTACTGCAGGCCACGCACGGTGTGGTCAGTGGAGAGCCATCGTTCTTCAAGCGCGCCTTCGGCGACACATTCGCCGATTTCCAAAACATTCTGGCGATGCCACACGACTTCATTTTCAACCGCGACTGGTACGAATACACGGATGCTAGCGGCCGGCTGCATGAATATCGCGCCGAGGCTGCGGCACTCGACGGCTATGAGCGGCGCGAGTTGCTCGACCTGCTATCGTCGTGTGACCCGAGGTACTTTGCCACCCTTCCCGATCGTGCGACCACCGCGCGGCTCGCCCGTCTTCTCAGATATTACATCCCTGCTCCGAAACAGGAGTTGGCAGCGATCTGGGCTGAACAGCGCAAAGGCATGCGCCCTGCGAACGCGGCAATCCACATCGCCGAAGACGAGCGCGTCGAAGACGCCGGCCTGGAGCACGACGAGTTCGCGCAAACGTCGATCCCAGATATCCAAATGGAAGAAAGATTGCCTGCATGACATATCAGGGGAAGGTGCGTGAAGTTGCTGCTGCCCGCGCCGCCCGCTCGACAGCATCTGATCTGCGAGAACTGGACGCAGGGGACATTGTCGTCGGTAAGGATGTCCTGGAGCTCCTGTCGAGCGCCATGTATGTCGACCCAATGTCAGTCTATCGCGAGTACGTCCAAAACGCGGCCGATGCGGTCGATGATGCGCGCGGGCTCGGACAGCTGGCCGCAGATGAGTCTGGACGAGTTGAGGTTAACCTCGACCCATCGACGCGCAGCGTACGGATTCGCGACAACGGCACGGGCATCGCCTGGCCGGACTTCGTACGTCGTATGAGCGCGTTGGGTGCCAGCGCTAAGCGCGGGTTGGGAGCGCGTGGCTTCAGAGGAGTCGGACGCCTGGGGGGACTTGGGTACGCGCAGGAGGTTATTTTCAGGTCGAGAACCCCCGGAGAGACACATGTTTCGGAGATGCGTTGGGATTGCAGGAAATTGCGGACCTTGCTGCGCTCAGTGGAAGGCGACGACCTGACTGGACTTTTGACGAAGGTAGTAACGGCGGGCAGACTCGGCGCGTCAGATCGGCCCGAGAGATTTTTTGAAGTCGAGCTTCGTGGTTTGGTTCGATTGCGCGCGGACCGACTTATGGATCCTGCGGCGATCTCGGACTATCTGGGGCAGGTCGCCCCGGTCCCTTTCGCGCCGGAATTTCGCTTCGGATCCACAATCGCTAAGGCCTTGGATGGGGTAGTCGCTGTCGGGCACCTCCATCTCTGCGTGTCCAGTCTTGATGCGCCCGTCTATCGTCCGCACCGAGATACCTTCGCCATTGACGAGAAGAACGAGGCTACCTTCAGTGATATCGAGTTCGTGGAATTCCCTGGCATCGATGGCGGCATCGCGGGCATTGGTTGGGTGTTACATCACGATTACGAAGGCGCTATTCCGCAGGCGGCCCAAGTAAAGGGACTGCGACTTCGCTGCGGCAACATGCAAGTTGGCGACAATGTGATCCTTGAGGAGCTGTTTCCCGAGTCGCGATTCAATTCCTGGAGTGTCGGTGAGATCCACGTCGTCGACAACAGGATTTTGCCCAATGGAAGACGCGACCATTTCGAACAAAACGCCCACTTCCAGAACCTGCTGAACCATATTGCCCCTACAGCGCGCGATATCGCCCGACGGTGTCGGACCGGCTCGGTCAAGCGCAAGCTCCTTCGCGATTTCGAACAGCACCGTATAGGTGTCACCGAACGGATTGAGATTATTGGTCAGAAGAGTGTTGGCCATACCAAGCGCGAGAGCATTGCACTGGATGCCGAGCGCTCCCTTCTTCAGATGGAGAAGATCGTGGCAATGCCCCTGATCAAGTCGGAAATGGCTGAAGATTTGAAGAACAATGTTCAGACACTCCGCTTGGATCTCAGGCGATCGCTCAAAGGCAAGGCACTGCCTCAGACCCCGCTTGGCCGCCTTACTGAGGAAAAGCGCGCTATGTACGAACACCTGTTCGAACTGGTATTTGAATGCTCGACAAATAGGTCAGCTGCTAAAGCTCTCGTCGACCGCATCATTTCGAAGATCAGTTAAAGCGCATTTTCTGTTTCATCGCCGACCATATTCGGGCACGAGCGTAGCTATATGGCACCTTCGCCGGCGGCTTCATCGAACAGGAGTTGTTTGCGACCGTCTACAGGCTCGCCCTCCAGTATGTGCCGTTTTACAAGCTCATGAACACGTCGCACGTACTCAACCCTCTCCCGCGATAGCGGGCCCTTCTCTGCGTGGTGTGTGACAGTGCGGGACTTGTTGACCTTGCCGATCCAACGGACAAGCGTGGCCTTGGCGCCTTTGCCGTAGAAATTGTAGCGATCTTTGAACAACTCCCAGTTATTCTCGTGGAGTACGATGCCGAGGTAATCGATCAGAAACAGATAGCGCCAACGTTCGTGCTCTCCATTGTCATTGTTATAGTTTTTATCTGCCTCGATCCTGATCGCCTTAGGCACACCAGATAGCCACCAGGCATCTCTTTCCTCGCCAAACTTCGCCTTCAGTGTGGTTAGTACGTCGTCGAAGAGAATTTGATTGATCTCGTCGATCATGACGCGTGCCTGCCGTGTTCCCTCAGCATCCTGGCTGTCAATGTAACGCTTGACCTCGGGAAGATCGAATGAAGGATCGGCAGTTCGGACTATGGCCATCATCTGGAGCGCGTTTTGATCGACACTCGCCAGTGAACTGCCTCGATTGCGGAAGCGCGCAACGTCTGCCGGCGAGGCGTCATGGAAGTAGTCGACCACATGTTGCGCCAAGGGTCTGATGAGCTCGACAATATCCTCCGCTTCAAGTGACACCACTCGAGTGCCGTCGCGCTCGATGAACAAAATGAGCTTGCGAAGCAGAACGAGAAGCGCCCTCAAACCGAGATTGGTGCACAGGTAGCCGCCTTTGGCGTCGCCGAACGCCCAATGTTCAGGCACGCCGTGCGCGAAAAGGGTGAAGTAGCCCGAAAGCGAATCCGATGCCTTTTTCATCATTGTGGCGGAGTCGTCTGACAATGAACCGAGTGGACCCGGGATCAGTCTCAAATTGCCCTTCTTGCCAGCAGATTTGTGAACCGTTCCCAGAAGGTTGTTTCCCTCTATTCCGTCTGCGAGTGAGGTAAGGGTCAAGCACTGGAAATTGTCCTTCTGCTGACCGACGGTCAGGATGCGACCAAAGACGGGCGAGCGCTTTTCTTCATCCAGCCTGAGCACAATCCGAGCGCACATCGCGTCAAGCCGCTTCCGGGGGTCCTCGTCGTCAATATTGAGCGACGAGATGATCTCATTCACCAGATTGCGCTGAACTTTGACCTGCTGAGTGTTGATGTCCACGAACATTTCAATTTCTTGGCGGACTGGCAGATTCTGGTAGGCTAGGACGGAGACAACTGAGCGATCCTCGTCGGCATCGCGGCCGGCATAGGCGAAGCCATAGAGTCGGTGTTGTCCATCAATGACCCACGCAGACCCGTACTGCCCGGGAAGATCTAGCGTGCCGGTTGCGGTATCTCCGAATGTTTCTTGGATGTTGAAGTTCAGTCCATCGAGCTTGATGTTTACGACGATGTTCGTCGGGAATGTACCGCCTTTATCGAGATAGGCGCCAATGGACCGGAGTCGCGCCGGCTTCACCATGCGTTGGTACGTCTCTAAGTCCTCATTCGAGGTCGTGCCCATATGACTAATGTAAGCTATCCGTAGCAGATCATGCGGTGACATCAGGAAACTGTAAAAGGTGGTATCGCCGATCCTTCCCCGCGTCGCCGGAACACGGGCGCGCAGACCTTCGACTTTTTCACCTTTGAGGTAACGACCAAGGAATTGATATCGCGCCGCCGATTTTAGAATGCTGGTTAGTTTGTAGAAATATCCGACGTCGGCCTCTGTGATGATCGGCACGCCTGCTCAGCAGCACGTTCGCGATCGGCAGTGCGGATATCGACATTGCGTGTTGCGATCGCAATCTTGACCTTTAGCTTGGGATCCCTGCCGAACGTCGAGTGGACTGCCGTCACAACGTCCTCCCGGATCGCACCGATCTTGTCGAGGAGTTGCTTCACCGATTTTGTTGCGGTGTCTTGTGAATGTGTGCATTCGACGACAAAGACAGTCTCGTCGTCCTTGGCGAAAACATCGAGTTGCCGCCTTGAGCCATCCTTCGCGACGATGCAGAAGTTGCGATCGGGGTTTAGCGCCTTGAACCCCATCCGGTAAAAAAGCGTCCAGATATCGTCCTCAAGCTGACGATCTATGGGCTTGGCACGTTCGAGGCGCAATGACCGCTTATTGCGTTTGGCGAGCGCCCAGCCGTCCGCCTCCTCTGCGGCAAGCTTCATGTCGAGCGCCGCGGCCGAACCGGCCGATACAGTCTTCTCGTCTACCTTCTTCGCGCGCGTAACGGAGGAGACCCGCAGATCTTCGTCGGAAACCAGAACACCCAGTGAAGCCGCCATCCTCAACAATCCCCCACGATCGCCCTAGCATATAATTTATTGCGATATCAGTCGCGTCGACGGAGGTCGGAACCAATCGCGGTTCAGATTGATCATGACTGCGACGCACGCAAACACTCTGTTGCTCTCTAGTGCGACACTGACGCGCAGCGAGTGCACAACTAATTTCGTCCCAGTGGGCTTGGCGCAGTCCCGCTCAATCTCCATTCTCCAACAGCTCGTGCGCGATCCCGAAGAGGCGGTCCGCTTCGGCTTGCCCCAACTCCTGCACCATCACTCGCCTCAGTGCCTCAAGTATCTCCTCGGCCGACCAGTCGTTGCCATGATCGTCCTCGCCACCACCGCCGTCCTGGTCGCCGCGACCATTGTCAGAGCTATCCCCACCGGCGACTTCGTCGTCCGGCTTAGCAACGTCGGCGCCCTGGGTCTTGTCGGTTTTCGGGGGACGCGACTTGAGTTCGACAAGCTTGTCCTTCAATGATTTTAGTTTGGAGGTCTGCTCTCCGATCTCGTTCGGATCGCCCCCTGAAAGCTTGTCTGGACGAAGCCGGCTAAGCAAACGATCGATGGTCGCGGCCATCTTATCGGATGTGGCGTCGTCGATAGAGTCGCGATTGAGCGAAAGCGCGACGGTTGAGATCTCCGAGGCGATCGACTTCAGCGTTTTGCGGCTCGTCGAGGCAGCTCTCACCAGCGTGACTACGCGGCGGGCTACCCGTGCCTTCACGTCCTTGCGGATGTCGCGCCAAGCCGCCCCATCTTCGAAACCGTCGCGTCGTGCGTTGGGCACCACGGATGGATTTGTGATGAAGATCTCGCCAACCGCCCAGCGCTGCAATCGCCCCTCAGTGCCTCCGGTCGTCAGTTCAGCACCAAGATCCTCGATGATCTCAGACCCGCCGACCTGGATATTCTTGATGCGGAACCGGACCCCCGCGACCATGTCGTCCGTGATCTCACCTTTGAAGTTCGACTTGCCAATCCAGCCGTGCCAGCCGAGTTCTGCCGATGTGATCAACTCGATGTCAGCAATAGCGGATGGCTTCTTTGGGTCGCTCGTCGGCGACACGTCGTCATAGGCCTTGAGAATCTGAGTGCGTTCGCGCTTGTACTTCGTCTCAACCTCAACAGCACCAATCGGATGGCCGAGGCTGTCGGCAAAGGTGCGGATTCTCGGGGCTTGACCGAAACGGTCCGAATAATCAGCAGGGCACACTTGGCGAAGATATGGAACGAGGCGTTCAATCTCCACGAACTCAAGGCCGATCCCCGTCAGGCCAACCATCTCGACCTCGGTGGAATGATCGTCCTCGTTTGCCGGGGTGGTGCCCGTCCTGACGCAGAGCTTTATCACCTCCTTTACATCCTGGGCTTCGGCACCCGGGCGCATATATCCACGCATTCTGCCGCAGTCGAACTCGACGATAGTCGCCGTAGCCTCGCCCCTGGCTGTGGTGGTGAAGCGCAGAGTTGCGCAGTAAGCGATTCCCGCGAGGCGTCCGATGCCGCGAAATCCGGCGTTGACATTGGAGCGTTTCTTGCTGGCGCCGACCGATACAAGCGTCGAAATCGCTTCAGCCGACCGGATACCCTCACCGTCGTCTTTAACGGAGAGGGTCGGCCGGCTGGCCGATCCGCTAATCGACACTGTAACCAGACCCGTGTCTGGTGCGAGGATGCCGCTCGCCCTGGCGGCCCGGATCGCGTCGTAGGCGTTCTGCACATACTCGCGGATGCAATGAAACGGGTTTTCGTACATGCCCGTTGTCAGCGTCTCGAGCGAGTAAGAACCCACCTGTACTTCGTTGATGGTGATCGGGTCACTGACGTTTCGCGGGCTCATCTCAGCTGCTCTCCGGTGGTCGGGCCCCACCCAATGAACCCCATCCTTTCGGGGACCTCGATCTGGAAGTTGGTCGGCCCGTCTACATGGAACATGGACGCGGGCACCACAAACTCCTTGGCTATGTTCGCGACCAACTCGCTGACCGGAGTCTCGCCCGCGCGGCCGCCGATTGTAATACGCCGGCTTTCGGGCGCATCTGCCTCAAGGATATCCACGTCGTTTGCTTGGCCGCCTTTAAGCACGGATCCTGTCAACAGCAGCTCGAGCCTGATCTGTCGTTCGGGTTCACCCGGCAACGCCAGGTAAAGCCGCCTGATCGGTCCGAGCGGTTCGTCCACGGTGGCTTCGTAGGCACGACGTGTCGCCGGGTCGCTCGCGTAGGCGAAGAGCGCCGTAGTAATCTCCGGGTGCGCGGCAGGCTTCTTTGCTTCGCCGTTCTCGTCGAAATACGTCTCGGCCAGCATGCCAACAAGGAGGTTGGCCCGGGTGGACGCCGGCAGATCCGAGTTTCCCAGCACTTGTTGAACCAGCTCAACCGGGCCCACCGCGTCTTCGTTGGAGGCCGCGACCACACCACGGCCGATTTGCTTCAATTCATCGGGCGTGGCAGCTGGGATAAGATCGAGCAATGCCGACGCTGCGGCGTTCTGTACGGTCCACCCCTCCGAGCGCAAGCCGGCTATCTGCTGCCATATTGGGTTGTCGCGTTCGTCGGCTGCAGGCTCGTACATCATGTCCTGCGAGCCAAAGGTGACGTCCTGCGCGGCGTCCGATTCGACCGGAGGCTGGTCCGCTTGGCGCTCTTGTCGCTGCGCTGGCACCTTTGCCGGCCTATCGGACGCCTGCAGGGCACGTGCTAGGTTTCCTACGCGGGCACCGAAACCTGCACGCAGGATCTGGGTGAACATTTCAAGCGAGATCACATGGACCCCTTGGAGAGTCGGGCAGCGTTGCTTTGCCTCCTGCGCGAGAAGTGGATGAGGGAGGGTAATCAGGCCGCCGTTCTGCTGAAGTCGGTCGTCGTCGCCCATAACCCGATCCGGCTTGTAGACCCAATCCTTCTTTGAATTGTCGCGGGTAAGGATTATCAGATGCTGGCTACCGCTAGCCGTGCAGTCTTGGAGCGTCTCGAGCCACATGATTAGGTCGCCATACCGGTTACGCTTCTTCCCCTTCGGCAGCGGCGCCGTTTCCTCTACGTCGCCTTCGGCTTGCGCAGTGGCCTTAGTGCCGCCATCGCCAAAGCCCGGTGGTACTTCGTGAGAGAATCTGAGTTCTCCGGTTCGATGTACCTCTGCGTAGATCTCGACCATGTTCGACGACAGTGAATGCGTCGCAATAAATGGGAGGAGCTTGGCGTTTGCGTCGTCATGGCCAGGTTCGATACGCTCCGCCCGCTTTGCCAGCGCTTCCACGCTGGCTACCGCGTCGTCGACCGCCGTCGTGTATTGCTCTAGACTCATGTCGCCGAACGTACGTTCGTCTACATATCTGAGGCTTTCCGTACGAAAATCCTGCAGGCGCTTGTTGAGCCCCCCTGCCGTTTTCGCCAGAGGTCGCTTGCTTGGAAGCTCGCGGGTATGATCCCATGTCTCCTTCGCTGACCATACTGGCACACGCACGCGATCACCGAAGCCATCGAGGGCGACCAGCAGTTCCTCGCATGCGCTACGGCTCATCTCGTAGCAATGGATCAGCACACTTGCGTCAACGTAGAGACGCGCACCGTTCGACTTAAGGGCGTCGGTTATCTGTCGTTGGCATTCCGTGCGCGACGGGGCGACGTCGGGAAAGATCATTCCAACGCACTCGCCGTGAAGTTGTTTGCGGTCCCCATGTTGATCCCCACCCTTTTGGTAAGAATTTCAGATGTTGGACGAATATTCAACGACCGTTATGCCGGCGACACTCCTTCGTTGTTGGAGCGCTGAGTTAGCAGCTTTGCTTCCAATTTTCTTGAGGTCCAGAATAGGAGAGAGATGGTCTTGGCCATCTCTCCCCCGCGAATGCCGCCTGCGCAGAGCGGGGCCGCCCGCTCGCAAGGCCGCACGTGACCATCATCGTCTGAACTGATCCGATCCGCCCCGCTCGACGCGCAGCCCAGCTCCGCTCGCCGGCATTCGCCCCCCTCTCTGCCGCGCGCTCACGCGCCCCCGGAAGGCATGCCGAGGGGCATGCCTTCGGCGTTTAACGGGAAAGGATCAGAACCATGACGATCAACGTGACAGATGCGAAGGCCACAAGTGCCGGCGAGAGCGGCACAGAGGTTTTCATTCCACTGAACAAGCTGAAAAAGTCGCCCCGCAATGCGCGCAAGACTCCGCACAGCGGAGCGATCATCGAAGCCTATGCCGCGAGCATCGCCGCCAAAGGCATCCTGCAAAACCTAGTTGTGGAGCCGGAGCTTGACGGTGAGGGAGCAGAAACCGGCTTCTATTTTGTCAGCATCGGCGAAGGCCGCAGGCTGGCGCAATTGCTGCGCGTGAAGCGTAAGCAGATCAAGAAGACCGAGCTGATCCGCTGTGTCGTTGACACCGTGAACGATGCGCACGAGATCAGCCTGGACGAGAACATCACCCGCGAGGATATGCACCCCGCAGATCAGTTCGAAGCGTTCCGCGAGCTTCACGAGGAACGCGGATGGGGTGCTGAGGAAATCGCCGCCCGCTTCGGCATAACCGCGCATGTCGTGCGGCAGCGCCTGCGGCTTGGCGCGGTCAGCCCCAAGCTGATGCAGGTCTATCGCGAGGAGGGGCTGACGCTCGACCAGTTGATGGCCTTTGCGATCACCGACGATCACGCGCGGCAGGAGCAGGTTTTCGAAAACCTCACGTACAATCGCGAGCCCTACATCATCCGCCGCGAACTGACGCGGACGCATGTTGCAGCGAACGACCGGCGAGCCGTTTTCATCGGCGCAGAAGCCTACATGGGAGCCGGTGGCGCTATCCTCCGCGATCTGTTCACAGAGGATCGTGGCGGCTTCTACGAGGATGCCGTGTTGCTCGACCGCTTGGTGATCGAGAAGCTGCAAGACATCTCTGAAACTGTCAGGCAGGCCGAGGGCTGGAAATGGGCTGATGTCCACATCGACTATCCTCATGCCAACGGCTTGCGCCGCACCTACCCGCAGCCGGTGGATTTGTCGGAGGAAGACAAAGCTGCCTACGCGACGGCATCAGACGAATTCAACCGGCTCACGGAAGAATGGAATAGCGCGGAGGAACTGCCCAACGATGTCGATCAGCTTTTCGGCAGGCTCGAAACCGAGATCGAGCGCATCGACGCGCTACGACACGCCTTCGATCCTGATGTTGTTTCGCGTGGCGGTGTGTTCGTCGTGCTTTCCCATGACGGAGCGGCGCGCATCGAACGCGGCTTCATCCGCGCCGAGGATGAGCAGGGGGGACCGGAAGCGGAAATGCGACCAGACGGCGAGGGCTACGCCGTCAACGACGATTGCGAGATCATTGAAGATGGCAGCGGTACGGATTGCAATGGTGGCAGCGACGAAGAAGCGGAGGACGACGGCAAGCCGTTGTCGGACCTTCTCATTCGCGACTTGACCGCCCATCGCACGCTTGGGCTTCGCCTTGCGCTTGGCGAACAGCCGGACATCGCCCTTGTCGCGGTGACCCATACGCTTGCCGCGCAGACCTTCTATCAGGGTGCTGAGGCCCACTGCCTCGAAATCCGCCCAACCAGCGTCTATCTCGCCGGTCACGCGGACGGCATCGAGGATACGGCGGCAGGCAAGGCACTGGCAGATCGACATGCGGAGTGGGCTGCGGACATGCCTCGCGATTTGGCTGACCTGTGGGGCTTCATCGCCTCACTCGACCATGCCAGCGTCATGGCGTTGTTTGCGCATTGCGCCTCGCTTACCGTCAATGCCGTAAAGCAGCCTTGGGAGTGCAAGCCTCGCGCCCACGAGACAGCGGACAGGCTGGCGACAGCCGTCAACCTCGATATGACGGCACATTGGACGCCGACCGTCCGGACGTACCTCGGGCGCATCACCAAGGCACATATCCTAGACGCCGTGCGCGATGCTGCCAGCGAAGCGGCGGCAGAGAGGCTGTCGGACCTGAAAAAGCAGCCAATGGCGGAAGCCACCGAGCAGTTGCTCGCCGGGACTGGATGGCTGCCTGCAGTCTTGCGGACCCCAGAACCTGCGGTGTTCGCTGAGCGGCAAGACGAGGAAGGTGCGGACGCCAGATCGGCGGACGTTGCTGAACTGGAGCCGGAATTCTCCGAGCCGGACACGACGAACGCTGCGCTCGCCGACAGCAGCGCCCTGGCCGAGGGGGGCGAACCCTTCAACATCGCCGCCGAGTAAGCGCGATGGCCGGAGCCGCCGCGCGGTTCCGGCCAGCTTTCTGTTGGAGAATTTTCCGGGGGCCCCGTCGGGGCGGGCGGGGGCGGCGCGAAGAACAAACCACCACCAATAAAGACAGGAATAAAAAACAACAGACAACCCCCCAATCCGAAGAGACGGGGATGATAAGGTGGAGT
>NZ_JAMYQH010000041.1:0-57048 GCF_040320765.1 Mesorhizobium sp. M0618 | reverse complement strand
AATCCCCTACTCCCCTACTCCCCTACTCCCCTACTCCCCTACTCCCCTACTCCCCTAAACATTCAGCAACAGATACTCCCGCTCCCACGGGCTGATCACTTCCATGAAGGTCTCGAACTCCGCCCGTTTGATCGCCGCATAGGTGGCGGCGAAGGACTTGCCCAGATGCGCGCAGAGTTCCTCGTCGCCCTCGAACAGGTCGACGGCTTCGAGCAGGCCGCGCGGCAGGTCGATCTCGTCGGCATTGGCCGTTGTGAGGACGGGGGGCTCGGCCTTGATCTTGTTGGTGATGCCGATCAGCCCACAGGCAAGCGATGCCGCAAGCGCTAGATAGGGGTTGGCATCGGAGGACGGGATGCGGTTTTCGACGCGCCGAGCCGCCGGATCCGAACGTGGCACGCGAAATGCCGTGGTGCGGTTGTCATAGCCCCATTTGTTGTTGACCGGCGCCGACGCCGCCTGTGTCAGCCGGCGGTAGGAATTGACGTAGGGCGCGAACATCACCAGCGCGTTCGGCACATGCTTCTGCATGCCGCCGATAAAGTGGAAAAAATCGTCGGTTTCCGAGCCGTCAGCGGCCGAAAAGATGTTCTGTCCGGTCTTCTTGTCGATGATCGACTGATGGATGTGCATGGCGGAGCCGGGTTGCCCCTGGATCGGCTTGGCCATGAAGGTGGCGTAGATCTCGTGCTTCAGCGCCGCCTCGCGAATGGTGCGCTTGAACATGAACACCTGATCGGCCAGCTCGATCGGGTCGCCATGGCGCAGATTGATCTCCAGCTGCCCGGCACCTTCCTCGTGGATCAGCGTATCGATCTCCAGGCCCTGGCTTTCGGAGAAATGGTAGATGTCGTCGATCAGTTCGTCGAATTCGTTGACACCGGCGATCGAATAGCCGGCGCCGCCGCCGATTGCGCGTCCAGAACGGCCGACCGGCGGCGTCAGCGGATAGTCCGGATCGGGATTCTTGCGCACCAGGTAGAACTCGATCTCGGGCGCCACCACCGGCTTCAGGCCGAGCTTGTCATAGGCAGCCACCACACGCTTCAACACGTTGCGCGGCGTGAACTCGACCGAGCGTCCGTCCTGGTGGACGAGATCGCAGATGACCGCGGCCGTCGGGTCTTCTTCCCAGGGCACCACCGTCAGCGTCGACAGGTCGGGCATCAGTTTAAGGTCGCCGTCGTCTTCCGGATAATGGAAGCCATTGCCATCCTCGGGGTAGCCGCCGGAGATCGTCGTCATGAAGACAGCCGAAGGCAGTGCCAGCGAGGTGTTGGAGGTGAATTTCTTCGATGGCATCATCTTGCCACGCGCAACGCCTGCCTGATCGGGCGTGATGCACTCGATGTCCTCGATGCCGCGCCACTCCAGCCAGGCGCTGACTTCCTTCCAGTTCTTGACGCCCCGTTGATTTTTCACGAAGGCAGGCGTGCGGGCGCGTCCTCCGCGGCTCGACGGACGGACTTCCTTTTTTGCAGGCGGCATCATTCACCAGATTGGGTTGCGGATTGTGGAGTATAGCCGTGCCCCCCTGTGGAAGGGAAGGGGAGCCGCGTCGGGCATTGGCCGGCGCGGTTGAAAATCACGCCAATCGGCTTAGTCTCGACCGTCCCAATTCCAATCGAGGCCCAAATCTTAATCGAGAAATTGAATGCGGCCCAACGGCAAACTGACGACGATCGGCTTCGACGCCGACGACACGCTGTGGCAGAACGAGCAGTTCTTCCGGCTGACGGAAAAGCGCTTTGCCGCCATGCTCGTCGACCATGGCGAAGCCGAGCATATCTCGGCACGATTGCTGGAGGCCGAAAGGCGCAACCTCGCCGTCTATGGCTTCGGCATCAAGGGATTTACCCTGTCGATGATCGAGACGGCGATCGAGGTCACGCAAGGCCGCGTACCGGCCTCGGTCATAGCAGAGATTCTCGATGCCGGCCGCGAAATGCTGAGTCATCCGATCGAGGCCTTGCCGCACGCCCGCGAGACGGTCGAAAAGCTTGCCGGCGCATTCCGGCTTGTGCTGATCACCAAGGGCGACCTCTTCGATCAGGAGCGCAAGCTGGCTGGCTCTGGCCTTGGCGATCTGTTCGACGCGGTCGAGATCGTCAGCGACAAGAATGCCGCCACCTATAGGAGGATCTTCAGCCGCCACGGCGATGGTGCCGCGAAAAGCATGATGGTCGGCAACTCGCTGAAGTCGGATGTGGTGCCGGCCATCGAGGCCGGCGGCTGGGGTGTCCATGTGCCGCACGAACTGACTTGGGTGCTGGAGCATGTCGAAGCGCCGGTAACCGAATCGAGGTTCCGCCAGATATCCGATCTCGGACAACTGCCCGGATTGATCGAAAGCATCATCGATCCGTGATTGCCGGGCCTTACCTAATTTGCTCAATTCCGGACGGAAAACCGTTACACACTTTCCCGCAATTAGCTTAGCGGCCGATGAGACGATCGATCACCGGTTGCAACCGTTCGGGCGTGATCGGCTTGGCGACCACCACGTCGATGATACCAGACAGGCCCAGACTTTCCGTCGCGCCATTCTTGGTTGACAGCAGGATTACCGGTGGCAGCGATTTGCCCGAGGCGCGGCGCAACGCGGCGATGCTGGACATCAGGTTCTCGCAGTCCTTGTTGTCGGCGCCGCCGTCAAGGACAACCACACCGGGAATGAGGGACCGCAAGATCCTTGCCGCCGTGTCGGGAGATTCCGAAATCGGCTTGAGCCCGGATCGCTCGACGATCTTTGAAATCACCACGCGATTGATTGGCGATTTCCCGACGACAAGCACCTGCGACGGATCACGGATCGCCTCGGCGCTCGAGTCACGGGTCGCCAGATTCGGATGTCTTGGAGTCTCGCCTTCGCGGTTCACCGGGCACACAAGTCGGCCAAGAAGCTCGCCCCTATTTCAATGCAGAGTTGAATCCGGAGCGCAATTGGCGTGAGATCGGAGCCTATGTCAAGTTGAAATAAAAGTACCCTAAATCATCGCCGGGAGCAGTGAATTTCAAGCAACGCTACTGTACTCAACTGTCCACACGTGAGCTTGATGAAAAGAAAATTCACCTGCGCAGAGGCTGCGCAGGTGAAGGGTCGGTTGCATGGATTCGGTCAGCCGTGGCTCTGCTGCGTGACGATGACCGGGATCAGCAGATCGCCCCAGTTGCCGTCGCCGCCGTGATGTCGTGCCGAGCGCACGAGCTCGACCGAGACGCCCGCCTCGACCGCCTTCATCACCGACTGGTTGAGGCGGTGCAGGTCGTTGGCCAGCATGCGGATCGTCGCCTGCTGGTCGACGCTCATCGTCGTCGACTGTTCCTCGGCGCGTTCCTTGACGCGGCTTATCGATGCCATTGGTCTTCTCCTTGTGTTCCAAGCCCTGTTGGGCGTTCCCTCTGTATTTCTGCGGTCCGCTATTCCGCGGCTGGTTTGAACTGCGCGTGCTCGGTCGATTCATGCATGGCGGTGGTCGACGACTTGCCGCCGGTGATCGCCATAGACACGGCGTCGAAATAGCCGGTGCCGACCTCGCGCTGGTGCTTGGTCGCGGTGTAGCCATTGGCCTCGGCCGCGAACTCCGCTTCCTGCAACTCGGAATAGGCCGCCATCTGCCGTGCCTTGTAGCCGCGCGCCAGCTCGAACATGCCATAGTTGAGCTGGTGGAAGCCGGCGAGCGTGATGAACTGGAACTTGTAGCCCATGGCGCCGAGCTCCTTCTGGAATCTGGCGATCGTCGCGTCGTCGAGGTTCTTCTTCCAGTTGAACGAGGGCGAGCAATTGTAGGCGAGCAGCTTGTCGGGATGATGCTTGCGCACGCCCTCAGCGAATCTCCTGGCCTGTGCCAGGTCGGGTTTCGAGGTCTCGCACCAGATCAGATCCGCGTAAGGCGCATAGGCGATGGCGCGGGCGATGCAGGGCTCGATGCCGTTCCTGACATGGTAGAAACCTTCCACCGTGCGCCCGGCGTCGTAGTCGACGAAAGGCTGGTCGCGTTCGTCGATGTCGGAGGTGAGCAGCTTGGCGGCTTCCGCATCGGTGCGCGCGACGACCAGGGTCGGCGTGCCCATCACGTCCGCCGCCAGGCGCGCGGCATTGAGGTTGCGGATGTGCGCCGCGGTCGGGATCAGCACCTTGCCGCCGAGATGGCCGCATTTCTTTTCCGACGCAAGCTGATCCTCATAGTGGACGCCGGCGGCGCCCGCCTCGATGAAGGCCTTCATGATTTCGAAGGCGTTGAGCGGTCCGCCGAAACCCGCCTCCGCGTCGGCGACGATTGGCGCGAACCATGTCTCGACCGAAAGCCCGTTGCCTTCGGACGTTTCGATCTGGTCCGCTCGCTGCAGCGTCCGGTTGATGCGCTTGACGAGTTCGGGCGCTGCATTGGCCGGATAGAGCGACTGGTCCGGATACATCGCGCCAGCCGTGTTGGCGTCGGCGGCAACCTGCCAGCCCGACAGGTAGATCGCTTTCAGCCCGGCGCGCACCTGCTGCATCGCCTGATTGCCGGACATGGCGCCGAGCGCGTTGACGAAGTCCTCCTCATGGATGAGCTTCCACAGCCGGTTGGCACCCATTTCGGCGAGGCTCTGACGGATCTGCACCGAACCGCGCAGACGCTTCACATCAGCCGCGGAATAGGGCCGTTCGATACCGTCGAAACGACCTTCCGGGGCCGATGGGACGAGGTTGTAAAAATCAGTCATTGGTCACTCCGAGGAATTGCTGAACTGTGTCAAGGCGTCAAGCATTGGGGGTCTTGGGGTATGACTGGATTTACATTTCTGTGCGAGATCAGCCACAGAAATCTAGAAAACTGAGGAGATATAAGAGAAAACCTGTGTTGTGTTTGACAGCGGCGCGTTGTAATTTGTCATTCTTGTAAAGGGGCAGAGCCCAAAAAATTCGTGTAAATGCTGTAAGGACAGTCGTGGCTGACCAGAAGATCTTCGCCGGGCCGCGCATCCGCCGCATCCGCAACGCCAAGGGCCTGACCCAGACGGCGATGGCCGAGGGTCTTGGCATTTCGCCGTCCTATCTCAATCTGATCGAGCGCAACCAGCGGCCGCTGACGGTGCAGCTGATCCTCAGACTGGCCTCCGTCTACAAGGTCGATCCACACGAGCTGCAGGGCGAGGCGAGGGGGTCTGTCGCTGCCTTGAAGGAAGTGTTCACCGATCCTCTGCTGGTCGGCGAGTTGCCGGGTGATCAGGAACTGATCGAGCTTGCCGAGGCCGCGCCCAACGCGTCCGCGGCGGTGATAAAACTGTTCCGCGCCTATCGTGAGCAGGCCGAACGCCTGTCCGATCTCAACGAGCTTTTGGCGCGCGAGGGTCGGGCGACGGCGCTTTCCGGCGCCCGCCTGCCGATCGACGAGGTGCACGAGATTTTCGAGCGCCGGCCGAACCATTTCGCTGCCCTCGAGGAGGAGGCCGCGGCGTTCACCTCGGTGCTCGATCCCGGCGACGATCTGTTCGGCGCGCTGAAGGCCTGGCTGAAGCGCGAATATGGCATCGTCGTCAAGGTGCTGCCGGTCGCCACCATGCCGAACTGGCGCCGCCGTTATGATCGTCATTCGCAGCGCCTGTTCCTGTCCGAACGCCTGTCGCCGTTCGACCAGTTGCGCGAAGTCGCGATGGAGGCCTGCCTGATCCGCATGACGGTCGCGGTCGCCGGCGAGATCCAGGCGCTCAAGCTGAGCACCGACGAGGCGCGCCGCCTGGCCCGCTTCGAACTTGGCCGTTATGCGGCGCATGCGCTGATGATGCCCTATCAGGCCTTTCATGCGGCTGCCGTGCGCGCCCGCTACGACATCGATGTCCTGCGTTCGCGCTTCGGGGTCTCCTTCGAACAGGCAGCCAACCGGCTGACCATGCTGCAGCGGCAGGGTGTCTCCGGCGTGCCGTTCTTCATGCTGGAGGTCGACAATGCAGGCAACCGCTTCCGCAAGGCCGGCAGCCAGGGGTTTCCACAAAGCCGCTTTGGCGGCGGCTGTCCCAAGCTGCCCGTGCATGTTGCCTTCACCCAACCCGGCCAGGTCTTCGTCGAGGCGGTGGAAATGCCCGACGGCGCCGAGTTCCTGTGCATCGCCCGCACGCTGGAAGGGCCGCAAGGCGCATTCTCGGAACGCCCGCGCCGCACCGCGCTGCTGCTCGGTTGCGACATCGGCTTTCGTGACGAAATCGTCTATGGAGCGGCATTGCCCGGGGCGGCAATCACCGCAAAGGCCGGCACCGTCGCGGCGACGCCGGTCGGGCCTGCCTGCCGGCTTTGCGAGCGCGTCGGCTGCCTCGCGCGCGCCGAGCCGCCGGTGACGCGCCCGCTCGGCCTTGACGAGATGGTGACGGGCCTGAGTGCTTTCGATTTCCAGTAACGCCGTGTTCCTCTGAAATGGGCAAGGTGCCACAATTGTCGCCGGCCGCTGGCTCAGTTCCGGCCTGCGCCTTTGCGTTACGCGAACAGAGCATCTTTTTGTCGCCCCTTGCGCATCGTTCCGTCCACAAAAGCCCGACAGTCGCGCTCATGATCGATACCGCATCGCCGATCGTCCCATCGCCAGCCGTCTCGCCGCGCGAGGAACGCGTCGGCATGCTTTTGGTCTTCCTGTCGGCGCTGATGTGGAGTTTCGGCGGCACCATCGCCCGCTTCATCACTGTCGGTGACAGCTGGACGGTCATTTTCTGGCGCTCCGTCTGGGCAGCCGCCTTCCTGGTCGGCTTCATGGTCTGGCGCGACGGCTGGCGTGGCACGCTGAAGCTGTTCCGCGACATGGGTCTGCCCGGCCTTGCCGTCGGGATCTGCTTTGCCACCGCATCGACCGCCTTCGTCGTGGCGCTGGCCTACACCACCGTCGCCAACATCCTGTTGATGCAGGCAGGCGTGCCGCTTCTGGCGGCGCTGTTTGCCTGGGCATTGTTCCGCGAAAGGGTTGGTGCCGCGACCTGGGTGGCGATTGCCGCCGTCATTGCCGGCGTCGCCATCATGGTGTCGGAATCGCTGGATGGCGCCGTCTCGCCCATAGGCGATGGGCTGGCGCTGTTGATCGCGGTCATGTTCTCGGTCGCCACCGTCATCACCCGGCGGTTTTCCGGCGTGCGCATGACGCCAGCGACGTGCCTCGGCACCATGCTCGCGGCCGGCTTTGCCGTCTCGCAGGCATCGACCTTCGCCGTGTCGGTCAGCGACATGGGCTTTCTGTTTGCCTTCGGCGTGGTCAATCTCGGCCTCGGCCTCGCCTTCTTCGCCACCGGAGCGCGGCTGATACCGGCGGCCATCGCGGCGCTGCTCGGCACGTTCGAACCGATCCTCGGTCCGATATGGGTCTGGCTCATCCATTCCGAGGTGCCGTCGGGGCGCACCATCATTGGCGGTGCGGTGGTTGTCACGGCGCTGCTCGTCCATATCGGGCTCGAATTCAAGCGCCAGGCACGGCCCGAACGCGCCGGGGTCACCGGGGTGCCGTCGCCTAATTGAAGCGGCCTGCAGCTTTGCCATTGACAACGTCGCTGCAGCACGGGCAGGCTGGGAATACGGCAACAACAAGACAGGCGTATCTTGCCAAGTCTCCCAGCCGGTCCGATCGAGACCGGACAATATCGTCGTATCTCTGCCCGCGCCACGGCGAAAGCCTATGACGGTATGCCTCCCAGCCCGCCTCAGGGGCATCGAGCCATCTCATCGAACCGCCTGCATGGTCTCGGCAGTTCGCGCTTGTCGCCCCTTGGAAAGCTCAATAGTCTGAAGAAAATGCCGGTCGCGCTGATATCGCGACGAGCCGGTGAAGGAACACTCATCAAAGGAGAATAGCATGATCCGCAAAGCGCTCTGGCTTTCGGCTACCTCGGCATTCCTGACACTTGTCACCGTCGGCGGTCACGCCGCGGATCGTGTCGTCAACGTCTTCAACTGGTCGGACTACATCGACAGTTCGATCATCGACGATTTCACCAAGGAAACCGGCATCAAGGTCGTCTATGACACCTTCGATTCCAACGAAATCCTGGAAACCAAGCTGCTTGCCGGCGGCAGCGGCTACGACGTCGTCGTGCCCAGCGGCAACTTCCTCGCGCGCCAGATCCAGGCCGGCGTGTTCCAGAAGCTCGACAAGTCGAAACTGCCCAACATTTCCAACATGTGGGATACGGTTACCGAGCGCACCGCCAAGTACGACCCCGGCAACGAATACTCGGTCAACTACATGTGGGGCACGGTTGGCATCGGCTACAACATCAAGAAGGTGCAGGCGGCACTCGGCACCGACAAGATCGACAGCTGGGATGTCTTCTTCAATCCCGACAGCCTGGCGAAATTGAAGGACTGCGGCGTCTACGTGCTGGACTCGCCGGCAGACATCATCCCGGCGGCGTTGAAATATCTCGACCTCGACCCGAACAGCACGTCACCCGATGATATCGCCAAGGCCGAGGAGACCTTGCTCAAGGTCCGGCCTTACATCAGGAAGTTCCACTCCTCCGAATACATCAACGCGCTTGCCAACGGCGATATCTGCCTGGCGGTCGGCTGGTCGGGTGACGTGTTCCAGGCCCGCAACCGCGCGGTCGAGGCCAAGCAGGGCGTCGAAATCGGCTATTCCGTGCCGAAGGAGGGCGCGCAGATGTGGTTCGACCAGATGGCGATCCCTGCCGACGCGCCGCATGTCGCGGAGGCGCTCGAGTTCATCAACTACATGATGAAGCCGGAAGTTATCGCCAAGTCGTCGAACTACGTGCTCTACGCAAACGGCAACAAGGCCTCGCAGCAATTCGTCGACAAGGCACTGTTGGAGGATCCTTCGGTTTATCCCGATGCCGAGACCATAAAGAAGCTCTACACCGTCTCGCCATACGATCCCAAGACCCAGCGCGTCATCACGCGCACCTGGACCAAGATCGTCACTGGCCAGTAAGCAATCCGACACGGTCCCGGCAGCCACCTGCCGGGACCGTTTCTACCTGGGGTAAGAAGCAAGAATCAGGACGGAGTGGGACATGAAATCGCTTGGCAGCATCCGCAGGGATTTTGCACCGTGGAACGACCCGAATGCCAAGCCGTACATCCAGTTCGACAACGTCACCAAGAAGTTCGGTGACTTCACCGCCGTCAACAATCTGTCGCTGACCATCTTCGAGCGCGAGTTCTTCGCCCTGCTCGGCGCCTCTGGTTGTGGAAAATCGACGCTGCTCAGGATGCTCGCCGGCTTCGAGGAGCCGACAGCCGGCCGCATCCTGCTCGATGGCCAGGATCTGCGCGGCATCCCGCCCTACCGGCGGCCGGTCAACATGATGTTCCAGTCCTACGCGCTGTTCCCGCACATGACGGTCGAGAACAACATCGCCTTCGGCCTCAAGCAGGACGGCATGCCGAAGCCCGAGATCGCGTCGCGCGTTGCCGAGATGCTGAAGTTGGTCAAGCTCGAGCAGTTCGCCAAGCGCAAGCCGCATCAGCTGTCCGGCGGCCAGCGCCAGCGCGTCGCGCTCGCCCGTTCGGTCGCCAAACGGCCGAAAGTGCTGCTGCTCGACGAGCCGCTTGGCGCTCTCGACAAGAAGCTGCGCGAGGAGACGCAGTTCGAACTGATGGACCTGCAGCAGAACCTCGGCCTCACCTTCGTCGTCGTCACCCACGACCAGGAAGAGGCGATGACCATGGCCGATCGCATCGCCATCATCGACAAGGGCGAGGTGATGCAGGTGGCAACGCCGGCCGAAGTCTACGAGGCGCCGGGGTCCCGCTTCGTCGCCGGCTTCGTCGGCAATGTGAACATGTTCGAGGGCAAGATCGCGCGTGGCGAGGCCGGCAGCGCCAGCATCGATGCCGGCAACGGCATCACCATCCGCACCGACAATGCCGGCACCGCCGGCGCCGGGACGGCCGTCACCTTCGCCATCAGGCCCGAAAAGATCAAGGTGTCGTCGAAGAAACCGGCCGAGGCGGTCAACGCCATCGAGGGCGAGGTCTACGACATCGCCTATCTCGGCGACATGACCGTCTATCATGTCAGGCTGGACGACGGCCAGGTGGTGCGCGCCAGCACCATGAACGCGGCCCGCATCACCGAGGATCCGTTGAGCTGGAACGACCGCGCCTGGGTTTCCTTCCGGCCCGACGCCGGCGTCGTGCTGACGCGGTAGGGGCGACCATGTCGAGCGCCGCCGTCACCACCGCATCAGCCTCTCCGACGACCAATGCCGGCAAATCCATCCTCGCCAGGCTGGGTGCTGCCTTCGTTGGCCGACTGGTCATCATCATCCCTTATGTCTGGCTGCTGTTCTTCTTCCTCATTCCGTTCGTCATCGTCTTCAAGATCTCGCTGTCGCAGACGGCGATCGCCATTCCGCCCTATACGCCGGCGCTCGATTTCAGCGGCGGAGTTTCCGGGTTCCTCGCCCAGCTGAAACAACTCAGCCTCGACAACTACGCCTGGCTGACGCAGGACGCGCTCTACTTCAACGCCTATGTGACCAGCGTAATCATCGCCGCGGTCTCGACGGTCCTGACACTGCTCGTCGGCTATCCCATCGCCTACGGCATGGCGCGCGCGCCGGCGACGATCCGCCCGACCTTGCTGATGCTGGTGATCCTGCCGTTCTGGACCTCGTTCCTGATCCGCGTCTACGCCTGGATCGGCATTCTCAAGCCCGAAGGGCTGCTCAATCAGCTGCTGCTCGCCACCGGCGTCATCCACCAGCCGCTGATCATCCTCAACACCTATACGGCGATCTTCATCGGCATCGTCTATTCCTACCTGCCGTTCATGGTGCTGCCGCTCTATTCCGCGCTTGAGAAGATGGACTATTCGCTGATCGAGGCAGCCAAGGATCTCGGCTGTCCGCCGACCAGCGCGTTCTGGAAGATCACCTTCCCGCTATCGCTGCCCGGCGTCATCGCGGGCTGTCTGCTGGTGTTCATTCCGGCCGTCGGCGAGTTCGTCATTCCCGATCTGCTCGGCGGATCGCAGACGCTGATGATCGGCAAGACGTTGTGGAACGAGTTCTTCGCCAATCGCGACTGGCCGGTATCGTCGGCCGTCGCCGTCATCCTGCTGTTGCTGCTGATCGTGCCGATCATGCTCTTCCAGCGGGCCCAGGCGCGCGCTCAGGAAATGGACAGGTGACCTCATGAACGCCACCTGGAGCCGCTTCAACATCACCTCGATCGTGCTTGGATTTGCCTTTCTCTATCTGCCGATCGTGCTGCTCATCGTCTTCTCGTTCAACGAATCGAAACTGGTCACGGTCTGGGGCGGTTTCTCGACCAAATGGTACGTCTCGCTGTTCCACAACCAAGGCCTCATGGACGCGACCTGGGTGACGGCGCGTGTTGGCCTGATCTCGGCCACGGTTGCGACGGTGCTGGGCACCCTGGCGGCACTCACCTTGACCCGCTACACGCGCTTCAAGGGCAGGGTGCTATTCTCCGGCATGGTCTTTGCGCCGCTGGTCATGCCGGAAGTCATCACCGGCCTGTCGCTGCTGCTGCTCTTTGTCGCCGTCGGGCTCGACCGCGGCTTCCTCACCGTGACGCTCGCCCACATCACGCTGACCATGTGCTTCGTCGCCGTGGTCGTGCAGTCGCGCCTCATGACCTTCGACCGCTCGCTGGAAGAAGCCGCGATGGATCTTGGCGCAACGCCGGTGAAGACCTTCTTCCAGATCACATTGCCGGTTATCATGCCGGCGATCGTCTCCGGCTGGATGCTGGCTTTCACCCTTTCGCTCGACGATCTGGTCATCGCCAGCTTCACCTCCGGGCCGGGCGCGACGACGCTGCCGATGAAGATTTACAGCCAGGTTCGCCTCGGCGTGACGCCGGAAATCAACGCCGCCTGTACCATTCTGATCGCCGTCGTGGCGATTGGCGTCATCATCGCCTCGCTTGCCAACAAACGGCGTGAGGTGCAGCGCCAGCTCGACGAGCAGGCCGCGCAGCGCGGGTGAAAGATAGGAGGCGCGGTGGCGGCCTATTCCCCCGAAACGCCGCGGCTGATCGGGGAAATGAACGGCGTGCTCCATGTCCCGCCGACGAAGAACGACGACTGGTTGGGACCTTGCTGGCCGTTGGCCTGCGTTGCCGCCTGCTCAGGCTGAATGACGCCGCCGGACAAGGCCAGTCCGCGCCCGGCGTAGGACGCGATGCCGGACAGCCAGATCTTGTACTTCGCTGAATTGGCCTCGGCCTTGTCGATCCGCGCCACGCCCTTCGAAATGGTGGCCTTGATCTCGGCGCCGTCGATCGGCAATGTTCCGTCAGAGACATCGTCGAGCGCGAAGAAGCCGCCCTGTTCGGTATGTTTGAGGAAGGCCGGCAGGTTGAGCTTGCTCAACGCACCCGGCCCGAAGGTCGCCGAGACCGAGCCGTCGGCATTGTCGAAGATGGAATCCCAGGTTCTGCCCGGCCCCTTGAGGATCACCGAGACGGTGCCCGTGCCGACTGGCACCAGCCGCGTCATCCCTGCCGCCGTACCGAAAGCACCGCCGTCGATGTCGGACGCCAGAAGGCGGATTTCGACCTGCGAGCCTTCCGGCTTGCGATCGAAGCGAAGGCTGGTCTGGATGTTGCCGCCGAAGGCCGAGGCATCGGAGATGTCGAAGACGGACAGACCATCCTTGACCTGGGCGGTGGCGGCGACGTCGGCGAGCTGGATCGGCCCCGCCGTGGCGTGCGCCGCCGACAGCCTGAGATCGAGATTGATCTTGTCGGCGAAACTTGTGTCGATTTCGCCGGGCCCCGCCCCTCCGGTCGGCACCAGCGGGGTGAAGGCTGACAGAAACGATCTGAGGTCGAGCGTGTCGAAGGCGAGCGTGCCGGAGATTACCGGTTGTGCTTCACCAAGCGAGAGGTCCAGTGCACCCATCCCCGGATTGTTGTCGAGCGCAATCGCCGTGTTGTCGAACTTGACGCGCCCGCCGGTCGCGGTGATCTTGCTCGAAATGCTGACCGAGCCGATCGCCGCACCCGGAGCGATGCCGGCCTGCGACCATTCCAGGACACGCCGCAGCGAGGGTGCCGAGAACTTCGCCTGACCGTCGAAATAGGTATTTTCAGACATGCTGGCCGTGCCGTCGAACGAGAAGGTGGCGGGTGCCGCCTTGAAGGACAGCGTCAGCGGCGCCGTGCCGCCGGCAAACAGCACAAGCGGTCTGGCCGAGGCGACGTCCAGCGCGACGCTTTCGCCCCGCCAGATCCCTGTTGCCGACAGCGTCGCATTGCTGTTCATCGCCGCCCAATTCGCCTGACCGTTCAAACTGCTCAGGATCTCGACGTCCTTGCCGCCGATGGAGGCGACCATACGGCCGTCGCGAAACTCGACCGTGCCGAAGGTGTCGGTAGGCAGCTTGCCGAGGTCCGGCTTGGCGGGGTCGGCATTGACCACGCCGCGCGCCGTGTCGATGGAACGCGTGATGCGCCCGCCGGTGGGGACAGCGGGCAGGAAAAGGCCGGCAGGCGTGCGCTGAACCCGGATCGTCGGCCGCACCAGCCGCGCCGTCGAAAACACCACGTCGCCGCGCAGCGCCGCCATGGCGGAAAGGTCGACCTCGACCCGTTCTGCCTCGACCACAGGCGGCGCCTCGGTGTCGGTCCATTGTGAAAGCGTCACATCGGTCAGGATTGCCCGGAATGTCGGCCAGACCTCGATGCGCGGCGAACCGTCGATGGCGACCCGGAAGCCGCTCCACGCGCTCATTTCCCAAGCGATGCGGTCGCGCACGATACGGGTGGAGGCGATCAGCGGCAGGGCGGCAACAACCAGCGCGATGACGATCACGGCAGCGCCGATCGCCCATATTCCGCGCCGGATCATAGATGATGGCATATGGCCCCGTATGCTTCCATTCCGACAAATCGCCCGACGGGTGTAACCCAGTCGTCACCACGACTTCCAGTCGTCACCACGACCCCCAGTCGTCACTACGACTGCAGTCGTGACCACACTTCCGGCCGCCACCACGACTTCAAGTTGTCACTACGACTTAGGGCTGAGGCATTTCAAGTCTTTATGGCCCGGCGATGGCATTTGCGCACATCTGGTCGCATCAGCCGAACAAAATCTTGCTCTGCTGCGCTGCGATATGCATAAGCGATGGCGACCGTGGAGGAACGATCATGGCTGCCGGACAACCGCTCTGGACCCCGACGCAAGACCAGATTGACGCAGCACCCTTGACCGCCTTCACCAAGGCCGCCGGAGTGAAAGCCGACGTAGCGTTTTCCTCGTATTCGCAGCTTCACGCCTGGTCGGTCGAGGACCGTGAAGGGTTCTGGAGCCTGATCTGGGATTTCTGCGGCATCGTCGGCGACAAGGGCGATAACCTGCTCGTCGACGGCGACAAGATGCCCGGCGCTTCTTTCTTTCCCGATGCGACACTGAATTTCGCCGAGAATCTGCTGAAGAAGACCGGCTCAGGCGACGCAATCGTGTTTCGCGGCGAAGACAAGGTCGAGCGCCGGCTGTCCTGGAACGAGTTGCACGCGCTGACCTCGCGGCTGCAGCAGCTTTTCCTGTCGCTCAAGGTGAAGAAGGGCGACCGCATTGCCGCCATGATGCCCAACATGCCGGAGACCGTCGCCGCCATGCTGGCCGCCGCCTCGATCGGTGCCGTCTGGTCGTCCTGCTCTCCCGATTTCGGCGAGCAGGGCGTACTCGACAGGTTCGGCCAGATCGAGCCCGTCGTCTTCATCGCGCCGGATGGCTATTGGTACAATGGCAAGGCGATCGAAGTCGCCGACAAGATCGCCGCGGTCGCGGCCAAGCTCGGCACTGTCCGCAAGATCCTGGTCGTCGACTATCTCGGCACATCGAGCGATGTCGCCGGGACCATCGACAAGGCGGTAGCGCTGGAAGAGGCGCTGTCGCCCTTCGCCGGCAAGCCTGTCACTTTTGAGCCGCTGCCGTTTTCGCATCCGCTCTACATCCTGTTTTCGTCGGGAACGACCGGCATTCCCAAATGCATCGTCCATTCGGCCGGCGGCACGCTGATCCAGCATGTCAAGGAACACCAGCTGCATGCCGGTCTCACCGACGGCGACCGCTTCTTCTACTTCACCACCTGCGGCTGGATGATGTGGAACTGGCTGGTGTCGGGGCTCGCTTCGGGTGCCACGCTGCTGCTCTATGACGGTTCGCCATTCTATCCCGACGGCAATGTGCTGTTCGATTTCGCCGATGCCGAGAAGATGACCTTTTTCGGCACCTCGGCCAAATTCATCGATTCCGTGCGCAAGGCCGGTCTCAAGCCGATCCGCACGCATGATCTGGCCACTGTGCGGGCAATCTCCTCCACCGGCTCGCCGCTGTCGCCGGAAGATTTCCGCTTCGTCTATGACGGCATCAAGAAGGACGTGCATCTGGCCTCGGTCTCCGGCGGCACCGACATCGTCTCCTGCTTCGTGCTCGGCGTGCCGACGCAGCCGGTCTGGACCGGCGAGATCCAGGGACCCGGCCTCGGCCTGGCAGTCGATGTCTGGGACGACGACGGTAGGCCGGTCCGGCAGGAAAAGGGTGAGCTGGTCTGCGCAAAAGCCTTTCCGGCGATGCCGATCGGCTTCTGGAACGACCCCGATGGCAAGAAGTACCGGGCGGCCTATTTTGAACGCTTCGACAATGTCTGGTGTCATGGCGATTTCGCCGAATGGACCGAGCATGGCGGCCTCATCATCCATGGCCGCTCCGACGCCACGCTCAACCCGGGCGGGGTGAGGATCGGCACGGCGGAGATCTACAATCAGGTCGAGCAGATGCCTGAGATCCTGGAAGCACTGTGCATCGGACAGGACTTCGACAACGACGTGCGCGTCGTACTGTTCGTGCGCCTGTCCGCCGGCGTGCAGCTCGACGAGAATCTGGAAAAACGCATCCGCGCCAAGATCCGCAGTGGCGCCAGTCCCCGCCATGTCCCGGCCAGGATCGTTGCCGTGTCGGATATTCCCCGCACCAAGTCGGGTAAGATCACCGAACTCGCGGTGCGCGATGTCGTGCATGGCCGCGCCATCAAGAACAAGGAGGCACTCGCCAATCCAGAGGCGCTCGAGCTGTTCAAGAACCTGCCTCAGCTGGCCGAGTAATTGGCAGCCGGCATGGTTAACGAAATATCTCGCTAGAATTTACCTAGATTTCATGAGTGGTACACATTCGTAAATTTTCCGGCGCCCCGGTAAGGAGTTGTTAAGGTCCGGCGTCGATAGTCGCACGTAACTTGAGGGAGAAATCCCGTTCCTCAGCCCCGAGGATCCGAATTCGCTCAAGCCCCCGTTGTGACAGCAATCCCATCTCTTAAGGCGTCCTTTGGGCGCCTTTTCTTTTTATCGGGACCGAACCGCGGAGAGGGCTGACCTATTCCGCGAGCACACGGGTCGACGGAAAAGCCACCTCGACCAGGGTGCCTTCGCCCGGTGTCGAATTGATGGTGAACCGGGCACGGTTGGCTTCCACCATCGCTTTGGTCAACGGCAGTCCAAGCCCGGTCCCGTCGCCGCGTCCGCGCTTCAGGGCGTTGATCTGCTTGAACGGCTTCAGCGCCTGCTCGATCTCGGCATGGCTCATGCCGATGCCGGTGTCGCGCACCCGCATGACGACGTCGCCCGACGTCTCATAGGCGGTCGAGACGATCACCTGGCCGCCGGCCTGGGTGTAGCGGATGGCATTCGACAGGATGTTGAGCGCGATCTGGCGCACGCTGCGCAGGTCGGCCACCACTTCCGGCAGCCGCGAAGCGAAGCTGGAGCGGATGATGACCCGTTCACGGTTGGCCTGCGGCTGCATCATCGCCACCGTTTCGGCCAGCGT
The DNA here is from genome assembly GCF_040320765.1 of Mesorhizobium sp. M0618. NCBI lineage: Bacteria > Pseudomonadati > Pseudomonadota > Alphaproteobacteria > Hyphomicrobiales > Phyllobacteriaceae > Mesorhizobium > Mesorhizobium sp. M0618. The sequence continues at coordinate 40,264 of NZ_JAMYQH010000041.1, read as the reverse complement.
GTCGTTGAGCGACACCGCCTCATAGGCCATCTCCTGCTGGCCAGCCTCGATCTTGGAGATGTCGAGCAGGTCGTTGACCAGGTCGAGCACATGATTGCCCGAGCGGTTGATATCGCGCAGATAGTCGCGGTAGCGGTCGTTGGCGACAGGTCCGAATTTCTCGTCGACCATCAATTCCGAAAAACCGATGATGGCATTGAGCGGGGTGCGGATCTCGTGGCTGATGCGGGCCAGAAAATCGGTCTTCTGCGAGGACGCGCGCTCGGCCACCGCACGTGCCTGCGTCAAGTCCTCTTCGGCCCGCTTCCACTGCGTGATGTCGCGAACGACGGCGCAGAAGCCGCTGTCGTTGGGCAGCCGGCCGATGGTCATGAACAGCGGAATGAAGCGTCCTTGCGATTCGCGCCCGATCACCTCGCGGCCGTCGTTCATGACACTCGCCACGCCGGGCTCGGACAGCCCATTGAGATAGTCGCGTGCCGCGCGCTGGCTTTCAATCGCAAACAGCGAGGCGAACGGCTTGCCGGTCACATCGTCGCTGTCGAAGCCGAACAGCGCTTCAGCCGGCCGGCTGATCGATCGGATGGTGCCGTCACGGCCGATCAGCACGACGCCGTCGGTGGCGGTGTCGATAATGGTGCGCATCTCGGCGATGCGCACCTTGAGCTCGGAAATGTCCGGCTGCGTCTGCTCGTCGCCAACGACATGCAGGCTCGCCGGCGCATCATCCTCGCCGGAGCGTCGCACGACCAGCATCAGCGCCTTGCCGTCGCGCCAGGGAACCGAGCGCAAAATGGCCTCGATCGGGAATTCCTGTCCGTCACGTGTTTTCAACCGCAGCGCGCGATCGGTGCCGTCGGAAACGCCGTCATCGGCATAGGGGTCGGCAAACAACGCGCCGAGGCCGCCCGCATCCGCCAGATCGTCAAGCGCCTCGTAGCCGGTCAGGCTGAGGAATTCCTCATTCGCATAATGCAACTGGTCCCCGGAATGGATGAGCAGCGGCACGGGGAGCTTGCCGAGCAGCGACGTGTCCGGAGCCTTGTGTTCATCTCCGGCGGAAAACGCCGACGGCACGAACCCTTCGGCCTTGAGCGGCGGAACCTGCAGGCGAGGGCGCTCGACGCGTATTTCCGCCGCGTCGCCGCCTGCATCGACGGTTTCCTCGGCAACCGCCTGCTCGTCGGGCGGCGCGGCTTCCTCGTCGGGCTGCGCCCAATCCTCACTGTCTTCGGCATCGCGAAAATCTGCTGACGTCATGCTGTCGTCATCGAGGCCATCATGTGTCGCGTCAGTGGCTTCAGGCTTTTCGCCGGGCGAAACGGCAGCGGTGTTCTCTGGTTCCGCCGCCACGGAGCCACGTTCGTCATCTTGGCCGGCATAGTCGAGCAACGAGCCCGTCACATTCATCCCAGGGGGGGCTTCACGAGCCGCTTCGTCCGCGTGACCGTCAAGCCGTACCAGATCCCGCTCGTCTTCGGCATCGACATCGGGTGGCTCGACCGGTTCGTTCTCTGGCCCTGACGCAGGGATGACGCCGCTGTGCATCGGGTCGTCGGACGGCTTGACCGGAGCCTCGGCCTCCGCTGTCGACGCCTCCGCAGTCTCAGCCTCAGGCGGCTCGACCGGAGCACTATCCTTCTTCAGCCGCTCGCCGATTTCGCGGAACGCGCTGCGTTCCAGGGTCGACAGACCCTTGTCATTGGCTGGCTGGCGGTGTTCGGCGAGCCGGATCACCTTGTCGGCAAAGCGCCGCTCCTGTTTCGGCACGATAGTCAACGCCGGCACCTCGCCCTTGAACGGATCCGATGCCTGCGTGTCCTCGGCCTTGGGCTCCTCAGCGTTCGGCTGTTCGGGTGCGGGTTGGATGGCTTGTGGTTCCGGCGTTGCCGGCGCCTGGCTATTGGGCACCAGCGCCATGCCGATGGCCTCCGGATCGACGACCGCGTCGCTGGCGCGGGCGACGCCGAAGCCGCGGAAACCCTCGAAGGCGCGGCTGCGGCCATAGACAGGCAGCGCCGCCAGGTCGACCGGTATCTTCAGGTCGGTGCCGACGACCGGCCACAGCACGGAGCGCCCGGACCAGGTATCGCGCCGTTCGAGAAGCCCCGATATCTCGCCGGAGGGGTCGAGGCCGAATGTAGCGGCGACATCCCTGAAGCGGCGGCCGATCACGTCGGCCGCCGGCTTGCCGACGATGTGGGCGAAATACGGCGACAGCGCGCTGAACTTGCCTTCGGCATCGGTGCGCCAGACGAAACGCACCGGCGCCGCGGCGCGGTCCATCGCCGAGACGGTCGTCGGCGTGGCCGCGGAAGTGGACTGGATTTCCAGGGCCGCCGGTTCGGCCGGAGCTTCAGGTCCGGGCGCGGCGGGTCGCGGCGCCTGTTGCCCTCCGTCCTCGCCGGCGTTGAAGTACCAATGGTCGTGCTGCGCCGGCGTGCGCTCCAATGCCGGCTGATCGCTATTGGCCGCTGTCGGCGTCTGTACGGTCGCGTCGGCGATCGCATGCGGCCGCGATCCGGCGACGTCCTCGGTCGGCAACGCGGCGCCTGGTTCGTCGGTCGGTGTCTGGCGACCCTGTTCCGGCTGGGAAGCCGCATCGCCAGCAGGTGCCCCCTCGGCAATGGTTTGTGTAGGATGTTCGCCCGCGGGGGCGGTGTCGTCGAGCTGGTCCTCGTCGATCACCACCAGCAGATGCCGCTCCTCGGTTAATCTTGCCAGCCCAGCCGGATAGGAGGCCGTGCCGCCGGGGACAAGGCGCTTGACGATGCGGTCGCTCTCGGCTGCGACGTCCGCAACCAGTGCCGCCAGCGTCTCCGGCAGGATGCCAAGCGCCGAAAATCCCTCCGAGGCCGCCTCGACGTTGCCCCGGGCATCGACAAAGGCGATGAAATGACCATCCTCGGTGAAGCCGCTAATGGCGCGCGCGGCGATTTCGCCGGCACTGCGCGAGCCCGTCTGAGCCGCCGGCACTGCCAGCATGATAGCCTTTTCGGCGTCCGGCATGGTCACCGCACTGGCCAGGAAGCCGACGGCGCGGCTGGTCATTCCGGTCGCCAGCCGCACCATGATGGCGCGGTCACTGCCAATCTCGGGAAATCCGCTGGTCGCCATGATCTGGCGCCTGGCGATCACGGGCAACTGCGCCGAGGCGCCGATGATCGCCTCGATGTCGGGATAACCGAACATCGCGGCTCCTGGCCCGTTGGCCCAGATCACCTGCTCCAGATCCGCCGACAGGATCGCGATCGCGTCGCCTGCCGCAAAGCGCTGGCGGACCGCGTCGAGCACGGCGACATCGAGGAAGGAATATTCGGACGGCATGCGCTTGGCGGACCTCACGGAGCGGCGATTTTGCAGTTAACGCTTTGTTAATAAAAGCCGGAGGCGCGAAGGTCCACAAGCCAGAACGTGCAAAGGCTGGAATCTGGGCTCTTGGTTAACGGCCCAAAGAAATTTATGGTGCACTGCAACAAAGATATTGCAATGCACAAAATTTGCCTTTATATTGCCATCATACATGAACGAGACGGCTTTCTGTCAAAGCCGCTGCCGCTGAAAAGGATGGAAAATGTCCAGGACCAAGACCGCCGAGACGATCGAAAACGTTGAATTCCCGAGCTTCGACGCTTCCAAGGCCACCGACCAGATCCGCGCTTTCGCCGAAAAGGGCGTTGAGCAGTCGAAAGAGGCCTACGCCAAGCTGAAGACCGGCGCCGAGGAGACCCAGAAGGCTCTGGAGTCGACCTACGAGACCGCCAAGACCGTTTCCAACGACCTGTCGCTCAAGACCATCTCCGCTTTGCGTGCCAATGCCGAGGCCGGTTTTTCCCACCTCGAGGCCCTGATCGGCGCCAAGTCGCTGTCGGAAGTCGTCGAGCTGCAGACCGCCTTCCTGCGCAAGCGCGTCGAATCGACCGTCGAGCAGGCCAAGGACTTCCAGGCCGTTGCCTCCAAGGCGGCCGAGGACGTCTCCAAGCCGATCAAGACCGCCTTCGAGAAGGCGATGAAGGAAATCAAGGTTGCCTAACATTTGCGCATGATCGGAAGATGCAACAAAAGGTCGCATTTTCTTAAAAACGATCAGGTGTATGATGGCAGCCATCAAGGAATACCCGGTGAGTGGAACCTCCTCCCTCTGTTCCCCGGGGTGACCAGCCAGCACCTCCTCCCGCTGGCTCGTAACAGGAAAAGGCCGGCACCTCCTCCCGCCGGCCTTTTCTTTGTCCGGCGCCTGGTCCTTCTTGCCAGGCAAATGCCGCGTCGATGTGGGGAAGTGACCTTTGCTTTCCAAAAGCCTTGAATTAGAATCCATAAGCCCGTAAGGACGCATCGCCGAACGACAGAGCGGGCGGATGAGTTTCTGTTTCGATCCGCTCGGGCAACGTGCCGTTGTAGCTCAGATGGTTAGAGCGCCGGATTGTGGATCCGGAGGTCGCTGGTTCGATCCCAGCCAACGGTACCATAAATAGTCAGGTCATTTCAAAGACTTAAAGATTCTGGCTTAGCCAAGCTGGCTTGAGTGTCAGTGCATTCTGTGGACGTGTACCATAGGGAGCTCGTCGAGCTATGCCTATGACGGTCGAACCTGCGACGTCGGCCGTCGTTTCGCTTGAGATCTTTGCGCAGCCAAAAATGCCGGCGTCCACAGGAGGCTAACGCTTGCGGAAACCGCAGGCCTGAGGCCGAGCGGCTATAGCCGGCAGGCCAAGTACCTTCTCGCCGGGAGCGGAATTGCTGGCCCGGTGGTGAGCGGATCTGGTTCTGACGCAAAAGCTGCGTTGCCCGCGGCCGGTGCCCCAATCCCTTGGCCAAGACGGATACTCCAGCGTTCAGCGGGCGTTGCGGCTCCATGCATACCGCCTCGTTTTCAGCAGCCCTGCATGAGGCGATCTCGAATCATCTCTGCAATCGGGATCGCCGAGGAGGCGGCGGGTGAAGGGGCGTTGCAGACGTGCAGCATGCGGTCCGTTTGTGCGAACAGGAAATCATGGATGAGGGCACTGTCTTTGCGCACGGCTTGCGCGCGGATGCCTGCTTCGTGCGGGAGCAGGTCGCGAGGCCGAGGCTCGGACAGTATTTCCGGCCAACAGCATCAGGCTGCAGCCGGGATATGTCTCAACCAGCCGCATGGCCGTCGCCAGGTCGACGATGCCGCCGCCGATAACGCAATAGTGGGGCACGCTTGCACAGTCGCCAGCCTTTGGCCGGCAGTTTCAAAACTCATTGTCCAGAGGGACTTCCAGACCCGCGATCTGTCGCCGTCCTTGTCGGCAAGCAGTAGCTGACGATCAATCTCCTCGCGTGGTATCGACATTTCACGGCGGCCAGACATCGCTGCCCAGATCTCGCTGCCAGCGTGGACCGGATGTCGCCGCAGCATACCAAGAAGGACGGTGCTCTTTGACAATCTTCCCCTTCACCGAAGCCACCTCGATCCAGTTCCAGCAGCCCCTGCCGAAGACTTCGGACGTCGTGATCATCGGCGGCGGGGTCATTGGCGTGAGCACGGCACTGTTCCTGGCGCGACGGAACGTCTCGGTGACGCTGCTGGAAAAGGGCCGCATCGCCGCCGAGCAATCCTCGCGCAATTGGGGCTGGATCCGGCAGCAGGGCCGCGATGCCGACGAACTGCCGATCGTCATCGAAGCGCAGCGCCTCTGGCGGCAACTGGCGCAGGAATGTGGCGAGGACATAGGACTGAAGCAGACGGGCGTTACCTATCTTGCGCGGACAGACAAGGAGATGGCCGGTTTCGCGAAGTTTCTCGAGATTGCCCAGGCTCATGGCGTCGACACGCGTCTCCTCGACCAAGGTGAGTTGGCAAGCCTGATCCCGGCCATGTCGCGACCGTTCAAAGGCGCAATGATCACCCCATCGGACATGCGGGCGGAACCTTGGGTCGCGGTGCCCGCGCTTGCTCGCCTGGCGGCCCGCGAAGGTGTGACGATCATCGAGAATTGCGCGGCACGTATGCTCGACATCTCCGCGGGACGCATCAGTGGCGTCTGGACCGAGAAAGGGCGCATCGCGACCTCGAACGTCGTCGTCGCCAGCGGCGCGTGGACGTCGCTCTTCCTGCGCGCCCACGGCATCTCGATTCCGCAGCTCAGCGTCAGGGCGACCGTCGCCGCGACAGCACCGATGCCGGAGATCCACGCCGGTGCCGCCGCGGATGAACGCATCGCTTTCCGGCGCAGGCAGGATGGCGGGTATACGCTCGCATCGGGAGGCAGCAGCCAACTCTACATAGGGCCGGACGCATTTCGCCATGCGGGCAAATATTTCAGCGCCCTGATGGCCAATCCCTTCGGCACGCGCTACCTGCCGGCCGCGCCGCGAGGATACCCGGATGGCTGGTCGACGCCGCGCAGATGGAACGCGGATGAAAAAAGCCCTTTCGAACGGATGCGGGTCCTCAATCCCGCTCCCGAGACGTCGGCGCTCCGCGCCATCGACCGCGGGTTCAGGGAGCTTTTCCCTCAGTTCACGACTGTACCGCTCAAGGCGAGCTGGGCGGGCATGATCGATGCGATGCCTGATGTCGTGCCCATCGTCGATCGCGCCGCTGCGATCCCGGGTCTCGTTATAGCGACCGGGATGAGCGGCCACGGCTTCGGCATCGGACCCGGCATCGGCCGTGTGTTGTCCGACCTCGTCCAAGGCAACGAGACCGGGCACAACCTCTACAGGTTCCGTCAATCCCGTTTCAGCGACGGCAGTCCGATCCGATTGGGGCCATCGCTGTAAGCGTTCCTGCCGCCCGCCAGCCCATCCGCTCTGGCCCTGAAGGACCGGACGAGGATCTCAGGTGCCGCATGCCCGGGCGTAGGCCTCGATGCTCCGCCGGACGTGACCGATCGCGATCTCCTCGACGTCGCAGGCCCGGTCAGCCCATGTGACTGCAGAAGGCAGGTGCTGGAGAAACAGCATCACCGGCACCTTGCGGCCGTTCAACGTATCGAAGAGACGGTTGCAGGCGGCACGGGCTTGCGGGATCGCCCAATAATATCGGATGCGATCGGAATAGGAGTAGTGGCGCAGCGTCCGCTTGTCGGCATCGCTTCCATGATAGTGGCTTGCCCAATTCTTGGGGGTGCCTTGCATCAGCTCTTCCATTGCGTGGTAAAGCGGCCGCTCGCCATAGTCAGGCACCAGGTCGGAAGCGATCAGGTCGAGCGCGTACAGCGCCTCGCGCAGCTTGAAGGTCAGCTCGGGTCCGACCTTGAGGACGGCGAAGCCGTCCTCGACGAGTTCACGCAACGGCCTCTCACCCTGATAGTCCGTCGAATGGGCTTCGAAAATGAGCGACGGCAATCTGTCGAGGGTTGCCGCCAGGTCGCCGGCCTTGGTCCGATCGTAGAAAATCACATTCTGGTTGCCGAACTCCACGCCCGGCTGCACGACAAGCCCGATGACGCGGGAAAATGCGCTTTCAAGCCCGGCGGTTTGGAACGCCTGGGCGTGAATGGCATGTGTCTGGCTACCCGCCTCCGGACTGGTCGGGGTGATCGCATCCAAAGCGTGATCGGCGCCACCGGGCGGCGGCACCTCCGTCCCGATGATGTAGACCGGGCTTGCCCCGCCGCTCTGCGCTGCCGCCTGCTCCGCGACGCCCGCCAGCCTGGCCGCGCGCCCGGCCACCGTGTGGTCGTCTAGCGTCGCCGGTTCACCCGCGCAGCCCATCGAAGCATCGAGGTGGATCTTGCGGAAGCCGGCGCGGACATAGGCATCGACCATCGTCCCGGCCTGCGCCATCGCCTCCTCGGCGGGCCGGTCTTTCCAGGGATTAGGGCCGAGATGATCCCCGCCAAGCACGATCAGCTCTTCCGGGCACCGCTCGGCTGCCGCGAGCGCTTCCACCATCGCCGCGAAATCGGCCGGCGTCATGCCCGTATAACCGCCCAGATGATTGACCTGATTGCACGTCGCCTCGATCAGCACGGTGGTGCCGGTTTCCCGGCCGTGGCGTAGTGCGGCTTTAAGCACCAGCGGGTGCGCCGAGCACACCGAGGTCACCCCGATTTTCTTCCCGTCCCTGTGCAGGGCCGGCAAATCTTCGATCGCCACACGCATCAATTTCTTCTCGCCGTTCTTGCCATGAAATCTTCCAGCTCGGCCGGCGTGCCGGCTCCCTCCATGGGACCGTGGCGTGTGACGTTGCGCGCCCCTGCCGCGTTGGCGAATTCGAGCGCCGTCTGCAGCGCCATGCCCAGCCGCCGGCATGCGACATAGGCTCCCCCGAAACAGTCGCCGGCCCCGGTGGGGTCCGTTTCCTCGACGATCAGGCCGGGGCAATCGGCGCGGGCTCCGGTGCTTTGACGGGCTGACGCGCCATGTTCGCCGCGCTTCACGGCGATCTCCTTGACCCCTCGTCTGAACAGCGCCTCGATCGCGCGTTCCTCGCCGTCCGTGCCGGCGGCCAGGAACAATTCATTGCCCGACGGCAGCAGCAGGTCCGCTTCGTCCACCAGACCGGCGAATTTCTCCTCGGTCTGGCCGTGCGCCAGCAATTCCTTGCGCAGGTTCGGATCGAGCGACATCGTGCCGCCGCGTGCCTTGATCAGCGGGATCGCGCGTTCGGTGATCGCCCAGGCTGCGGGACTTGCGAACACCGTTCCCATGACATGGATATGCCCGCAACGCGCGATCAGCGCCTCGACCTGCGGGGTCCATTCCAATCGAGCGGCGGCGGATTTGGCGATGTTGTAGACGAAATCGCGGCTTCCGTCCGTGCGGTAGCGAACAAAGGCGCTGCCCGTCGGATAATCCGGGGAAACAGCGATGGCGGAAGTGTCTACGCCGTCCCGCTTCAGGCGCTCCACGTTGACGACGCCGAAATCGTCGTCGCCGACCACGCCCACCATTGCGGCCGCTCCGCCCATACGTGCGCATTGATCGATGAAGATGGCGGGCGCGCCGCTCGGAAAGGGGCCAATGAGGTCGATAGGTTCCCGGAAGCCGGTGCCTGTCTGCCTCGCGACGATCTCTACCAGGATTTCTCCAATCGTCACGGTTGGCCCGAGCGAGTCCGCTGCAAGTGTTTGGGGGAGGTCGTTCATCAAGCGTCCATCCTGGTGTGGTGTCGTTTGCGGTTTCACGACGCCGAGGCGCAAGGGGGATTCCTACCGGTCGATGTGAATCGATCAGTTGCCATCACGCTACGATCCTGAATGCATGGTCAAGCGCACACCTGGAAGGTAACGACGCGCAAACCCTCAGCCTGGAAACAGATCCAGGATCGACGACAGACGGTTGGTGCTGAGATCGACGTCGCCGAGCAGGCCGCCGCTGGGGAGATAGCCAACCACGAACAGACCGGCGGCTCGTGCTGCCTTAGTGCCGGTGCGGCTGTCTTCCACGGCCACCACCGACCCTGGAGCTACGGCGAGCTGCCGGCAGGCCTCGCGATAGGGCGTGGGGTCGGGCTTGCCGGCCGACACGTCGTCGAGGCTGATTGTGAGACTCATATGATCGAGCACGCCGAGCGCATCGAGATTGGCATTGACGACTTGCCGGCCGGAATTCGAGACGCAGACCTGCGGGACGCCGCGGTCAGCCAGGGTCCGAATCGTCTCGACCGCCTCGGGGATTGGGACGGCGTTCGCCCGGTTCGCGACGTAGTGGGCATTGATAGCGGCGAGCCACTCCGCCTGGTCGAGCCCGACTGGGAGACGCGGACGCAGCATTGTCCAGACGTCGCCCATATGGATGCCGCGAAAGGCTTGGTCGGGCAGGTCGTCAAGATCGACGTTCCAGTTGCGGCAGCCGGCGAGGAGGGATTGATGATGCAACGGCTCGCTGTCGATCAGCGTTCCGTCGATGTCCAGGCGACGGCGCGATACATCACGATGACGATCCCGCTCTGGTCGCGCCAGGAGCCGACAGGCGCGCATAAAGATCGCGATAGCGGCGATAGCCGTCGCGGTAGATGTCAGCCTTGCGCGGGTCGGGATCGAGCCGGTCGGCGAAGCTGACGAAACCGGAAACGCCCGACCAGTCGTCGGTTAGGCCGACGCCGATCGCCGCCGTCCAGGCAGCGCCGATGCAAGAGCCGGGGTGCCCGGTCAGGCGTTGGACCGGCTTTTGCAGGACATCCGCGACAATCTGCATCCAGACCTTGCTGCTTGAGCCGCCGTCGGAGGCGAGATAGCGCTCGGTCCGGTGGCCCATGTCGTTGAGCACCTCGACATGATGCGCGATGGCAAAGGCATAGGCCTCGAGCAAAGCGCGCCAGACATGGCCGATATCGTGCGACAGCGTCAGCCCATCGATCACGCCACGAGCCGCTGGATCATGGATCGGCGTCTTCTCGCCGAGGAAATAGGGCAGGATGATGAGGCCATCGGCACCGGCGGGACGCTCTGCCGCCAGCGCATCGAGCCGCTGGTGTACCGAAATACCCTCGGCCTGTGCCGCGACCATCTCGCCGCCGGCGAAATTGCGTACGAACCAGTTGAGGCCCGAGCCGCCGGTCGACATGCAGCCATTGGGCATGAACAGGCCCGGCACCAGATGGTAATCGAGATACATGCGCGGATCTGGCTTGATCTGATCGGTGGCGATCAGGATATCGACCGAGCCGCCGAATTTCAGGAGGACATCGCCTGCTTTGGCAACTCCGGCGCCGAGCGCGGAAGCGATCATGTCGGCCGCACCACCGACGACAGGTGTTCCCGCCATCAGGCCGGTCTCATCCGCGGCCTTCGCCGAGACGGAACCGAGGATCTCATGCGAGGCGATCTTTCGTGGCACGGCCGAGCGCGGTATGTGAGCGAGCGCCACCAGATCGTCGTCGATCCGGTGCGTCGAAACATCGACGAAGCCGGCCTCCAGCGCCCAGTTCTGCTCGACCGCACGTTCGCCGGTGAGGCGCCAGTTGATATAGTCATAGGAGCCGAAAACGGTGGCGATGCGGCTGAACACCTCCGGCTCGTGACGCTCTATCCAGCGCAGCTTTGCGGTGACGAGCTGTTGGTTGATGCCGTTGCCGGCCTTGGCGATGAAAGCCGCCTCATCGCATTCGGTCCGCAGTTCGGCCACTTCGGCGCCACAGCGGCCGTCGCTCTGCTGAATGCTTGGCCGCAGCACTTCGCCCTGGTCGTCCAGGAGAACGACCGCCGGCAGCATGCCGGTGGTGCCGACCGCCACGATCTCCTCGGCCTTGATGCCGCTGGTCCTGAGCAACTCCTGCACGATGTCGCGGACATTGATCCACCATTGCGCGGGATCTTCCTCGGCCCAGCCCGCATGCTCGGAATGCAGCGTGACGGGGCGCGAGGCGAGGCCCAGCACCTGATCGGGAAGCCGGATCAGAATGCCGATCGTCGAGGTGGTGCCGATATCGAGACCGAGAACGAACGTCATGTCGAATCCATTGAAATGCCGGGAAGGGCAGGCGGGCGAACCTGTCTGCCTCGTTGTGTCCCACTGCTCGATACCAGTCGATCATTCCGGACGCCGGCCCGCAACGATCGATATGATCACCGCGAGCCGGCGGTGGCCGGCATCGCCGTGGAAGCCGTCCTCAGCGCAAGGTGGCGACAACGTCCATGAAGCGCTTGACCCGATCGCCGTCGACGGCGTTCCAGGTATTGCCATCGATCTTGAAATGGGTCCCGATCACGACGCCGCTCGCCAGCGAAAGGACATCGCGGACATTGTCGAGGTTCACGCCGGTGTTGGCGAAGACCGGCACGTCCTTGATCGTCTCGCAGACGCTGCGCAGGTGGGACTGGTCGGCCGGCTGGCCAGTGATCGGACCGGAAACGAGGATGGCGTCGGCCATCGACGAGAACACCGCGCTCCTGGCGCGCAATTCAATAGGACGCTGGTCGAGCGAGTGTGCGAACTCTGCATTGATGTTGAAGAGAAGCTTCATGTCGTCGCGGCCAAGATTGTGCCGCAGGCGCGAGGCGGCGGCGCAATCGGGCTCCCACAAGCCCATGTCGGAAGCGAACAGGCCGGTGAAGATCTCGCGCACGAAACGGGCTCCGGTGGCAGCCCCGATCGCGACGCTGGCGGTCGGATCCCAGAGATAATTGACGCCAAACGGCACTTTCAGTTCGGGCTTCACCGCCTGGACGATCGCAGTCATGGCGGCAATGCCTTCGGGCGGCGCCTTGAAGACATAGGGGCGGTCGTTCTCGTTGCCGAACATGATGGCATCGACGCCGCCGCTCTGCAGCTTGCGAATGTCGGAGAGCACGCCATCGATCAGCTTGTCCAGGCCGCCATCGGCATCATAGAGGGGCGTTCCCGGCAGGGCACCGATATGTGCCATCGAGATGACAGCCTTCTTCTTGTCGCCGAAAAATTCAAATACCATCGAGTCGTCTCCTTGGGGATAAGTGAAAATGTTGCGCCTCAGTCGCGCGTCAGCGGCGGCGCGATGCGCAGGTCGACTTTGGCCGCGGCGAGCGCCGCGGCGATCTTGGCCGGCGGCTCGGCATCGGTGATGAGGATGTCGACGTCCGACAGTGGCGCTATCCGCACCAGCGACATGCGCAGGAATTTGGCGGAATCGCAGAGCACGATCTTGGTGCCTGAGCGTCTCAGATAGGCGCGCTTCATATCGGTATCATCGAAGGAATAGTCGAAGAGGCCGTCCGCCGTGATGCCGGAGACGCCGATCACGGCGACATCGAACCACAGCGCCTCGAACTGGGCGATGGCCGCGGGCCCGCCGGTCGACATCTCGTCGGCCCGTACACGGCCGCCAGCAACATAGACTTCGGGCACACCGCCGTTCAGCGCCGCCGCGATCCTGAGGCTGTTGGTGAACACCTTGGCGTGCGGAAGGTCCTTGAGGTGCTCGGCCATCAGATAGGTGGTGGTGCCGACATCCAATGCGATCGTGCGGTATCCCGAAACCAAGCCGGCCGCGGCGGCGGCAATCGCGGCCTTCGGGTCGCGGCGCTGGCGCAAGCGCGAATCGAAACTCGGCTCCTCACTGTCCATGGCGACCAGCGGCGGGTTGTCCGCCTCGATCGCACCTCCGTGGATTCGCACAAGCCTACCCTCGCGTTCCAGTTCGACGAGATCGCGGCGGATCGTCATGTCGGAAACGGCGAGTTCGGCCGCTGCCGCGGCGACGGTGAGCGACCCCGTCCGGCGCAGGAAAGCGAGGATGCGGGCTTGTCGATCGTGCGCGAGAAGGCGCTGACGATCGGCATCACGCGGTGCGCCATGCGTGGACGATAGGGGAGAGGCGGTGTCGTCGGCCATCGATGTATCCGGTGGGTAAGCCGCTGACGAAGCGGTCTGCAACTTCAACTCTACCGCATGATCGAACATTTTCAAACAAAAATATGTTTGCAGCGTTCGAATTTATTGGTATGCATCTCGATATCAACAGATCGCATTCCGCCACCAAGCAGAGAGAATACGACCATGCCGGCTGTCTCCGTCATTCCTCCAGTGCTTGCCGAACTCGCGGGCAAGCGTGCCTTTGTGACGGGTGGCGGCGCGGGGATCGGTCGCGCGATCGCGACCGCCCTGACGCGGCAGGGTGTCGCCGTGGCGATCGGCGATCTGGATCCCGACGCGGCGCGCAAGGCGGCCGAGGAGATTGGCGGCGGTGCCGTCGCCGTCACGGTCGATGTTCGCCGTCGCGATTCCGTCGAGGCGGCCTTTGCCGCCGTACTGGAAGCGCTTGGCGGCTGCGACATCCTGATCGCCAATGCCGGCGTGTCCACCATGCAGCATGCGCTGGATCTGACCGACGAGGAGTGGGACTTCAACTTCTCGGTCAATGCGCGCGGGGTGTTCCTCGCAAATCAGATCGCTGGACGGCATTTTGTCAAGCAGGGCACGGGCTGCATCGTCAACACCGCCTCGCTTGCCGCGAAGGTCGGTGCGCCGCTCCTAGCGCATTATTCGGCGTCCAAGTTCGCCGTGCTCGGCTGGACGCAGGCCTTTGCCCGCGAGCTCGCGCCCAAAGGGATACGCGTCAATGCCGTCTGCCCGGGGTTCGTCAAGACCGGCATGCAATCGCGAGAAGTCGAGTGGGAGGCGCATCTGCGGCAAGTCACGCCCGAACGGGTGGTCGCCGACTATATCGCGCAGACGCCGCTCGGCCGGCTCGAGCTGCCGGAGGATGTCGCCGACGTCGTCGTCTTCCTCTGTTCGGATCAAGCCCGCTTCATGACTGGCCAGGGGGTCAACGTGACCGGCGGCGTCTACATGACCTGACGGCTTTTGGCGGCTGTAACCGGATCCTGATGCTGGCACGCGCCATCCAAAAAAAGTGAACACATATGATCAGAAGGCAGGCTTTCAATGTTATATTTTGTTCTCTAAGATGACCGTTCGCTCGACTCCGGCCTTCGGCGTTCAGCCGGGTCAGACGGGTTCATGAGGAAAGTCTATGGCGTCTATCGAGCTCGATCGCGTTTCCAAGCTCTACGGCAATGGCAATTACGGGGTGCATGAGGTCGATCTCACCATTCCTGACGGTGAATTCGTGATCTTTCTCGGCCCGTCGGGATGCGGCAAGTCGACGACGCTGCGGATGATTGCCGGCCTGGAGAGTATCTCTTCCGGCGATCTCCGCATCGGTGGCAAGAGCGTCGCCAATGTCGCGCCGCGCGACCGCAACGTCGCGGTGGTTTTCCAGAGCTACGCGCTCTATCCGCATATGTCGGTGCGGCAGAATATGGCCTTCGGGCTGAAGATGCGCGGCACCGACGCAGCGGTCATCGATGCCAAGATTGCGGACGCCGCTAACCTGCTCGGGCTGCAGAATCTTCTCGGCCGCAAGCCGGCAGCGCTTTCGGGCGGCCAGCGGCAGCGTGTCGCGCTCGGCCGGGCGATCGTTCGCGAACCGGCGGCCTTCCTGCTTGACGAGCCGCTGTCCAACCTCGATGCGCAGCTGCGTGCAGAGATGCGGCTCGAACTCGTCAAGCTGCACCGGCGCCTTGGCCGCACCATCGTCCATGTCACGCATGACCAGGTCGAGGCCATGACCATGGGCGATCGCATATGCATCATGCGCGATGGTCGCCTGGTCCAGGCCGGCCGGCCGCTTGAAGTCTATGCCGACCCGGTCAACACCTTCGTCGCGCGCTTCCTGGCGACGCCGCCGATGAACCTCATTCCGGCCACGCTTCAGCCCGCACCTGGCGAAGGGCTCTCCGTCGTGACCGACAGTGGTGCCGTGCTTACCGTCACCGCCCGCCACCGCAACGCCTATGGCGAGCGTGTCGGGCGCCGCGTCATTCTGGGCGTTCGAGCCGAAGATTTCCACGAACGCGCCGACAAGCCGGACTGGCAGAAGATTGCCGTACGGGTCGTGGCCGTCGAGGCTCTCGGCGCCGAGAACGTCCTGATCGGCCAGATCGCGGGTCAGGCCACCGGCAAGGATCATGCCCACCCCGCCGGAGACGACAAGCCGTTGGAGATCGCCGCCCGCCTGAGCCGTTATTTCACGGCGCCCGTCGGCTCGATCGTCGAGCTCTACATCGACCCGCTGCCAATGCACCTGTTTGATCCCGAGACCGAACTGGTCATCGCGCGGCCGAGCCTCATGGGGGCCACTCGATGATGGACAGAAACGAACGGCCTGCCTTTCGCCGCCGCTTCGGCCTGCATTTCGGGCTGATTGTCGTTTGCGCCATCGTGCTGCTGCCGCCGCTCTGGGTGCTGCGGACGAGCTTCGTGCCCGAGCAGCTATCCTACAGCAACGAGCTGATGCCGGCCTTTACGACGGACAATTATTCGGCGCTGCTGTCAGGTCGCTTCGGTCAGTCCTACCTCAACAGCCTGATCGTCGCGCTCGGCTCGGTTCTGCTCGCTTTGCCTTTCGCCGCCACCACCGGCTATGCCTTCGCCCGCTTCCGTACGGGCGGTCGTTGGGCGCGCTTTGCCGTTCTGGCGACGCAAATGCTGCCGCCCGTGGCGCTGGTGCTGCCGACCTTCACGCTGTTCCGAAGCCTGGAGCTCAGCAATTCGCTGACCGGGCTGATCATCGTTTATGCCGCGCTCAACCTGCCTTTCCTGACCTGGATCCTGATGGGCTTCTTCGAAGGCATTCCAGTCGATCTGGAGTGGGCGGCGATGACCGACGGCGCGACCGCCTGGGGCGCCTTCTGGCGCATTGTGCTGCCGGTGTCGATGCCCGGTATCGCGGCCGCCGGCGTGCTCGGTTTCATCCTGGCGTGGAATGAGTTTTTGTTTGCCCTGGTTTTGAGCGGGCCGAAGACGGCGACCATACCGGTTGCGCTCGCCGCGTTGCAGACCTCGAACGGCGTCCAGATCGCCAAGGTTTCTGCCGGCGTCGTGCTTGCCATCCTGCCGCTGGTCGTGGCTTCCCGCTTCATCCAGCGTTTCATCGTCCAGGGCTTGACGTTCGGCAGCGTGAAATAGGCCGGCCGCTCCGAGAGCCGACATGGCTCGCTAGCCGGTTAGGAAATCGTGGCGGGATCACCGCCGCGTCCAGAGGGAAAGAGGAGTAGAGAGTTATGACTTGGAACAAGCAGACCTTGATCAAAATGCTGATGACGGCCGTGAGCGGGGCAGCTGTTGTCAGCGCATCGCTTCCGGCCAGGGCGGCTGAGCCCATCACCTTGCACGCCTTGATGGAGGACGTGCCGGAAACCAAGATCATCGAAGCGCTGTTGCCCGAATTCGAGAAGCAGACCGGCATCAAGGTCGAGTTCGAGAAGATCGGCTATCCCGACATGCACGACAAGCTGGTGTCCCAGCTGACCGCGCCGCAGAGCTACTACAATGTGCTCGAGGTCGACTTCCTGTGGGCCGGCGAATTTCCGGCCGCCGGCTGGCTCGCCGATCTGAAACCCTTCGTCGAGAAATCCAAATACGATCTGAGCCCCTTCATTCCCTCGACGCTTGACCTGCTCGGCCGGACCAAGGACCAGCTGTTTCTGGTGCCCATGTACAACTACTCGATGGGCCTCCTCTACCGCACGGACCTGATCGGCGACGAGAAGCTCAAGGCCGCCTACAAGACGGCAACCGGCAAGGAGCTCGCTTTGCCGACGACGCTCGAAGACTATGTGACGATTTCCAAATTCATGAAGGCCAATGCCGGCGTCGCCGGAGCCGCGATGCAGGGCCAGCGCGGCGATCCCAACAGCATGGAATTCTCCAATTACCTGTTCTCCGCCGGCGGCAGCTATCTCAATGCCGACGGCAAGGCGAGCCTCGACACGGCAGAGGCCAAGAAGGCGCTCGATCTCTATGTCGACAACATCCAGCACGGCGCCCAGCAGGGTGCCGTGTCGGCGACGCTCGACGACACCATGCGCCTGATGTGCAGCGGTTCGGCCTTCAGCATGGTCACCTATTGGTGGATGCTGCCGCAGATGGACGATGCCGTGAAGTGTCCGACGGTCGCCGGCAAGGTCGCCCTGTCGGTGATGCCGGGTGGCCACGGCGAAAGCGGCGGTTGGGGCTGGGGCATTCCCAAGAACACGTCGCCGGAAGAGCAGGAAGCCGCCTGGACCTTCATCCAGTGGGTGCAGAGCAAGGATGTTTCGGTGAAGCGCGCGCTCGAGGGCCACGCGCCCGTGCGCAGCGATGTCTATGCCGATGCGGCGGTGCTGGCGAAATATCCCTTCTACAAGACCGCCGAGGATGTGGTGGCGACCGGCAAGTCGTTCCCGATCTTCACCTATTCGGCGCAATACGAGGATCTGCTCGGTACCCAGCTCTCGCTGGCGGCTGGCGGCCAGGCGACATCGGACGCGGCGCTGAAGGCGGCTTCCGACGGCTTGCAGGGGCTCCTCGATAAATAGCGGTCCGGCTCGGCAAGGAGATCCGGCGCGGCGGTGTCAGCCGCGCCGGATCTTGTCCAGACCCCGGATCTTGACGAGATCAGCAACGCCACCCCGACCAAGGCTCGGCTACGATGCACAATGCGATCAAAAAAGGATGGGCTGCCCGTGGCCGCGAGTGGCGGACCGGCTGGGCCTTTGCCTTGCCCGGCCTGCTGCTGCTGGCGATCGTGATGGGCTTTCCGCTGGCCTATGCCTGCATCCTCTCGATCTCCTCGATGACCTTGATCAAGCCGCAGCTTCTGCCGCTTGTCGGGTTCAAGAATTTCGCCTCGATGATCGGCGATGAGCTGTTCTGGAACGCACTCTGGCTCACCGTGCGCTATTCGGCGGTGACGGTGGTCGGTGAATTCGTGATCGGGCTGGGCATCGCCCTGATGCTCAACCGGACGGTCCGGATGAAGCCGGTCTATTTCGCGGTTCTGACCATTCCCATGGCGATGTCGCCGATCAGCGTCGCCTTGATCTGGCGCATGCTGCTCCAGCCCAATCTCGGCATCGCCAATCATCTGATGGAAACGTTCGGCCTGCCGCGCCTCGACTGGCTCGGCACGCCAGGCATGGCGCTCTGGACGATGGCGGCGATCGACATCTGGCAGCAAATGTCCTTCGTCGTGCTGATCCTCGCCGCGGGGCTCGCCGCTTTGCCGCGAGATCCCTATGAGGCAGCTGAAGTGGATGGCGCACGCGGCTGGCAGCAATTCTTCTACATCACGCTGCCGATGCTTCGGCCGGTCGCGGCGATCACCATCATCATCCAGCTGATCAACGAGTTCCGGACCTACGATCTGCCCTATGTCCTGACCAAGGGCGGGCCAGGCAATGCGACCGAAGTGCTGAGCTTCTTTGCCTATCGCCGTGCCTTTCTCGGCCTTTCGCTCAACGAAGGCGCGGCAGCCGCGTTCGTGCTGCTGCTGATCGTCCTTCTGCTCACCGTGATCTTCTTCGCCGTCCTCGAACGCTCGCAATCGGGAGAGGGTCGGAAGTAGGCTGTTAAGCCTTGAGCAATCTATACGGCCTATCCTGGCTTGCAGATTGTCGAGGGAACATGAAACGCAAGCCGCTTCTGCTTTTCGCCTTTCCGTTTCTCATTCTGGCGCTCCTGGCAGGGGAGCGCATGGCGACCTTGTTGCTGGGCACATACCCAGCCAGCCCGACCGCATGGTGGCTATGGCTTGAACTGCGCCCTCTGTCGACGGTGCTTTGGCAGCAGGTCGATGTCTGGCTGGGCGGCTCCATGGCTGTCGACGCCGTCATTCTTGCCGCGGCAGCGATCGTCTGCTGGGTGGCGTGCCACACCAAAAAGTCGGCATTCTCGTTCCTCGCCAACCACGTCGCCTTGATTTTCGCTGGCCTGATGATCGCCGTCGGCAGCCATTCGGAAACGGCGAGCACGATTGCCGAATTCACGTCGCCCAAGGGTCTTCCGTATTCGCTGGCCGTCGATTTCACCTTGAAAAACAGCCTGGTTCTGCTTTTGGGCATCGTGGCCTGTGCCTACTGCCACATCGCCTTCCTCACTGAGGCGCGGGAGCGGTCCGTCCGGGCCATCCGTATCCTGGCGCTGCAGCGCGATCTCTAGACCGATCGCCACCTGCAACCCGCCCGCTCCGGGCTCTGCCGGGTCTAGTTGATCCGGCGGTAATAGACCTTGCCGTCGGGCTGCTGGATGCGCTGGTAGTTGGAGCTTGGAGCAGGGGGCGAGGCCGATGCGATTCTCTTCCTGGGTGCGGGCGCTTCGATGACGCCGGGTTCGCTCGCGCTCTCGCCGTCGAGGGCTTCGGGCGCTTGCGCCAGCGTGCTGGTGGCGAATTCGGACGGTTCTTCCGCACCCGGCATGGCCTCGCCGCCGGCGACCGGCGCATTCTGCCCCAACCGGGCAATGCTGGCATCGATCTCGTTGAAGCTGCCTTGCAACTGGCTGTCCAGTTTCTCGAACCGGCTCTGGAAGCCGTTGTTGACCGTGTCGAGCCGGGCCGCGATCCGCTGCTCGAACGCGCCGAGCTGCTCCAGCCGCGCTTCGACGAAACGCAGGTCGCTCATGCCCCGATAGAGATAGACCGCGGCCGCCATGTTGATCGCGGTGATCAGAAGCGCGCCACCGGCGACGATGACGCCGATCGTCCTTGCCTTGCTGGGTTTCTCGGTGGCAGCCGGTTCGCGCTGTTCCTGGTTTCCGATATCGATCGCCGGCATGTCCGGTTCGCTGATCATCGTCATTGGACCACCACCTTTGCGCCGACCGCGACGCGTTTGAAAAGATCGATCACATCCGTATTGGTGAGACGAAAACAGCCCGATGTCCCGTCGAAGCCGACACCCGACGGGTCGTTGGTGCCGTGTATGCGGTAGAGCGTGTCGCGCCCGTCCCGCGACAGGTAGAGCGCCCTTGCGCCGAGCGGGTTGTAGGGGCCGGCGGGCACCATTTTCGGCAGCTCCGGCTGGCGGGCGCGCATTTCCTGCGGCGGGCGCCACTCCGGCCATTCGGTCTTCGCCCCGACCTTAACGGTGCCGGTCCAGCCGAACCCGTCGCGTCCGACGCTGATCTGGTAACGCAGCGCCTGGCCCTGGCGGGTCACCAGGTAAAGCGCCTTCTCGTCCTTGCGGATGATGATCGTGCCCGGCTGCTCGGCGGTTCTAAAGGCAACGGCCTTGCGCAGGCTGGGCCCCATCGCCGGCAGCGGCGGCCGCTCCGAAAGCGCCGATCGCGCCTCGGCGAAGTCGTGGACGGACAGCGCCAGCGCCACGCCGAGCGCACATGCGCCGGCGAGCTTTGGGCCGATCCGATATCTATCGGGCAGCGTCATCGAGCCGCTCTTTGAACATCCGCTTCAGATCCTTGTTGAAGCGCGCCCGCCCATCCACTTCCGATGGCGGAATAGCCCTGTTCAGCGCATCGGTCAGAAGCGCGTTGTCGAGCGCCACCGACTTGATGTGCGGCGCCTTGAAGATCTTCTCGAGCTCGCTGCGCGAAAAATGGTTCCCGAACCATTTGCGCTTGTGCTTGTTGGCGACCAGCGTGATCGAGACCGCATTGCCGCGCAGCTCGCGGATCTTCTTGTAGAGCCGCTTGCCTTGCCGCAGCGAAGCGACGTTGAGCTCGAACACGATGAAGATCTCGTCGCTCGTCGACAGCACGGAATTGTGCCAGGGCGTTTCGAGATTGGGCAGGTCGATGACGATGTCGTCGAAGCGGTAGGCGACGAGGTCGAGCAGCCGGAAGACGAAATCGCTGCCATGCGGCTCGAACGGCAGTTGCGGCCGCTCGAACGCGTAGAGGGTGAGGCCGGACGGGCGCGACAGCTTGATGACGTCCATCAGCTCGACATCGAGCCGCTCCGGCTGGCCGATGATGCCGGCAAGGTCGAACTGGTTGAACAGATTGAGATAGGCGCCGCAATTGGCGCTCTGGAAATCCAGGTCGACGAGACAGGTGGACGCCCCGCGCTCGGCCGATTTCGACGCCAGGAATTCGGCCGCCGACAGCGCCAGCGTCGTCGCGCCCGCGCCGCCGCTGGCGCTGATGAAGGTGATGATCCGGCTCTTCGTTCCCTGGTTGCCGGTATCGTGGAAGGTCACCGCATTGAGCAGCTCCTTGCCGTCGAGCGGCTTGTGCAGCCAGTCCGAGGCGTTCATGCGCACCAAAACGCGCGTCTGCTCCGAGGTCAGCTCGTCGGAAACCGCGATCAGCGGCACGGCAGCCCACAGCGCGCGCGCCTCGACGATGCCGGGCCTGCCGAGCAGCTCGCCATTGCCGAGATCGAGGATGACGATGCCCGGGCGCGTATCGGCCGGCGGCCCCTTGAGGAAGTCGCTCGTCTCGGAAACCCTGACATCATAGATCGCCAGCGCGTCGAGCCGCGTCGCTACATCGCGCTTGAACTGCGGATCCGACGAAAACAGCGCCACCTGCTTGCGCTTGGTCGGCGTCACCTTGGTGTTGATGGCATTCATGGCGCGGTACTCTTTAAATCTTCGCCCGTGACGGTGCTCAGCATGGAGGGCATTGTGATGTTGTTGAAACCCATCAGTCCTTTGAGGAAGAAGAACTGGAAGGTCAGGTTCTGCAAATTGACGGTGATTGTCGGAACCGGCCCACCCAGACGGGTCTGGAATCCGAGCCCGGTGGCCGCGTAGGTGACGACGATGTTGTCGCGGTGCAAGCCCGGGAAGAAGTGGCACATACCAGGCCGTTGGTTCGCGCCTAGCGCGGGGCACGTATTGTCGTTGGTGTACGTGGTGTCACCTCTGAAGATGATGCTGAACCCGGCAGCGCTGAATTTGGCAGAATCGCCATTACATGCCCCGGTGTTGCCGGTGTACTTGCAGACGAATGGCGCATAAGCACCAGCGCTGACGGGTGCGCCCGGCGTCGTGGTCGGAGCCGCCGTAGCAAGCGCGGTCGCAACAGGATCGGAAATGGAAGCCAACCGCGCACCGACCTGAACCGTTTTAGTCGCCGCGTTCCACTGATAGAAGGCGTAGCCAAAATCGACGAAACCGAAAACCAGAGCGAACAGCAGTGTCGATACGATGGTCATTTCCACCATCGCCGCGCCGTCTTCCGATTTTACGAAACGCCTGATCATTTCAGAACCGGATCAACCGCTCCTCGTGCAAACCATGAAGCGTGATCGGGCCTATGCCGATAAATGTCAGCATGCCCACGTCATCGTAAGCCAAGTCGCTCGATGCCCTGACGATGCAGACCTGCTCCGTGGTGGAGCGGTACTTGGTGACGCCGGCTACCACGGCGTCGTGACAGGAGCCGCTGTCTGCTATAGTCACCGTCACATCCGTTTTCTGCCAGCCCGTTACGCGGGGATTGCCTGTGTTCGCCACTTCGCCGAACACCGCTATGTTGGAAGCGATGTCGGCGCAATTGATCGCCGTGAACCCCGCGTCGGTATAGTCGACATACAGTTGGCTGTTGCAACGTGCTGCGAAGCGCGCCGCGTCCGAAAGCCCAGCCTCCATAAGAAGTTTTTGGTGGATCAAATTGCCAAACTCGAACACCCCTGCCGACAGGATCAGCATCAGCGGCGTGATCAGCGTCATTTCGACAAGCACCGCCCCGCGGTGGTCGCGTCGAAATTGATCGAGGTGGCGGAACAGGGTTCTGATCATCGACATCATCGGTAAAGTTGCACTTCATCACGCAGGAAATTGTCGAGTGTCCCGCGACCGCCTTTGCCGGTGATGTCTACCAATTCGCCATAAATGTCCTTGGTATTCTTGATAGGCTCGGTGATGAAGAAGCTAGCGAAGGCGCGGACAGGAACATTGGGGATCTTGCCGGAGAACTTGGCTCCGGAATCGGCGACCGCCAGACAATCGATTATCGCTCCATAAAGAAGTCTGCGGTCCACTGTGGTCACTGGAGTTGCTCCGCAGGCCGGTCCGCCGCGCTCCCCGCCTTTGGAGACGTCATTGATGCGATTGTTCTTATTCTCGTACTGGTAGACCTCGTAGCGGGTGGAATTGTTGGTAAGACCATTTGGAAGAGATGTGTCCGGCGGATGGTTGGCGACCCAATATTGGGTCGGGCTCCAATCGCCGGCACCCATCCGGCCGCTCATGTTGGGGCAAGTCGTGCCATTGGCGAAGCAAGAATCCTCGTTGAGGCCGACGCCAAGCGCAGGGTTGGTCTGGAAGTTTACCTGCCCGCTGCTGCAATTGATGCTAGTCAGGCCCATGCGGACATTTTTGGCTGGGCCACTTGTGGCGCTTCCGAAGTACTGCTTGGCGATACCGAAACGTGAATTGAGGCCGTCCTTTACCGGGCCGGCATTTTGCCCTGGCTCGGTCGTGACGCCATCCCTATCGTAGCAGCCCGGTGGCTTGGTGCTTGCCAGAGCAGCTTCAAGTCCGGGGGCTCCATTCCCGGCCGGCGATTCGAGAAAGGCAAAGTTTCCGGGTTCATACGAGCCGTTCATACGCATCAATATTTGCTTTCGCCTCCAGTCCTGACTTGCCGCCGCTTCTTCGAGTGTGACGATACGATCACGCTCCATTTGCTCATACGGATTGCAGATAAAAACCGGAGTGTAGTCGCAGACCGAACTGTCAAATCCGGCCACGGCTACTGCGCCAACCGTGAAGGAGTTGCTGGCACCGGAAGACAAAAAAGAAGCCGGGAAAATTGCGGCGAAGCCGACAGGCGTCACCTTGACCTCCACGAAACGGGCCAGCTTGGCATCTGTCACTTCGTTGGCGATGACGTTGGCGTCCGCGATAGGCAGGTTGTCCGTGGCCGGGAGCGATTTGAGATAGCGCCTGGTTACACCCGCGGCAGCCAATGCCTGCGGTCCTGGCGTGGTCGTGAAATTGTATTGGTTGGCGACCAGAGTAGCGAGGGCGTGGTCGCCGCGAGTGATGCTGTCCGATCCTCCGTCAAGCTCTGCTGCTGTGGCGAGGGCCAGCGCATCCGCGCCCTTTTGCAAATCATTGTGCAGGTTGTTGACGCGGCTCATGTCGATCGCCAGCAGCGAAAAGCCGATGATCGCCGGCAACGTGACGCTGACGAGGATCAGCGCTATTCCCCTCTGGTCGTGCCAGAACGCGCGAATAGTTCGCAGCATGGCCTTACTCTTTGCTCCCCTGACGCCAGGTTCCCTCGTATGGCCTGGCGCACTGAAACCGCATCCTTTTCCTCAATTCGCCGCCGGCGTACCGACATTGACCGTGATCGCCGGCGGCGGTGGTGGCGGCGGTGGAAATCTGTAGTTGTGGGCGACACCGGCAGCGCGCGCGCCGTCGCCTTCGATCTTCGTATTCCTTGAATTCGGATTGAGCGGGTCGACCGTCTGCAGCATCGAGTTGAATTTCTGCGTGTCGCCGGCGGCCAGGGTCACCGAATCGTAGTGGTTCAGATAGTCCGCGGCGCAGCCCGACAGCGCACCGGCGCACAGCACGAGGATCAAGGCACTATTTCTTGACATAGAGCATCTTGTCCTTCGATTTGAAGTCCAGCATGTGGCCATAGGGGCCGGTGACGCCTTCGCCCAGTTCATACTTGCGAACCATGTCCTTGGTCACTTCAAGCTGGCCGAGCACGAAGAATTCCGGATCGTTGGCGGGCCGCGTCTTGTCGAAAGGCGTCGCCAACTGCTCGCCGGGCTTCACCGGCCGCACGATGTGCGGCGTGACGATCACGACCAGCTCGGTTTCTTCCTTCTGGTTGCTCGAATTGCGGAACAGCGTTCCCACGATAGGCACCTGGCCGAGCCACGGCACCTGGTTCTGCAGCTTGGTGGTCTTACTGGACAGCAGGCCGCCGACCGCGAAGCTCTGGCCGTCGCGCAATTCGACGACGGTTGTCAGCTTGCGGTTGGTGAAGATCGGGTCGCCGGCTGTGGTGAAGCCGGTCAGGTCGCTGACCTCCGGCGCCAGCTTGATATGGATCTTGTCGTCTACGAGCACGACCGGCGTGAACACGAGGTTGACACCGAACTGCTTGTAATCAATCTGGATCAGGCCGTCTTTGTCGACGCTGCGGATGGGGACTTCGCCACCGGCATTGAAGCTGGCCGGCTCGCCGGAAAGCGTGGTCAGGTTGGGGTTTGCGAGCGTGCGCACCACGCCCTTGGCCTCGAGCGCCTCGATGTACAGATCGACTTTGATGTTGCTGTCGATGACGCGCGTGAGCAACGCTCCAAAGGGAGTGGAGTTGGACAAGAGATTGCTGAGCAGCCCGCCCGGTCCGAGCACCACTTTGTCTTCGTCTACGGCAGCAATTCCGGTTCCGGTGCGAGTCGTACCATCGCCGTTCGTGCTCTTGATCGACACGCCGAGGTCGCGACCCGCATTGCGCTTGGCTTCCAGCACGCGCACTTCCAGATTGACCTGCTGGCTGTCGTCTACGATAACCGAGTTGATGACAGCGTCCGGGCCATATTGCTGCGCAACCTCCAGGATCGACGCCAGCGTGGCGCCGTCCTTGACGTGACCGCCAAGTCTCACCCTGCCGTTGACCGAGCCGATTTCGATGCGCGACTTTGGCGCCACCTGGCGGATCGCCTGCGCCATGTCGCTGACATCGACGCCGACCTCGATCTGGAGCGCGCCGAGCGAGCGCTTGTCCGTGGAAAACAGATTGACCGTGGTGGTGCCCGCGCCCTTGCCGATGACATAGAGCGTGCGGTCGGTCATCGGTTGGGCATCGGCGATCTTCTCGTCGCCGACGACGATGTCACCCAGATTGGCGCTCACCTGGATCGTCACCGATTGCGACATCGGCAGGAAAATACGATGGACGGCGGGGGTCGACACATCGATGAAGCGATCAGCCGCACCGGCCGCCAAGCCCGACAGCAACAGCGCCGCCAGACAGGGCAACGCGGCCGCCGCCATCCCTAACCAAGAACCCCGCATCCCCGTCTCCCCAATCGCTGCCGGTGGCAGCCCCGTTCCGTTTCGCCGCACTTAGCTATTGTTGTCGCGGCACGTCATATGTCTCGAGCTTCACGCCCCGGAAAACGCCGATCGTTGCCCGTGCCGGAGGCTCAGGCTGCACGTATTTGACCACTTCCTTGAGGACGGGCTGCGGTGCCGCCACCACAACCGGAGCGGGCTTCACCTTGCCCAACTCGTCTAGGCGGCTTCCCACTTTTTCCACGGCCTGGGTCAAACCGGCAATCTTGTCTTCCGCGCGCTTGCGCTCCTCGGCGGCAGCGGCTTCTGCTGCAACTTTCTTTTCGAGTTCCGCCTGCCTGGCGGCGACATCGGCCGGCGTTTCGCCGGTCAGGTCGGAAAGCGTCACACGTTCCGTCGTTTCGCCGTTGCTGGCGGCGGCCTGGCGCAGTGCCAGCGACAATTGCCCGGCACCTGCCGCCAGGGTCAGCTTCTGCGCATCCCTGGTGCTGGCCTCGAGCGTCACGGACTTCACCACCGTCGGACTGTCCTTGCTTTCGTCGGCGACCTGGTCGACGGCGAGCACCTTCATGCTCTGCAGCAGCACGTCGACAAAACTCTGATCCGCGCCTTCTGCGTTGCGCACCGTGCGTGTCAACAGCACATCGACGCGGTCGCCCGGGAAAACGAAGCCGGCGACGCCCAGCACGTCGTTGACGCGGATGGAAACGGCCTTCATGCCTTCGCCCAGCACCGCCGAAAGCGTGGCGCGCTGCCCGGGGCCGGTGACTTTGGTGGCAAGAATAGGTTCGTTGACGCCGATCGCCTGTAATGCCTGTTTCGAGTCGCCTGTTAGAAGTTCTTTGGTCGTCTTGAAGGCCCCAGCCGGAACCGCGCCGGTAGGCCACGCGACTTCACGCAATTTGTCGGCGGACAGCGTGTCGCCGAACTTAAGTGCCACCGCAGCCACCACGACCGTGTCGCGCTGGACGTCATCCGTCCGTGCCATTGCACTGCGCTGGTTGGCCAGCCAGACATTGGCGAGCACAACAGCCAATACGCCGAATACGCCGGCAAGGACGATCATGATGACAGTGTTAGCCCGCATAGCCCCAACTCGCTCGATAGGCGGCTCTTTCGACCGCTTGTTTTCTTAAGGTAGAAAGAGGGCCCAGGCTTTTCATGCCTGGGCCCTCCAAGCCTTCACGGAGCCGGAGTCGGAGCTGCGGTCTCCAAGGTGGTATTGAGCGTCGTCCACTGGTTGCCAACCCAGGTGCCTACCAGTGCCACGGTGGCGATAACAGCCACGGTGATAATGCCGAGCAGAACAGTGTATTCGACCATTGCAGCGCCGTTTTCGTCGTCGCGGAACTGCCGGGTCATCGTCATGAGCTTCTTCATGTCAATTTCTCCTTTTGGAGGTTGAACCCGACGAGACAGAGCTAGGTGATGAACCCCATACCCAAGCATCCCCCGTCATCTCGATCCTAGGTCCCGAGAAAACGCAGAGTCAAACGACATTAAGGGTTCCTTAACTTTCATGTACATGATTCGGCAAGAAGATTACAGTTCTGATTTACGCAACAGTTTGATTCCTTTCATTTTTCAAGCGCCTTAACCATTCATTCACAATTTGGCCCCGGATGTGGCAACAATGCAGAAGTATTAGCACCAATGCATATTCCTTTATATCTAATGGGTTAGCTGCGCATATCGGGCCGGTTCCTCCTGGGAGATCGGATGAGCGCGGAACGCGGAACCGAGCCTCTGCCCGCGAACCGACAGCCATATCAAATAAGCGCGTTATTACAGCCTCGTGATCTTAACTATGTAGAAAGTATTGAGGGTACGGCAGCCACTTGGGCGCTTGTGCCTCCCGTGGTTAACAGTTAGTTTCCGCTAATGAGGGATTAAGGGGAGTATAAGCGATTATGCTGGGGCGGTTCATCAAGGGGCCAAGCGAACAGCAGGCAGTGACAAAGGTCGAGCCGCTGGTGGTGCCGCCTGTTGCTCTGACCCTTGCGCCAATCACTGATGTTGAATCGCAACGTGAAGACTTTCTGACCCTCAAGGTCGAGCTTCATCGCCATCTTATCGATCGCTTCAATTTGACCGCCCTTGAAAATGCTTCCAAGGATGAGATCCTGAACGAAATCCGTCCGATCGTGCGTGAGTTCGTGCGGAATCGAACCGTGCCGCTGAATGCCCGAGAGCTCGATCAACTGACCAGCGACACCGCCGACGAGATGCTGGGCCTTGGGCCGATCGAACCGTTGCTCAAGGACGATTCCATCGCCGACATATTGATCAACACCCACAAGAAGGTCTTCATCGAGCGGCGGGGTGTGATCGAGGAGACGGCAATCCGTTTCCGGGACGAGGCGCATCTCCTGCGTATCATCAACAAGATCGTTTCGGCGATTGGCAGGCGTGTCGACGAATCCGCGCCCATGGTCGATGCACGGTTGGCGGATGGCTCACGCGTCAACATCGCCGTGCGGCCGATCTCGGTAGACGGTCCGCTGGTATCGATCCGTAAATTCTCGAAGAATCCCTATTCGCTCGAGCGTTTGATGGCATTCAATTCGATCCGGCCGCCGATGATCGATCTGCTGCGCATTGCAGTGCAGGCGCGCAAATCGATCCTGGTTTCGGGCGGCACAGGCAGCGGCAAGACAACCTTGCTCAATGCACTGTCGAGCTATATCCCGTCGAGAGAGAGACTGGTCACCATCGAGGATGCGGCCGAACTGCAATTGCAGCAGCCGCATGTCGGCCGCCTTGAAACGCGCCCCCCCAATGTCGAGGGCAAGGGCGAGGTGCGCCAGCGCGAACTGCTCAAGAACGCGCTGCGCATGCGGCCGGACCGCATCATCGTCGGCGAGGTGCGCGGCGAGGAAGCCTTCGACATGCTGCAGGCGATGAACACCGGCCATGAAGGCTCTATGACCACCATCCACGCCAACACCCCGCGCGACGCGGTCTCGCGGCTGGAGCAGATGGTCGGCATGGCCGGCATGCCGATGAGCAACGATTCCATTCGGGCGCAGATCGCGTCGGCTATCGACATTATCGTGCAGACCCAGCGGCTGTCAGACGGCGGCCGGCGTGTCACCTCCATATCGGAACTGACCGGTATGGAGGGCAATGTCGTCCAGCTACAGGAAATCTATCACTTCGTCCGGCGCGACGTGGCTGCCGACGGCGCCATTATCGGAGAGTTTCGCGCAACCGGTGTGCGGCCGCGCTTTGCTCAGGAGGCGGCGACGCTGGGCCACCATTTCGCCAAGGATGCATTCAACCCGCAGGTTGCGCTCTGATGCTGACCGGTCAGACGCTCCTTTACTTCATTTATGTGCTGGCGGCTGCGTCAGTGATCCTTGCTGCCGAATCCTTCTACCTGTCTTTTGCAGGCCGACGGGCGAAAGCGGGTGTTATCAACCGGCGTTTGCAGCGATTGGGTGAAGAGTCGCCCGCCGAACAAAGCCTGCAGGGTTTGCTGCAAGAACGAGGGCTTACGGCATCGGGCGACTTTGTTTTCGGCGCGATCACCTTGAACCGCCTCTACACCCAGTCCGGCATTACCGGAAACCCGCTCGCGTTTGCGGCAGTCTTCCTGCTCGCCGGCCTGGTCCTCGCGCTGATGCTGCCCCTGCTATTGGGTTTCTCGTCCATCGTCGCAGTCATTGTTTTTTTGTTAGTCGGCTTCATTTTGCCGCTTCTCGTTTTGCGGCGCGCGCGCAACAAGCGGATCCATAAATTCGCCACACAGCTTCCGGATGCGCTCGACATGATCGTCCGTTCTTTGCGCGCCGGCCACCCAACGACAGTAGCGATCGGGCTGGTCGCGCGCGAAATGCCGGACCCTCTAGGCACAGAATTCGGCATTGTGTCCGATGAAATCACCTTTGGCCTCAGTCTCGAGCAAGCCGTTCGGAAGCTCTCTCAACGCGTCGGCTTCGAAGGGCTTCACTTGCTGTCGGTTTCGCTCTCCATACAAGCCAAGACAGGCGGCAACCTGACCGAGATCCTGGCCAATCTGTCGTCTGTTTTGCGAGAACGGCGCAAACTGCGCATGAAGATCAAGGCGCTTTCGGCAGAGGGCCGCATGTCGGCCTGGATCATCTCGCTGTTTCCGGTTGTCATGTTCGGCATCCTTCTTCTCGTCGCTCCGAAATTTTATGGAGACGTTTGGGGTAGCCCGCTGATCTTGCCAGTGTTCGTGATTTTCGGATTCTGGGCCCTGCTCGGCGATTTCATCATGTACCGCATGGTCAATTTCGATATCTAGAAGGGGAGGACGAGCAAATTCTTCCGAATATCCAAGACTCAGCAGTTCTGCTCTCCCTTGCCGTCTTCTTGGCAGCAGCGGCGCTGTTTGTCTTGGGCGCCTTGGTTGTCATGCCCGCCATCCAGACAAGGAGGCTGGTTGCACAAAGCCTCTTGTCCGAGGGGGTCACCAATCGCCGATCGCTCTACGCGCAGCAGGAACTCAACAAGATCTCCGCGCAGCGGCCTGTCGATGCCTACTTCCGAGCTTTGGAGAAGGAACGCGGCGAGCCGAATGCTCTGGAAGCGAAACTGTTTCGAGCCGGATTTCATCAGTCAAGCGCGCCGATAATCTATACGCTGTCTCGCCTTGCCGCAGTGTGCGTAGGCTTCCTGGCGATGTATGCCCTTCTGTCGCGGGTGTTGCCGACTCAGTTGCCCGGCCTCGTTGCATTTGCTGGTTCAGCCTTGTTCGGACTGGCATGCATGGTCGTCCCGAGCATTGCCCTCGATCGCTTTGAGAACGGACAAAAGCAGATCTATCGTCGCGGCTTTCCCGATTTCATGGACATGATGATCACTTGCGCCGATGCCGGCATGAGCCTGGAGGCGGCGGTCGAGCGCGTGGGCGCCGAACTTGCCGGTACGCACAAATGGCTCGGCATCCAATTGTCGATCATGACTCTCCAATTGCGTGCAGGCAAACCACTGCGGGAGGCCCTGAAGGAGCTTTCGGATCGTATCGGGCTTGAAGAGGCACGTGCTCTGTCGGTGCTGTTTCGGCAATCGGAAGAACTGGGCACCAGCCTGACGGAAGCCTTGCGCATCTACAGCGATGAGATGCGCAGCCAAAGAATTTTGCATGCTGAAGAACGCGCCAACGCGCTTCCGGTTAAGATGATGATCCCACTCGGGCTTTGTATCTTCCCTGTCGTGATGATGGTGATCATGTTGCCGCTCATCATCCGGATGAAAGGCATTTTCTTCTAGTTAGGTATATGATTTGGTCCTAATGTGAGTCGGGGACCCCAAGGGGACACATTTATGAAGAGGGTTATCGCGGCCGCGGCCTGTCTGCTCATGGCGGTGCTTGCCGGCTGCCAGACGGCGGACACAACCGACGGTGTCGTTCGCACCAACGAACCGTCGAAGGGCGACGTAACGTCTTTTGGCGATGCTTTCGACGGGCTGAAAACGGTTAGCGACGTCGAATACTATGCCTCGGACCAGGCCGTCGCCGAAGCCAAGAACCAGTTCCGTGCCGAAAATTACGGCAATGCCGGCGCGCTGTTCTTCAAGGCGACGCAACTGGCGCCCAATGATGGTAACGCCTGGATGGGGCTGGCCGCCTGCACCGATCGGATCCACCGCTTCGACCTGTCCGACCGGGCCTATGCCAGGGCCTTCAAGCTGGTCGGCGCGACGCCCGAATATTATAACAATGTCGGCTACTCCTATCTGCTGCGCGGCAAGTTGCAGGATGCCCGCTCGAACTTCCTCAAGGCTTACGAATTGGCGCCCAACGACCCGACCGTCGCCAACAATCTGAAGCTTTTGTCGTCAAGCGTGCAGAACATCGAGCGCTAGCATGCTGCTCGTCGAAGCACTGTTGCTGAAAGTTCTCGCCATCCCCCTGCTGGCAAGGATTGGCTGGCTCGACTTCAAGACGCAGAAGATTTCCAATCGCGACGTGCTGCTGCTGCTCTGCCTGGGCGCTGGGGGCCTGCTGCTGCTGTCGCTCCAGTCCGGATCGTGGTGGGACATGGGACTGAGCGCATTTGCCGGGCTTCTGTTGTTCGCCGCGCTCTTCCCCTTCTGGGCTTTGCGCAAGATCGGCGCCGGCGACGTCAAGCTGATGGCGGTCATGCCATTCCTGATCGGTGGCAGCGGCCTCGTCCTGTTTTCCATGCTGTTGCTGGTTTTTGCCCTGATCACGGTGATGGTGGTGAAAACCCCGTTCATGCTGCCTGAGGGGGCGTTCCGGCTCTACATCCAGCATATGGATCGCAAAGGCGTCGTGCCTTTCGGGGTGCCGATCTCGATGGCCGCGATCTGTACGCTAACGTTCCTGATCTACAGGAGTTTGATGATCGCGAGCAGCTCCGGGATCCTCAACCAGCTCAACTGACCCTGACATCTCACGCGGCTGAATTTGTCAGGGAGATTTGAGGCATCAAACGAAAAACCCGCCTTTGCGGCGGGTCGTTGGCGTAAATCTGCACCATAGACAAAAA
The DNA here is from genome assembly GCF_040320765.1 of Mesorhizobium sp. M0618. Taxonomy (NCBI): domain Bacteria; kingdom Pseudomonadati; phylum Pseudomonadota; class Alphaproteobacteria; order Hyphomicrobiales; family Phyllobacteriaceae; genus Mesorhizobium; species Mesorhizobium sp. M0618. Next base: position 7,611 of record NZ_JAMYQH010000041.1, on the reverse strand, counting down.
TGTACCATAGCTGAGGGCAGGGAGTCAAGAAAAAATTCCTATCGTGAAACGCTGCCGGCGCTGCTCGCGCTCCGTTCAGTCCCGCAGCAGATCGAACATCAGCTTGAAGAAGCGGTCCGCGTCGACCTCATGGGCGATGCGGGCATTGTCCTTTTCACCGCGCTCGCCCCAGTAATCGGCGATGGTCGCGCCGAAGGCGTAGGTGCCGGACAGATCGACGCCGATATGGGCAGGGCGCGTGCGCACCAATGTCGGGTCGATGGCCAGCGCCAGCGCCAAGGGATCGTGCATGGCGCCGCCGACGCCCATCGAGTTGCGGTGCAGCTTCTCGTAGAACAGCAGCCAGTCATTGACCAGCCGGCCGAGCGGCGTGTCGATGGTGGCGAGTTCGGCATATTGCGGCGCCTCGATCAGCACCTGCATGGTGACGTCGAGGCCGACCATCAGGATCGGCACGCCGCTGTCCAGAACGATCTTCAGCGCCTCGGGGTCGCAGAACGCATTGAACTCGGTCGGCGTGATGATCTCGCTCTTGCGGTAGAACACGCCGCCCATCCAGATCAGCTCCTTGATCTTGGGCAGCACGTCGCGATGCTTGAGGATCATCAGGCCGATGTTGCTGAGCGGGCCGGTGGCAACGACCAGGATCGGTTCGGGCGCGGCGCGCAGTCTGTCGGCCAGGAAGTCGACGGCATGCTGGTCAACCGGCTTGATCGTCGCCTGCGGCAGGTAGGGCGAGCCCTCGAGCCCGCTCGGACCGTCGGCGGTGCCGAGCACCAGCGGGCGCGCCAGCGGGCGGTGACAGCCCTGCGCGACAGGCACGTCGCCGGCGCCGATATATTCCAGGATGCGCAGCGCATTGGCGGTCGTCTTCTCGACCTCCGCATTGCCGCAGGTCGTGGTGACGCCGATGAGTTCGATGGCCGGCGAGCGATGCGCCATGACCAGCGCAATGGCGTCGTCGTGGCCGGGGTCGCAGTCGAACAGGATAGGAGTTGGCTTGGTCATCATGTCGTCTTTCACGCCGCCCGCTCGTAGCGCGCTATGGTTTTCTTGAAGCCGTCGAGGAAACGCCGGCCATCGAGGCCGGTGCAGATGCGGGTGGTCTTGGGCCCGCCGCCGGGCAGCAATTGCCGGCCGCGATAAGCGACGGTCTGGCCGCGCGCCAGCCGGCCGTCGAGCACGACGTCGGCGAACAGCGGCTCGGTCATCGTCGCCAGGCCCGGATCGAAAGCCAGCGCCACGGTGATCACGTCGTCCATCGGGAACCCGACGAGGTCGAAGAATTCGCGCCAGATGTCGATGTAGATCGGGAAGCTGTCGGCGATCATCTCAAGGACGGGATTGTCCCTTGCCACGGCCTGCATGTCGGCGATGTCGTCGCGGGTCAGCATCGAATCGGCGACGCGGTTGTCCTCGCAGATGTCGAGCGGCACGAGAATCTTCTCGACATCGGCGTTCAGCACGATGCGCGAGGCTTCCGGATCGGCCCAGATGTTGTACTCCGACAGGGGTGTGATGTTGCCCGGCGTCTGGAAATTGCCGCCGAGCACGATCAGCCGCTTCAGTGCACCGGTCAGTCCCGGCTCCTGCAACAGCGCCATGGCCGCGTTGGTCAAGGGACCGGTCGTCACCAGCGTGATCTCGCCCGGATTGGCCATGACCGTGCCGATGATGAAATCGACCGCATGTCCCGATGTGGCCTGCCGCACCGGCGTCGGCGCCGGCGGGTTGAACTTCTTCAGGCGATCGCCGAAACGGGCAACGAGCCGTCTTTCGAAATGCACCGGCGCCTCCATGTCGGCCTTGGCGTTGCCGACGATCGGCCGCCACGCGCCGGCGTGAACCGGGATATCGTCACGCCCGGCGAGCGTCAGCGTGTTGAGGACGACGTTGGTGACCTGTTCGATCGGGCCGGCCGCACCGGTCACGGTGGTCACGCCCTCGAGCCGGAGCCTCGGATTGACCGCTGCAAACAGCACGGCGAGAATATCGTCGCCGGCCGAATCCACGTCGAGGATTATGCGTTCCATAAAGGCTTCCTTCACTGGGGATTTTTGCGGCCGGGTTCAGTGTTCTTGTCTACCGACAGCAGCTTACGCATCGATTCCAGCGTCTCCGCGATAACCCTTGGACGCGCCCGGTAGGACAGCGCGAACAATGCGATCAGCGCGACGACATAAGGGACGGTGAGAACCAGGTAGGAGGGATAGCCGAACGTCTGCAGGCGCAGCGAAAAAGCATCGGCGAAGCCGAACAGCAGGCAGCCGGCCAGCACCTTCAGCGGATCGCCGTTGGAAAAGATCAGGATCGCCACCGCCATGAAACCACGGCCCGACGACATGTTTTCGGTGAACATGGTGATGTAGCCGAGTGACAGATGCGCGCCGGCGAGGCCCGCCAGCAATCCGCACAGCAGGGACGCGATGTAGCGGACGCGGGTGATCGATATGCCAAGCGCCTCGGCGGCTTCCGGCTTTTCGCCGACGACGCGGATATAGAGGCCGAGCCGCGTCCGCTTGTAGCAGACGACCAGCAGCGGCACGGCGATGAAGGCGACATAGACGAGCGGCGTGAAGCCGGAGATCAGCGGCGCCCACGAGCCGAGAAGGTCGCGGGCACCGGGCAGCTGGACTTTCGGCAGGCCGACGATGCCGTGACCGACGATCGAACCGCGCGTGCCGAAGATCGCTTTCATCAGCGAGATCGTCATGCCGCCGGCCAGGATGTTGAGCGCCAGCCCGACGACCACTTCATTGGCCTTGAAGCTCACCACCAGGACGGCAAAAACCAGGGCGAAGACGAGCGCCGCCGCGACGCCGCAGGCGACGCCCGCGAGTGCGGAACCTGTCCAGATCGAACCAAGGACGGCGAAGAAGGCGCCGACCAGCATCTGCCCCTCGAGGCCGATGTTGAAGATGCCGGCCTTGGTGGTGAACGAGCCGCCAAGCGCGACCAGAAGGATGGGCGCGGTGGTGCGAAGCGTCGCCGCGATCAGCGCGACGTTGATGAGCTTGTCTAGAATTTCCATCGCCGCTCCCCTGCCTGGCTGTCGCCGCGCTTTCTCACCAGCACCTGGGCCGACACGCTGAGGATGATCAGCGCCTGGATCACGGTGATGATCTCGCGCGACGCGCTGGTATCGACCTCGAGCAGCAGCGATCCGTTGCGCAGGGCGCCGAAGAACAGTGCGGTGAAGATGGTGGCGACAGGCGAGCCATTGGCAAGCAGGGCGGCGATCAGCCCGTCGAAGCCGAAACCAGGGGCAAATCCTTCCATGAAGCGGTGATGGACGCCGAGCGTCTCGACGCCGCCGGCCAGCCCGCCGACGGCCCCCGAAAGCAGCAGGACCAGGAAACCCTGCCGTTTCACGTTGACGCCGCCATATTCGGCGAATTTCGGCGCCGAACCGACCATCGTGACGCCGTAACCCCATTTGGTGTAGCGGAAGACAAGGGCTGCGCCGACCGCCAGCACCAGGCCAATGACCAGGCCCCAGTTCAACCGCGAAAAGGTGAAGATCTCCGGCAGATAGGAAGTCGCCAGGATCGGCGGCGTCTCCGACCAGCCACCCGGCCGCTTGAACAGGAAGATGGTGAAGTAGGACGTGAGCAGCACCGCCACGTAGTTCGACAGGATCGTCGAGACGACCTCGTTGGTGTTGTAGCGGGCGCGGAAGTAGGCGGGGATGGCGACCCAGGCCGCGCCTGCCACGACCGCGAGCGCCAGCGCGGCCAGCGTGTGAATGCCCGCGGGCAGGAGCATGGCAAAGCCGACCCAGGCGGCGGCGAAGCCGCCGAGGAACAGCTGGCCCTCGATGCCGACGTTGAACATGCCGCCGCGCAGGCCGATGCAGGCGGCGACACCGCAGATCAGGATCGGCGTCGTCTGCAGCAGGGTCCCGGCGATCTTCTCCTGATCGCCGAAGGCGCCGCGCAACAGCGTCATGAACACACGCACCGGGCTTTCGCCGACCATGAGGATGATGATCGCGCCCATCAGCAGCGCCACGCCGATGGCGATCACCTGGCCGGAAACGGCACGCAAATGGTCTGTCATGATGCGGTCTCCGCGGCAAATTCCGGCGCGGCCACGCCTGCCATCATCATGCCGATGCGCTCCTCGTCGGCCTCGTCGCCGGCGACCTCGCCCATGATCCGCCCGTTGAACATCACCAGGATGCGGTCGGCAAGGGCGGCCAGTTCGTCGAGCTGCACGGAAATCAGCAGGATCGCGCGGCCGGCGGCCCGCTGGCGCATGATCTCGTCATGAATGGCCTCCTGGGCGCCGATGTCGACGCCGCGCGTCGGCTGGTCGATCAGCAGGAAATCGGCGCCATTGGTGAATTCGCGCGCCAGAACGACCTTCTGGATGTTTCCGCCCGAAAGCCGCTTGACCGCATCACCGGCTCCGCGCGCGCGAATATCGAAGCTCTTGATCAGCGTTTCGGCGTTTTGATTTATGGCATTCCAGTTGAGCATGCCGCCGCGGCTCCATGGTGCGCGATGCTGGCGGCCCATCAGGGTGTTGGCCGCTATCGAAGCGTTGCGATCGACCCCGCGCACCATGCGATCGCCTGGAACATGGGCGAGGCCTGCCTGGCGGATCGCGGCGGGGGAGAGAGCGGTGAGATTCTGGCCCTTCAGCCACGCCCCGCCATGGCTTGCCGGTCGCAGGCCCGAAAGCACTTCCGCCAGCTCCGTCTGACCATTGCCGGCCACACCCGCGATCCCCACCACCTCGCCGGAGCGGACGGTGAAACTGGCGTTGCGAAGGGCCGGCAGCAGGCGATCGTCGCGCGCCCACAGATCCTTCACTTCGAGCACCACGTCGCCGTGCAGCGACGCACGCGCCCGGCGGTCGAAGCTGACCTCGCGGCCGACCATCATATGCACCAACTCGTCCTTGCTGAGTTCGGCCGTCGGCCGGGTCGCCACCTTCCTGCCATTGCGCAGCACCGTCACCGTGTCGGACACTTCCATCACTTCTTCCAAGTGATGCGAAATGAAGATCACCGTCATGCCTTCGGCCACGAAGCTGCGCAGTGTCTGGAACAGTTCACGGCTTTCCTGCGGCGTCAGCACGGCGGTCGGTTCGTCGAGGATGATGGTGCGCGCGCCGCGCACCAGGACCTTCAGGATTTCGATGCGTTGCTCTATGCCGACCGAGAGCAGTCCGACGCGCTCGGTCGGATCGACCTGCAAGCCGAAGCGCTTCGACAGATCACGCGTGCGCGCAATTTGTGCGGCGTGGTCGATCAGCCCATGGCGACGGATTTCCATGCCGAGAAAGACGTTGTCGGCAACCGAGAGCGAGGGAACCAGCTTGAAATGCTGGTGAACCATGCCGAGGCCGGCCTTTATCGCCACGGACGGGTCGGCGATCACGATCTCTTCACCGTTCAGCCGGATCGAGCCTTCGTCCGGCTGCAAGAGGCCGAACAGGATGTTCATCAGCGTCGTCTTGCCGGCACCGTTCTCGCCGATGATGGCGTGGATCTCGCCGCGGCGGACCGCAAGGTCGATGCCGTCATTGGCGACGAATGCGCCAAAACGCTTGGTGATGCCAGTCAACTCGACGGCCATCGCGGCATTGCTGTGGAGGGTCGGCGACCCCGGCGTGTTCGACAACGTGGCTCTCGCAGATTGGACACTGATCCGCCGCGGCAAGCCGCGGCGGATCAGTGTAGCGCTTTCTTGGCAGGGAGGCGCTGTTGTTGGCTTACTTCGCCTTGGCGATCACGATCTTGCCGTCGACGATGCCCTTTTTGATCTCGTCCAGCTTGGCGGTAACGCCAGCGGGGATCTTTGGGGCAATATCATCGCAGACCTTGACCTCAACACCGCCCGAGGCGAGGTCGAAAGTGCGGGTGCCGGCGGTGATCTTGCGGCCCTCGACCTCGTCCTTGATCAGCGTGTAGACGGCGATGTCGCCGCGCTTCAGCATGCTGGCGAGCACATTTCCGGGAGCCGAGCCGCACATGTCGATGTCGACGCCGATCGAATATTTGTCGACCGCGGCACTTGCCTGCATAACGCCTTCACCCGTCGGGCCGGCGACGTTGTAGACAATGTCGGAGCCCTGGCCGTAAAGCGCCTGGGCAAGTTCGCTTCCCTTGGCCGGGTCGTCGAAGGTTCCGGCGAAGACGGAGTTTACCTTGACGTCGGGCGCGGCATATTTGGCGCCTTGCTCGTAGCCGCCCAGGAAGTTGCGGATCACCGGGATATCTCGGCCGCCGACAAAGCCGATCGCCTTGCCGTCGCCGATCTTGTCGAAGGCGGTGCCCCTGGCTTCGATCATGCCGGCAAGCGCGCCGGCGACGAAGGATCCCTGCTCCTCGGCGAAATTGGCATAGATCATCTTGGGATTGTCGAGGACGCCATCGATGAACACGAAGCGTTGGTCAGGATATTCGGCGCTGACCTTTTGCAGCGAGTCCACCAGCTCCCAGCCCATCACGAAGATGAGGTCGTACTGCTTGCCCTTGGCAAGATTCTCGAACTGCTGCTGGTAGTCGAGCGCGCGATTGCCGGTGTCGACCAGCTTGAGGTCGATGCCGAAATCCGTCTTGGCCTTGTTGAGGCCGTTGACGATCGAAACGCCAAAACCCTGTGCGAAGTATCCCGAGATCGCGGCCACGGAAACCTTGGCCTGTGCGGCGGCCGGTCCGAACGAAATGGCAAGCATCGTGCCGGCCAGAAATAAACTCTTGAGCGCCCTTTTCATGTCATTCCCCTTCAGCTTTTTTCAGCTTTTGAAGCCACGCTTTGACCATCCCCCACATATCGCCGGGACAACGGCGAGTTCGTTGATGGTCATATGAGTTTAGGAGCGGCTTAACAGGCTGTCAATCGTCATCCGATGCAGTTTTCTTGGCCCTTCGCCCACTTGCTCGACGTCTGCGCTTGACAAATGTCCATGGGCATAATTGTTGATACTCTAATGAGTTTTTATGAACGACGGGATGAAGGAAGCGAACGATGCCGGCTGTGGTGGTCAGGAAATTTCTGGTTCAGGTCGAAGAGATATTCCATGAGGGCGGACCCCACGCGGCACGCCCGCTCAAGCGGGGCGCGGTCGTCGCGGTCATCGCCAACCCTTTTGCCGGACGTTATGTCGAAGAGATCACTGGCTTCATGGAAGACCTGAAGCCGCTCGGTCTCGATATGGCTCGGCGCCTGATCGACGCCATTGGTGAAGGCGGCCAGGCCATCGAAGGCTATGGCAAGGGTGCCATAGTCGGCGCCGCCGGCGAGCTTGAACACGGCGCGCTCTGGCATAATCCGGGCGGCTATGCGATGCGTGAACTGCTCGGCAATGCCAAGGCGATCGTGCCTTCGACCAAGAAGGTCGGCGGCCCCGGAACGCGCATCGATATCCCGATCACGCACATAAACGCCTCCTATGTGCGCAGCCATTTCGATGCGATCGAGATCGGCATTGCCGATGCGCCGCGCGGCGACGAAATGGCCGTCATCCTGGCGATGACCACCGGCGCACGCGTTCATGCACGGGTCGGGGGGCGGGGGGCCCCCCGCCGGCATGGGGGGGGGCGGGTTGGGGGGGACCCGGCAAACCCCCGCGTCAGCCCCAACGGGGTGGAAACCCGCG
>NZ_JAMYQH010000040.1:0-62882 GCF_040320765.1 Mesorhizobium sp. M0618 | reverse complement strand
CTCCACTCCAGCCAGCATCTTGAATCACAAAACAGACAAATCGGGAATCCCCTTCGATTCCATCAAGCCGTGAACCGCTCTAGTGCACGTCGCCCAAAAGTGCCCGCGGTTTTGGGACAACGACATGTACAAAACAGGAATCTGAAGCGCTTCGGCTTTGCCGATGCGCTTCAGGCACGCATCCGTTCGAAATTGGCGTCGAAAAGCGGCACCACCTGAATGCGCGCCGCATGGCGCTTGCCCAGCAGCTCGATTTCGAAGCCGTCGCTCTCATCGGCGATCTCCTTCGGCACATAGCCGACGGCAACGGATTTCTTCGAATGATGCGCATAGCCGCCCGACGTCACCCAGCCGCGCACCGCACCATCGAACCAGATCGGCTCGTCGCCAATGACATCGGCATCGTCGGCATCGACGATAAAGGCGCGCAGGCGCAATTTGCCGCCCAGCTTGCGCTCGGCCAGCGCCGCGGCCTTGCCGATGAAATCGGCGTCCTTGCCGTAAGCAACGAAGCGGTCGAGCCCCGCTTCCAGCGGTCCGTAGATCGGCCGGTACTCGCGCCCCCATGAGCCGTAATTCTTGTCCAGCCGCAGCGCATTGAGGGCGCGCGAGCCGAACAGGCCGATGCCGAATTCCTCGCCCGCCGCCATCAGCGCTTGATAGGCGGCGCGCTGGTATTCCGGCGTCACCCAGATTTCGTAGCCGAGATCGCCGGTATAGCTCACACGGCCGACCAGGCACGGCGCCATGCCGATATCCATCCGGCCAATGGCCATGAAGGAAAATGCCGCATTGGAGACATCCGAACGCGTGGCCTTTGCCAGCACATCCCGCGCCTTCGGGCCGGCGATCGACAGGCCGGTGAGCTTCGCGCCCAGCGCTTCGATGCGGACTGATCCATCGTCAGGCAGGTGCTTCTCGAACCAGCGCATATGGTATTGCTCGGCGATGCCGGAGCCGGCGAGGAACCAGCCATCCACCCCCAGATTGGCCAGCGTGAAGTCGCCGATCAGCCTGCCGTCCTGCTTCAGCATCGGCGCCAGCGTCATGCGGCCGGGTTTCGGCAGTTTGCAGGCAAGCATCCGGTCGAGCCAGGCCGCGGCCCCCTCACCCGTCACCTTGTATTTGGCGAAGCTCGAAATCTCGGACAGGCCAACACCGTCGCGAACCGTCGCGACCTCCTTGGCGACCTGCGTGAAGTCGCTCGAGCGGCGCCACGAGAACTCGTCCTTGACGCCTTCCGGCGCGTACCACAGCGGCACTTCCAGCCCATAGGCAACGCCCCATTGCGCACCCCTGGCAGACAGCAGATCATAGACCGGTGTCGTCTTCAGCGGCCGCCCGGCGGGCAGTTCCTCATTTGGGAAGCGGATCGAAAAACGCCTGGAATAATTCTCGCGCACCTTGGCGTTGGTATAGGCCATCGTCGCCCAGTCGCCGTAGCGCGCGACATCCATCGCCCAGATATCGGCGCCGGGATCGCCCTCGATCATCCAGTTCGACAAAGCGAGGCCGACGCCGCCGCCTTGCGAAAAACCGGCCATGACGCCGCAAGCGACCCAGAAGCCCGGCAGGCCGCGCACCGGCCCGACCAGCGGGTTGCCGTCCGGCGCGAAGGTGAAGGGGCCGTTGATGATCTGCTTGATGCCGGTGTTCTGGAAGGCCGGGAAATGGCGGAAGCCGACCTCCAGCGACGGCGCGATGCGGTCGATGTCGGGCGCCAGCAATTCATGGCCGAAATTCCATGGCGTCTGGTATTCGGACCACGGCTTGTTGGCCTTCTCATAGGTGCCCATCAGCATGCCGCCGCGCTCCTGGCGCAGGTAAAGCTCGCCATCGAAGTCGACCGCGTGGATGATCTCGGTGCCGGTCTTGGCGTTCCAGGCGGCGACCTCCGGCATATCCTCGGTGATCAGGTACATGTGCTCCATGGCCAGCACCGGCAGTTCGAGACCAACCATGCGGCCGACCTCGCGCGCCCACAGGCCGCCGGCATTGACGACATGCTCGGCCACCACCTCGCCCTTGTTGGTGATGACCCGCCACAGCCCGTCGGGACGCCGCACAATGTCCTCGACCTTGGTGAAACGCTCCACTTCCGCCCCAAGTTTCCGCGCGGCCTTGGCATAGGCATGGGTGACGCCCGAGGGGTCGAGATGGCCGTCCTCCTTGTTCCTGACGGCGCCGACGAACTGCCTGGGGTCGAGAAGCGGCATCAGTTCGGCCGCCTCGTTGGGCGAGATCTCCTCCAGCTCGATGTTGAGATAGCGGCCCTTGGCGACGACGCCGCGCAGCCAGTCCAGCCGCACCTCGGTTGCCGCCAGAAGCACGCCGCCGGTCAGATGCACGCCGGTCGCCTGGCCGGAAAGCTCCTCGATCTCCTTGTAGAGGTTGATGGTGTATTTCTGCAGCTTGGCGACGTTAGGGTCGCCATTGATGGTGTGCATGCCGCCGGCCGCGTGCCAGGTCGAGCCGGACGTCAATTCGTCGCGTTCCAGCAGGACAACATCGGTCCAGCCGTGGCGGGCGAGATGGAACAGCACGGAGCACCCGACGACGCCACCGCCAATGACCACGACCTTTGCATGCGATTTCATGGATTTTTCTCTGTTATCAATGAGTTGGATGGGTGGAATGAATCGAAATGGGAGGAGCCAAGCCGCCCCCCCTCTGGCCTGCCGGCCATCTCCCCCTCAAGGGGGGAATTCAGCAGCGGCTGCGCCGCGACCCTCTTTTCAACATTGGTAGTTGGCGAAGAAGAACGTGCCAGCCAATCTCCCCCCTTGAGGGGGAGATGTCCGGCAGGACAGAGGGGGGTGCACGCGCGCAAACCTGTGACCATCACGGCTCGCCCTGCCCGATCGCTTCCTTGCGCCTGGCCATGTAAGCCTCCAGCGCCTCGCGCACGGCGATATCCATCACCGGCTCGACATAGTCTTCCAGCGCCTTCTTCCACAGCCGCGTCGCCCGCGCCGTGGCGTCGAGCCCGCCAGCCTCCTGCCACGCCTCGTAATTCTGCCAGTTTGACAGCATCGGCTGGTAGAAGGCGGTGGCGTAGCGCTCCAGCGTGTGCGGTTCGCCGAAGAAATGGCCGCCGGTCGGCACCGCGCCCAACGCCTCGACGGCGAGCTCGGCCTCATTGACCTCGATCGGGCGCAAGAACTCCATCATGTGCTGGATCATCTCGACATCGATGATGAGCTTCTCGAACGACGCCGTCAGCCCGCCCTCCTGCCAGCCGGCGGCATGATAGACGAGATTGCCGTGGCCTAGCACCGCGCCCCACAGCGCCATCAGCGTCTCATAGGCGCCTTGCGCATCGGCGGCGTTGGAAGCCGAGCCCGGCGTCGTGCGGTACGGAAGCCCGTATCGCCGCGCCAATTGCCCCGACGCGATGTTGGCCTTGGTGTTCTCCGGCGTGCCGAAGGCCGGCGCGCCCGACTTCATGTCGACATTGGAGGTGAAGGCGCCATACATGACCGGCGCGCCTGGACGGACAAGCTGCGTCAGCGCGACGCCGAACAGCGCCTCGGCGTTCTGCTGCGCCAGCGCGCCGGCCAGCGTCACCGGGCTCATCGCCCCCATCAGCGTGAACGGCGTCACCGCCACCGACTGGCCGAACTCGGCCATGGTCATCAGTCCTTCGGCCATCATCTCATCGAAGCGGCGCGGCGAGTTGACCGAGATGATCGTGGTGATGCCGGGATCGTCGCGCATCTGATCGAGCGTCAGCCCGCGCGAAATCGCCATCATCTCGATGCCGTCAAGCGCCCTGCCCCTCCCGATCGCCGAGACATGGAAACTCTTGTCGGTCAGCGTCAGATTGGTGAAATAGGTGTCGAGATGGCGGGAATTGGCCGGCAGTTCGACCGGTGCGCAGACCTGGTTGCCCAGCATGTGGATGCAGTTGAAATGCTGCGCCAACCGGGTCAGATCCGAATAGTCGCGCAAATTTCCGGCGCGGCGGCCGCGCTCCATATCGTGCACATTGGGCGGTCCGGCAACCAGCGTGAAATTGATGGTGTTGCCGCCGAGATGAACCGCGTTGGCCGGGTTGCGCGGCGTCAACACATAGCTGGACTGCGTGGTCTTCAGCACGTCTTCGATCAGGCCGCGATCGATGCGGACATTCGCCGAGGCATGATCGACTTTGGCGCCGGCCTTCTCGAACAGCGACAGCGCCCGCGGGCTCATCACCTCGATGCCGAAATTCTCCAATATGTGCATCGACGCCTGATGGATCTGCTCGATCTGGTCGGGCGACAGCATCGCCATTGGCGGATAGGGATTTGTCACCCGCCTGAGCGACAGTTGCGGGATGGCCGATGGCCCTCTGTTGCTGGTGCGCTCGGCGCCGCGTTTGCGTCTTGGTTCGTTCATGCCGGTATCAAAGCCCCGGCAAACCGGGCAAGCTGTCAGAAATACGTCGTCTGCGGGCGCGATTTTAGCCACGGCGGCATTTCTGCAATGTCTGTTTAGAAAAAGCGACGAAGTGCGTCGGATTATCGATACTGGATTTCCTTGAGAGACTGCGCCGGCGAAGCGTTAACGGACGCCGCAAGATTCCCTTTATGATTTCGGCCTATTGCTCTGCCCATGCGTAGTTCGAGTTTTAGTAAAATTGGTGCGGTTTGCGTGCTGCTGGCGCTTTCGGCCTGCGCCACGCCGCCCAGCCACATCAACAATGTCTGTGCCGTCTTCGACCAGAATGACGGCTGGTTCGACAACTGGCAGTCGGCCGCCGAGCGCGCCCAGCAGAAATACGGCATCCCCGTTCCCGTGCTGATGGCGACGGTGCGCAAGGAATCCGGTTTCAAGAGCAATGCACGGCCGCCGCGCACCAAGCTGCTCGGCTTCATTCCGTGGAAGCATGTCTCGTCGGCCACCGGCTTCTCGCAGGCGCTGGACGGCACCTGGTCGCAATATCAGCGCGAGACCGGCAACTGGGCGGCACGGCGGACGAAATTCGCCGACGCCGTCGACTTTGTCGGCTGGTATCATTCCAAGACCGCAGACACGTATGGCGTTGCCCGCAACGATACCTACAACCTCTATCTTGCCTACTATCTCGGCTGGACCGCCTATGGCCGCGGCAACCGGGGCGATGCCGGCGTCCAGGGCTATGCCCGGGCCACCGACAAGATGGCGCGGGACTATGCGCAACAACTGAGCGAGTGCGGCAACTGACTTTTCCGGAGCATTACGCAGCCAAGTGAAATCACTTGGCGCTGCGGAAAAGTGATGTCGCCTTGATCGGAACAGGCCTCAGAATTCATCCGCTCGGGATCAGATGGAGGGTCGGCTTGCCTCCCTTTACCGCCGCGGTCGATAACTTTCGGTCAAAGGTCGCCAATTTGCCGTCACGCGCCTTTGCGAGCCCCAGGAGATAGCTATCCGTTACTTGCGCCGAGGTTAGGATTCTAGCTGCATCAATGTCGCTGGGACCGACGAGACTGATGTCGTCCGACCAGAACTGATGTCCTGAAAGGGCATGCAGTTTGCCGACAATCTGCGCAACGACAGCGGGCGAACCCGGAGAATTAGGATATTTCGGGCTGCTCAAAATCCTGATGACACCATTCTCGGTAATGGGACATGTAGCCCATGATATATGCCCGGTGGATTGGAACCACCGATGGGCATCTTCATGCGCAACGTGAGCCGGATCGATCAACGCAATCAAGACGTTGACGTCAAGCAGGAAGGTCACGGCAGTTCATCGCGAAGCGCATTGACCATTTCCAGATCGACCATCGGGCCGTCGGGCCGCGATGAGAGTAAGGGAATACCATTGCGCTCACCGCCAGACTGCGGCCTGCGCAGTGATCGGCGAACCAGATCGGAAATGACCTCGCCAACGCTGCGATCCTGCTGTTGCGCCATGGCCTTGGCGGCAAGGAGGACATCGTCATCGATTGCAAGCGTCGTTCTCACAATACGTTTCCTTAATGCGCATCAAACATCACGCATCACCTAAGGCAATTGGCGGAGATATTCAAGCGAACGTAGCTCTGTCATTCCTTGACAGATATGAGATATGACGATGCCGCGGAGGCAAAACTCCGACGAGAGGCATTGCCTCTATGTCGGTCAGCTCGGCCTTTTGCCGCGCGGACGCTTTGGCGGCGGGCCGGCAAAACCGGGGCCATCGCCATGCGGCGCGTCATCCGGCACGCCTTCGTGCGCGGCGTGCTCCTTGTCGAACTTGATCACCGGCTCCATCGTTGCCAGCACGTCGTCGGAGAGCCAGCACAGGCTCATATGGCCGCCGCCGAGATGCTTGACCGGTGGCACCTTGGTCTCGCACAGATTGTCAGGCACCAGCTTCTTGTAGCCGCAGCGGGTCTGGAACGGGCAGCCGGACGGTGGGTTCATCGCCGAGGGAATGTCGCCCTCCAGCACGATGTGCCGCTTGACCACGCTGGTGTCAGCGATCGGGATCGCCGACAGCAGCGCCTCGGTATAGGGATGGTAGGGCGGCGCGAAGATCTGGTCGGTCGTGCCTTGCTCGACAATATAGCCGAGATACATGACCACGACGCGGTCGGCGATGTAGCGCACGACCGACAGATCATGGCTGATGAACAGCATTGTCGTCTTGTTCTTGCGCTGGATGTCCATCAGCAGTTCGGTCACCGCCGCCTGCACCGACACGTCCAATGCCGAGACCGGCTCGTCGGCCACCACCACCTTGGCGTCGCCGGCAAAGGCGCGCGCCACGCCGATGCGCTGCTTCTGGCCGCCCGATAGCTGGCGCGGCTTGCGGGTTTCGAATGCCCGCGGCAGCTTCACCAGGTCGAGCAGTTCCAGCATGCGCTTGCGGCGATCGGCAACCGTCTTGCCGACATTGAACTTCTCCAGCGTGCGGATGATCTGCGAACCGACCGAATGGCTGGGATTGAGCGTGTCGAACGGATTCTGGAACACCATCTGGATCGACGACACCGTGTCGACGCTCCGCTTCTCAATGCCCGTCGACTGGATTTCCTTGTTGCCCAGCGTCACCGTGCCGGCACTTGCCGTCTCCAGCCCAAGCAGCACCTTGGCCAGCGTCGACTTTCCGCAGCCGGATTCGCCGACGATGGCAACCGTCTCGGATTCCCGCGCCATGAACGAGATCGTCTCGTTGGCCTTGACGACGCGGCCCTCGCTCGAGCCGAACACCTCGCTGCCGCCGACCCTGTAGTATTTTCTGAGATCCTCGATCTTGAGCACCGGAGCGCCGGGCACGACGCGCTCATTGACCTTCTTGGCGCCGGGCGGCAGCGCCTCCCAGTCGATCTCGTTGAAGCGCACGCAGCGCGAGAAATGGCCTTCGTGACCCGCGACCTCGATCATCGGGATTTCGGCGGCGTTGCAGACGCCCTCGACGAAATGGTGGCAGCGAGGGCCGAAATTGCAGCCCTTGGGCCGCTCGTGCGGCAGCGGCAGCTGGCCGGGGATCGAAATTAGCGGCCGCGAGTTCTTGTCGGCGCCGGGCAGCGGGATCGAGCGGAACAGCCCTTGCGTATAAGGGTGGCGCATCCGGTCGAACACGTCCTTGATCTTGCCCGTTTCGACCGCTTCGCCCGAATACATAACCGTGATGCGGTCGCAGGTTTCCAGGATCAGGCCGAGATTGTGCGACACGAAAATCATCGACGTGCCGAACTTCTGGCCGAGCCCCTTGACCAGGTCGACAATGCCGGCCTCCACCGTCACGTCGAGCGCCGTCGTCGGTTCGTCGAGCAAAAGCAGCGCCGGCTTCGACAGCAGCGCCATGGCAATGACGATGCGTTGCTGCTGGCCGCCCGAGAGCTGGTGCGGATAGGAGCGCATCATGCGCTCGGGATCAGGCAGCTTGACCGCGCGCACCATGTCAAGCGCGCGTTTATGGGCCTCTTCCTTCGACACCTTGTCGTGGATCAGCGGCACTTCCATCAATTGCTGGCCGACCTTCATCGCCGGGTTCAGGCTCGCCATCGGCTCCTGGTAGATCATCGCGATCTTGTTGCCGCGAATGGAGCGCAACTCCTCGTCGGAGAGCTCGCCCATGTCCTTGCCCTGGAACTTGATCTTGCCGCCGACGATCTTCCCGATGTTGGAGAGGTCGCGCATGATGCCGAGCGACACGGTCGACTTGCCGCAGCCGGATTCGCCGACGATGCCCATCGCCTCGCCGGGCATGACGGTGCAGGAAAAATCCATGACCGCCGGGATCTCGCCCTTGCGGGTGAAGAAGGAGATCGACAGGTTCTCGATCTCGATGATCGGCGCGTTGGCCGGCCCATTGGTTGGCGTGGCGGGATTTCGAACTGCCTCGTTCATGGGTCGCTCCAATCCTGGTTCTTCTAGGCCTGTTTCTATCAGGCGCATCGGGTCGAAACCCGCGAGATCAGTCTTTCATCGATTGTTCGCGCAGCGAGTCGGCGAGCAGGTTCAAGCCCAGCACGAACGACATCAGTGCGATCGTCGGCGGCAACGCCGGGTGGATGAAGGAGCGCAGCAGGCGGCTGGCGTCCTTGATCGCAGTGCCCCAGTCCGGACTTTCCGGCGCCAGGCCAAGGCCGAAATAACCGAGCGTGCCGAGCAGGATCGTGGTGTAGCCGATGCGCAGGCAGGCGTCGACGATCAGTGGCCCGCGCGCATTGGGCAGGATCTCCCATAGCATGATGTACCAGGGCGATTCACCGCGCGTCTGCGCCGCCGCCACATAGTCACGCGTCTTGATGTCCATCACCAAGCCACGCACGATGCGGAACACGCCGGGGCTGGACGCGAACACCACCGCCACGAAGATATTGAGCTGGTTGGGGTCGATATGCACGATCTTCAGCGGATCGGCGTCGAAGACCAGGCCGGCATAGATCCAGCCGCCGAGGATCAGGGTGATGCCGAGCAGGATGTAGAGCCGGTCGGGCCGGTTTTTGTAGCGGGTCCAGAACAGCACGCTGAAGAAGATGATCGGGAACAGGAAGAAGACGCCGGCCATGCCATAAGGGATCGGCGTGTCCATGATGCCCGGCGTCACCAAAAGGTAGAACAGCAGGATCACAGGGAAGGCCAGCACGAGATTGGCCAGGAACGACAGCACGGTGTCGATCTTGCCGCCGTAGTAGCCGGCGGGCAGGCCGAGCGTGATGCCGACCATCAGCGCGAAGCCGGTTGCCGCAGGCGCGATGATCAGCACGATCTGGCTGCCATAGACCATGCGCGAAAACACGTCGCGCGCCAGCTTGTCGCCGCCGAACAGATAGGTCAGCCCCGATTTCGGTTCGACGGCGCCCGGCAGCACATCCTTCATGATGGGAATCTGGGCCAGCGGATCGAAGGGAGAAACGGTCGCGGCGAAGATTGCCGTGAACAGCCAGAACAGGCAGATGCCGACGCCGACGATGCCGACACCGCTGTCGAACAGCTGGCCGTAGAGCGCCAGCTTCTTCTTGTAGGCGAAGCTCGCGCCCATGACGATGACGAGCGCGATCCAGACCGGCCAGAAGCGCGACAGCACTTCGAGAACGACGGTGAAGCCACTGATGTATTGAACCGGCATCCGCTTCGCTCCCTACTGAACTCTGATACGCGGATTGAGAAATGCGTAGCCGACATCGGAAATGAGCTGCGTGATCAAGACGATGAACACCGAGACCAGCGAGCAGCCGAGCAAAAGGTCGATGTCGTTGTTGCCGGCCGCCTCGACCAGCGTGTAGCCGAAGCCCTGGTAACGAAACATCACCTCGACGATGACGACGCCGGTGAGCAGCCAGGGAAACTGCAGCATGATGACGGTGAACGGTGCGATCAGCGCATTGCGCAAGGCATGTTTGACCACGACGCTGCCGAAGGAAAGACCCTTCAACCTGGCAGTGCGGATATATTGCTGCGTCATCACTTCGACCATCGAAGCACGCGTCATGCGGGCGATGTAGCCGATGCCGTAAATCGCCAGCGTCATCACCGGCAAAGTGAAATTGTAGAAGGTGATGCCCTGGCTAGCCGAAGCCGCCGAGCCGTTCAGCCAGCCTAGCCATGAGGCGAAGATGACGGTGAAGATGACGCCCGACACATATTCAGGCGTCGCCGTCGAGGCGATCGATGCCACCGAAAGCACGCGGTCGGTTCGCGACCCCTCGCGCATGCCGGCCAGAATGCCGATCAGCAGCGAGATCGGCACCATCACCACCAGCACCCAGAACATCAGGATGCCCGTAGCGCCGAGTGCCGGAAACAGTTTTGAGGCGACGGTCGCCTTGAACTTGGTCGAGCAGCCGAAATCGCCCTGGAAAACGCCGGCGAGGGTCGGCACGAGCGGATCGTTGCAGAAGGAGAAACGCTGCGCCGGCTTGCCGGTCGCCGGGTCTGTCACAGGTTGCTTGGGCACCACGCCCAGCCACTGCCCATAGCGGACGAAGAAGTTCTGCCGATAGCCATGGTTGACCAGCCAGCTCTCGAGCTGCTCGGCCGACGTATGCATTTCGGTCTGGCTGATCGCCAGCTTCTTCAGATTGGGTTCGAGGTTGATCAGGAAGAAGACGACCATGGTCAGGCACAGCATCGTCAATGCCATGGTGCCAAGACGCCTGATAACGAAGGAAAGCATGGCGGCCCCCTGCCGATGGGTTGGGGTTTGAGCCGGCTATGAAAGCCAACCCTGCCGTAACCGGCGGGGCTGGCTGTCAAACAGGCCTTCGGATGCGATCAACCCTGTTTTTGTTGCATGGCCTTGCCCGCGAGTCCGCAATTTTTTTGAGAAAGTGCGGACCAGCAGGGACGGACGATGCAAAGAGCGGGGGAAGGGAGCGAGCCTCTTCCCCCAATGTCGGTGCGATCAAGCCTGGTCGAGCCAGATCTTGCCGTAGTCGCGCTCGAAGGTCGGGTGCATCTTGTAATTCTGCACCGCCTTGACCGAGTGGCTGTAGAGCTTGCGCCAGTACGGCTGGATCATGATGCCGGAATCCTGCAGGATCTGCTCGATTTCCTTCATCATCTCCTTGCGCTTGGCGGCGTCGGCAACGGCGAGCGCCGCATTGAGCTTGGCATCCCAGTCCGGATTCGACCAGCCGGCCTCGTTCCAGGCCTCGCCGGTGCGATAGGCGATGGCCAGAACCTGGACGCCGAGCGGGCGCATGTTCCAGTTGGTCATCGACAGCGGATACTTCGTCCAGTCGTTCCAGAACGTCGAACCCGGCAGAACGGTGCGCTTCACCTTGATGCCGGCGTCGCGCAGCTGGGCGGCGATCGCATCGCCGGTGTTCTTGTGCCAGTCTTCATCGACAGTGATCAGCTCGTGTTCGAAGTCGGCCTGGCCGGCTTCCGCCATCAGCGCCTTTGCCTTGGCCGGATCACGGGCAACCTTGGGCAGCTCGTAATATTCCGGATGGATCGAGCAGACATGGTGGTTTTCGGCGACCGAACCGGCATTGCCGTAGCCGAGCTGCAAGACGACATTGTTGTCGACCGCAAGCTGCAGCGCGTTGCGCACCTTCTGGTCGCCATAGGGCTTGTTGTTGACGTTGGTGCGGCAGACGATGGTCGACGCGGTGACGATCTCCGACTTCACCAGGTCCATGCCATCGAGGATCGACACATAGTCGGCCGAAGTCTCGAAATTGGTGTGCACTTCGCCGGCTTCGAAAGCGCTGACCATGGCTGCCGGATCGGTGCCGTAGTCGATGAATTCTAGGCCATCGAGGAACACTTCGCCATCCCACCACTTGTCGTCGGTGCGGCGCTTGTAGACCACCTTCTGACCGACATCGTAGGAGACGAGTTCGAACGGACCGGTGCCGATCGGGCAGGCCTTGAAGTCGCCGCCCTTCTCGTCGAAGGTCTTGTGGACGATGAGGCCGGGATAGTCGCACATGTTCGGAATCAGCGCGATGTCCGGCTTGGTGAGCTTCAGCACGACCGTGTGGTCGTCCGGCATGGTCACGGCGCTTTCGTCGAGCTTGTCGTCCTTGACCAGCGAGCCAAGACGGCCTGGCATGGAATTGCCTTCGGCTTTCTTGTCGGCCCAACGCTTCAGGTTGAAGACGACGTCGGCGGCGGTGAAGGCATCGCCATTCGACCAGGTGACGCCCTTGCGCACATGCAGCGTGTACTGCGTGGCATCGTCGTTGACGTCCCAGCTTTCCAGCAGATAGGGGCGGAACGTGTATTCGGACGTGTACTTGACCAACGGCTCGAGCGCCTGGCGCTCGGCATTGGCGATTTCCGACCAGTCGGCCTTGCGCGGGTCCTTGGGATCCTTGATCCACTGGGCGATCTTCAGCGTGCCGCCCTTCTTGCCCTTTACCTCTTCGGCCTTCGCCGGCGTCGGATCGGCGAGGCCAAGCAAGCCGTAAGCCATTGCCGTCGATGCGCCGAAGACGCTGGCCATGGCCAGGAATTCGCGGCGGTCCACCTTGCCTGCCTTGGCTTCTTCGGCCATGGCCAGGATGTGATCCGGAACGCGATCGCCATTACTCTTATAAATTGTCATGACTTAACTCCCATTGTTGGCTTTCCGCCTTTTAACATTCCGCATCCAGGCCATGATGTCAAAGACGGCGTGGATTGAGAACATGTTAGGGAATGTGCAACTTTGAAAGGGGAGCGGTTCGCGTGATAACGACAGTCTTGGCGCAAATTTGCTACTGTCCGACGGATTCTTCTGGAATCTCGATAGTCGATTAAACTGAGACATTTACTCCAGCCCGAACAGCGCCAGAATCGATCCATCATGAGGCCAAAAGCCCTGCCGAACTATCAGTATTCCTTCTCGTAGAAGATGCCGCCCTTGGCTTCGCCGGCATCGTTGGCCTCGCCGCGCAGCTTGACGCCGCGCCCGACATTGAGGTCGATCGTAGCCTTGCCCGAGCCCGGCTTGTCGCCCTTCTGGATCGTGACATAGGTGCGGTCGTTGAGGTATTTGCCCGCCGAAACCGCCGTGCCGCCCTGGTCGTCGGTGGTGACGTCGAGATCGTCGACGCCAATGGCGCTGCGCAGGTTTTCCAGCAGCGACGTCGAGCCGCCGACGCCGGCCAGTTGCCCGGCGGCCTCTGCGAGCTGGGCGATCTGCAGCGGCGACAGGTTCGACATCGAGCGGCCG
Organism: Mesorhizobium sp. M0618; assembly: GCF_040320765.1. Lineage (NCBI taxonomy): Bacteria > Pseudomonadati > Pseudomonadota > Alphaproteobacteria > Hyphomicrobiales > Phyllobacteriaceae > Mesorhizobium > Mesorhizobium sp. M0618. The sequence continues at coordinate 49,813 of NZ_JAMYQH010000040.1, read as the reverse complement.
AAGATCAATTGCGCCAGCACCTCGTCCTCGGGCAGTGCCGGCACGGAGGAGAAGGTGAACTTCGGATTGGTCGCTTCGCCCGACACCACGATGGTGACGGTGGCGCTGGTCGTCGTCGTGGTCGCCGTCAAATTGAGATAGGGCACCAGCGAGCCGGAAAACCCGACCGTGCCTTCGGTGAAGGTCAGCCGCTTGCCGAGGATCGACAGCCGTCCGCGCTGCAAGGTGAAGGTGCCGACCGCTTGCGGCGACGAGGCCGGGCCGGTCAGCCTGAGCGAGCCGCCAAGTTCGGCATCGACGCCCCTGCCCTGGATGAAGATCTGGTTCGGGGCGTTGACCGTGACATCGAGCGCAAGGCCGCTACCGCCGCCCTTGCCGCTGGTCGTCGGCGGCCGCAGCGCCTTGTCCTGTGCCTTGACCGCAGCTGGCGCGTTCTTGTGCTTGACGTCGAGCGCCGCCAGCGAGCCCGGCAATTTGTCCGGAACCGTGATCACCGTCTTGGCGAGATTCACGGTGCCGGCAATGACCGGTGCGGAGGTCAGCGGTCCCTTGATCGTCAGGTCGCCCCCGAGATTGGCGGTCACCACCCTTCCGTCCGTATAGCGGCCGTCGACCAGCTTGATCGACAAATCGGCCGGAAAACCCTGCGCCGGGTTGATGCCGACCGTGCCGCTGGCCGACAGGCTGCCGCGCGTGGACAGCGTTCCGGTCAGCCGGTTGATCCTGGCGACGCCGCCGGCAATCGAGACATCGGCGGCGAGATCGTTGACGGCGAGGCCGGAGCGCGCATCGACAAGGCGCGCACCGGAGGTGCTGACGCTGCCACCGATGACGGGCGATGTCGCGGGACCGCGCACCTGCACGTTGACATTGGCCGTGCCCGTCAGCGACATGCCTTGCGCGGCGAGCTTCTGGCTCAGCAGGCCGAACGGCACGGCGCCATTGAAGTCGAGCACCAGCGCCGGCGTGCCGGCCGTCGTCACGGTGCCGCCGCCCTTGAGGCCAAGGCCGGCGCCATCGCTGACATTGGCGGTGAAGGCCAGCTTGTTGGCGGCAAAGGTGCCGGACGAGGAAACACTCACCGCCCCGACACCAGCGCCTCGGGTCTGCGATGTTTGCACGCCGGCCGCATCGATATTGAAGGCGACCGCAGGGCTGGCCGGCGCACCCGTCACCTTCACCGTGCCCGAAATCGAGCCGGCGGCGTCGAGGCCGGCCGAGAAACTGTTCGCAAGCGACATCGGCACCCGCGCCAGCGTCGCGTTGATGTCGAGCGCCGTGCCGACCTTGCCGGTTACCGTCGCCGTACCACCGCCAAGGTTGAGCACCAGCCTGTCCAGCGTCGTCGTGCCATTGGCGATGCTGACGGTCGAGGCCTGAGCAATGGCCGCCTTGATGCCCTGGACGGTCGCCTGGCCGGAGGCAAGCTCGATGGTCGTCGTGCCGTTGGCCACTTTCACGCGGCCAGCAGCCTGTGCCGGAATGCCCTTGACTGTGGCGCCGCCGGAAAAACCGGTCCAGTCGCCGTCGCGCTTCAAATCGACATCGATGCCGCTGATCACGGTGCCGCCCGAAATGACGGTGTCGGCGCGGACCTTTCCGGAGATCACGGGCGCCGCCAGATAGTTGGCGACCAGCGCATCGATCGAGACGGCTTTCGCCTGCAGGTCGCCGCGCGTAATCGACGCTGTCGCCGCCTTGATGGCGACCTGGGGTGCTGCGCCATTCTTCGAGAAGGCAATCGTGCCGCGTACGTCGCCTTCGGCCTTTTCCAGCGCCAGTGCCGCCAGCGGGCCGATATCGGGCAGGTCGAGCGCGATGGTGCCGACAGGCACGAACTTCTCGTCCAGCGCCAGATCGCCGGAGATCCTGTTCTTGCCCAGCGACAGCAGCAGGCCGTTGATGGCGCTCTTGCCGTCAGCCGTCGCCAGCACCGCGCTGCCTTGCAGCGCCTGGCCGGCGACATTGCCGGTCAGTTGCACGTTGGCTGCCGGATTGGCGGCATCGGCCTTGCCGGTGGCGGTCAGCTTCAACCCGGTGATCTCTCGCGCCGCCACCAGCAGCCTGTCGCTGTCGACCGTCAGTGACAGGTCCGGCGCGGTGGCCGGCCCCTGTGCGTTCAACGCAAAGGCGATGGCGCCCTTGGCATCCTTCGACAGCAGAGAGATGTCGCTCAGCGCGCCCTTGATGTCGGCGGCCACCTTGTTGTCGGCAAGGCTGGCTTGCCCGTCGGCGGTCAGCGCACCCGAGGCCAGCTTCAATCCGCTTACATTGATACTGCCGTTGGGGTCGCGCTTCAGCGTGGCGCTGATCTCAGCGCGTTCGCCAAGCATGCCGCGCGCCGCCGCCGGCAAGGCCGACGATGGGGCATCCGCCTTGAGATTGAGGTCGATGGCACCGTCTCGCAGCGATACCTGGCCGGCGACCTGGCTGTTCAACGCATCGCTCTTGAGCGAGCCGCTGTCGATGGCAAACAGGTCGGCCGTCAGGCGGCCGCTGACGGCTGCCGTGACCTTGCCGGCGATCAGCGGCGCGATCACCGGATTGTCGAGACCGACCTTGCCCGCCGACACTGTGCCGGAAACCGGCCCTGCACGGTTCTTGAGATCGAACGCATCCGAATGCAACGCCAAGGCAAGCCCGTCCACCCTCGCCGGACTGGTGACGATCGAGGGCAGGATCGCGGAGACATCCAGGCGGGCCCGCGTGCTCTGGCCCGCCACCTTTGCCGACAAGGACTGGATCTCGATCTTGACCGGGCTCTCGGCGCTGCCGACAGTCAGGGGCAGGCTGGGGCCGGATGATATGAGATCGAGCGCAAAATCGCTGGCGCCGTTCGGGTTGAGGGTGCCGGCCGCCTTGCCGGAAATCTTGTCGCCGGTCAGCGTCGCCTGATCGAGCATCACGCCGCCGGCCAAGGTGTAGCTGCCGGCCGCATCGACGGCGAGCAGCCCGAGCCCGGCCTGCCGGGTCTGGCTGGTTTCGATACCGGCCAGTTGCGCATTGAAGCGGACATCGGGCGCGGCCGGCGGTCCGGTCACACCAGCCGTGCCGCTGAGCGTGCCCACAGCATCGAGGCCGGGCGAAAATTCATTGGCGAGCGCCGCGGGCAGTGCCGAAAATTGCGCCGCAAGGTCGAGCGTCTGACCGGCAGTGCCCGACAGCGTCACCGAACCGCCGCCGACATCGAGAGCCAGTTTCTCGATGCTGGTCGTGCCGTTGGCGATGCTCATTGTCGACGCCTGAGCGATTGCCGCCTTGATGCCGCGAACAGTGGCTTCGCCCGAGGCAATCTCGACGCTGGTCGTGCCATCGGCGATCTTCACCCGGCCGGCAGCGGTTGCCGGAATGCCCGCTATGGTGGCGCCGCCGGTGAAATTAGTCCAGTCGCCTTCGCGCTTCAGGTCGACGCCGATGCCGCCGATTTCGGTGGTTCCGGAGGTGACGCTGTCGGCCTTGATCGTACCCGCGATCGCAGGCGCCTTGAGATAATTGGCGATCAGCGCATTGACGGTGATGGCCTTGGCCGTCACCTCACCGCGCGCGATCGATGTGCTCTTCGCATCGATCGCAACGGAGGGCGCGTCGCCATCCTTGGCGAAGCGGATGGTTCCGTTGATGTCGCCCGTTATCGCCTGGCCGGCAAGTGCGGCCAGCTGGTCGATAGCGGGTGCATCGAGCGTCAGCGTGCCGAGCGGCATGAATTTGTCGTCGAGCGCGAGATCGCCCGAGACCTTGTTGTCGCCCAGCGAGACCAGGAATCCGTTGATCGAACGCTTGCCTTCGCTCGTCACCAGCGCTGCCTTGATGTCGAGCGGCTGGTCGTTGACGGAGCCGGTCAGCGATACGTTGGCGGCGGGACTGGTGATATCGGCCTTGCCGCTTGCCGTCAGCTTGATGCTCTTCACCGTGCGGCCCGATGCCGTCAGGCTGTCGCTGTCGGCGGTAACGGTGAAATCCGGCGCCGTCATGGCGCCACTTGCCGACAGCGCGAAATCGACGCCACCGGCAACCGGCACGCCGACTGTCGGCGACAGCACGGAAACGTCGCCCAGTTTGCCCTTGATGTCGGCCTGGATGTCGGTGCCTTGCATGCTGGCCGTGCCGGCGGCGCTGAGCGTGCCGGACGTGAACTCGATCGAGTTGGCGGCGAAAGACCCTTGCGGGTCGCGGGCCGCGCTCGCCGAGAATTTCACCCTAGCGCCGAGCACCGAGGCGATCTGCGGCGGAAAGGCCGTCGCCACGGCATCCGCGTTCATCTTGAGCTGCATCGACAGGTCGGCAAGCGCCACCGTCGCGGTCAGCGAAGCGTTGAGCGCGTCGGAACGCAGCGTGCCCTGGTCGATGGCAATGGCGTCCTTGCTGACCGACCCGGCCAGGTCGACATCGATCTTGCCGGTGATCAGCGGCGCCAGCGTCGCCACGTCGGTGTTGAGGCCGCCCGCCTCCAGCTTGACGGTGACCGGCCCGGCGCGGTTCTGGATGTCAAAACCGTCGGAATGGATCTGGGCCGCCAGATCATCCAGCCGCGTGCCGCCGGCGACGATGGAGACGAAGGAGGCGCCGACGTCGATGATCGGCGCCTTGCCGTCGCCGAAGGCGCGGGCGGTGGCATTGCTGATCGCCAGCGTGATCGGCTGCGCCTTGCTGCCGACGCTGATCACCACGGGTGGACCCTTGGCGGCGAGTTCGACCGAGAGGTCGCTGGCGCCGGCAGGATCGACAATGCCGGTCGCGGTGCCGTGCACCGCATCGCTGTCGATGTTGGCGCGGTCGACACTGACGCCACCGGCCGATGTGGCGGTGCCGGCAATGTCGAAACTGGTCTTGCCGGCAAACAGCGGCTTGAGATTCTCAGGCAGGAAGCGGGCGAAATCGCCGTCGCCCTTGGCCTCGATATGATTGCCCTTGTCGGTCAGCTGGTGGCGACCCGTCAGCTGGGTGACGATCTTGCCGTCGACTGAGAACGTGCCGATGCCGTTCCAATTGGCGAGCGGCCCGGTGCCCGAGACATTTATGTCGACCGGCGGCGTGTCGGGCAGCTTGAGCAGGTTGGCGATGATACCGCCTGCCGGCTCCGAGGCCTTCAGGTCGAGATCGAGCCTGTTGTCTGCCGGCGCAAAGTGGATCTTGGCGTCGACATTACCTTGCTTGCCGTCATGGCGGGTGATGTTGAGCACCGTCTCGACCGCCAGCGGCGCGGCATCGGCCTTGACCGATCCCTTGGCCGCAAGCTCGGCGATGCCGCTGCCGGCCAGTTGCTGGCCAAGCGCGATTTCGGGCAGATCGATCTGCTTGATGTCGATGGAAACCGGCAGCGTCGCCGTGCCCCCGCTCGGCGCTGGCTGCGTGCTGGCCACCGGCAATCGCGCCAACTCAATACGCTCGGCAGCGATACGGTCGGCGCTGAAGCTTTTCGACAGCAGCGCCAGCGGCGACCAGTCGACGGCCACCTTGCGCGCCACCAGCCAGGCGCCCTCGCGATCCTCCAGCACGACATGATCGACGCTGAGCGCCCCGGACCAGATGCCGTCTATGCCGCTGACCGTGATCTTGCGGTCGTCGTTCGAGGCCAGCCGCGAAATGATGCCGGCGAGATTGTCGCGGCCGCGCTCGGTCTTGGTCAGCACCACCAGCGCGCCGATCGCTCCTGCAACCACGATCAGCAGCGTGTAGAGAACAATGCGGAGGATGCGCCAGACTGTTTTCATCGCTCAGAATGCCTGTCCGATGCCGGCATAGATGCCGAAATGCGGGTCACCCGGATCGCGGTTGAGCGGCACGGCGGCATCGATGCGCAGTGGCCCGAACGGCGTGACATAGCGCAGGCCGACGCCGGCGCCGACCTTGACATCGGAGAAATCGGGGACCGATTTGGTCGACACAGTGCCGGCATCGACGAACGGCACGATGCCGATCGTGTCGGTGATGGCGATGCGCATCTCGACCGAGGTTTCGAAGAAGGACAGGCCGCCGATCGGCTGGCCGGTGAAATCCTTCGGACCGATGCCCTGATAGGCGTAGCCGCGCACCGAGCCGCCGCCGCCGGAATAGAAGCGCCGGTCGGCCGGCACATGTTCGAGGCTGGTGCCGACGATCGAACCGATGGCGACACGTTCGGCCAGCACGAACTTCGAAGCCGAATCCAGCGACTGATAGGCCGACCCTTCGCCCCTCAGCTTCAGGAACGCCGCACCGCTCAAAATGTCGTAGCTCGGCTCGGCATAGGCCAGCACCCGGAAGCCGCTGGTCGGGTTCAGCCGGTTGTCCCGGTTGTCATAGACATATTGCAGCGGAATGCTGGCGATCAGGTATTTGTGCTTGCCGAAGGCGTCGTGGATGCGGGAATAGTCGAGCGCCACCTCGGCGGATACCGTCTGCTTCTTGGTGAGTTCGTAGGACAGCCCGGTGCTGCCCTTGACCGAGAAATGGTCATAGGCGTCAGGATGTTCGAGCACCGTCTTGACGCTGGCGAAGAACTTCGATGCCGGCCCGATCACGCCCGGCTTCTCGAACATGATGCCGGCATTGTAGTTGAGTTCGCCGAGATCGTTGCTGCCGATGCCGCTGATCTTGCCCTCGATGCGCAGCTTCTCGGCCCGGCCGAACAAATTGCGGTGGCCCCAATAACCTTCCAGGCCCAGCCCCTCGGTGTTGGAGAAGGTGCCGCCGATGCCGAAATAGCGTGGCTTGCGCTCGCTGACCTGGACGCCGATCGGAATGTTGCCGTCGGCATCGAGCGTGTCGGCTTCCTTGAACGTCACGCTGTTGAAGACCTCGAGCGCCAGCAGCCGGTCGCGCGCGTCGTCGATTTCTTGCGGCGAGTATTGCCGGCCGCGCTTGAGGCCGGTCATGTATTCGGTGAAGTCGCGGTCGACCTTTTCGGTGCCTTCCACCGTGGTCGGGCCGTAGCCGGCGACCGGTCCGGCGGCGACCGTCAGCGTCACGTCGAGCGTCGAGGTGGCATGGTCGGCGACGATCTGGCGGTCGGTCACCTTGGCCAGCGGCCTGCCTTGCTCTTTCAGCGTCCGCACGATCAGGGCTTCAGCCTTGAGCACAGCGCCGGATCCGGCATCGCCGCCTGAAATCAGGCCGTAATCGGCGCTCATCAGCCCTGCCGCATCGCCCTCAAGGTGGATATTGCCCAAGGTGAATTTCGGCCCGGTGACAATGTCGATGACCACGGGAACCGGCTTCGGCCCCTTGAATTCGGCATCCGGCGGCAAATCGTCGAGCGGCTTGCCGTCGATGGTGACGGTGACGACGCCTTCGTAACGGGCATCGGCATAGAGCGCGGCGACAAGCTGTTCGCGGTCGCTGCGCGCTTTGGCCATCAGTCCGAGCGAACCGGAAACCGGACGCTCCTCGTCACTCTTCAGCGCCGAGGCATTTTCGAGCTTCTTGACCAGATCCTTGTCGGCGTCGGGGGCGGAAATGGTCACGGCGTACCGCAGAGGATCGACGATATCGGCATCCTCGTCGCTGGACGACCCCCACAGCTTGATGCCGAAAAGCTCGAAAGCGGCCGCCGGGCGCGATTCGGCGGCGAGCACGGTCGAGCACATCATGGCCAGCAGCAGGGCGCGCGGAAGCGCACGCCCTGGCGCGCGACCTCCTGACATCTGCTCTTCATGCGCCGGCATTAAGACAACCTAGATTACAAAACTAAAATTGGAATGAAGTTCTGAAGCGCTCGTAAAGGGGCCACAATCCAATTGTCTGAAATAGGGCGGGCTTGGAATTCACACCTTTTGCGTCGCCGCAAGAAAGCGTGATCCCCTGTCCTATGGAGGTACTACCGGTCATCGGCCGGAAAGGAAACCGTTGGCAGGCGGAACCCTGCCGCGTCCTCGTGTTGACAAGCCTGACTGAAGCTTGATCATGCCCGGACGTCAGCTGTGTCTGGAGGGGTGTTATGGCAATGCGCGCGGCTCGTGGTCTTTCGATTCTGATTCTCGTGTTTTTTGCCTGGGCCAATGTCCTGGCCTGGAGCAGCGCCGCGCAAGCGGCCGAGGCCCGGCGAATAGCGACAACGGACAATTCCGACTATTTCGGCTTTGATCTCAGGTCCGACCAGAATGTGACAATCGACCAGTGCAAGACGACGTGCCTGGGAGACCCGGCCTGCCGCGCCTTCACCTACAACAAAAAAGCCAAATGGTGCTTCCTCAAATCCGACTACAACCAGTTGAAAACCTTCAACGGCGCGGTCGCGGGCAAGGTCGTCAACATCGATGGCGATCCTGATATCGGCGCGCCGCCGGAACTCGCTTTCTTCCCCAACTGGATGGCCGATCAGGCCCAGCAATACCGCAACAAGCTGCTCGGCCCGGCCTATGATAGACCGACAGAAGGCATGGCTGCCTTGCTTAACGCCGCCGAACAGGCCGTGCTGACCGGCGATCACCGCTCCGCCATGCTGAAATACGAGGCCGCGGTCTCGGTGCTGCCCGATGATGGCCAGCTCTGGCTCAACCTGGCGCGTGAAACGCTGGCCGTTCAGCCCGCCGCAAGCACCTCCGAAGCATCCACTTTGCCGGCGAACGGCACGTCGGCCGCTTTCAATGCCTATAAATTGCTGCGCACCACCAAGACGCGCGCCGAAGTGCTGGCGCTGCTCGGCAACGGGCTCGACAAGCGCGATCTCTACCGGCCGGCGCTGCAGGCCTATGAGGCCAGCCTTGCCCTGAACCCTTCGCCGGCGGTCCAGGCCGACTATGCCGATCTCAAGGCCCGCAAGGGTTTTCGCGTCATCGACCATACCGTCGACGCCGACACCAGCGCGCCGCGCATCTGCGTGCAATTCTCCGAGGATCTGGTCAAGACCGGCGTCGACTACGCGCAGTTCGTCACCGTGGACAATGCACCGCCCAAGGGCGTCGAGGCCAAGGACAAGCAAATCTGCGTCGAAGGACTGGAGCATGGCCAGCACTACGACGTCACCTTCCGCGCCGGCCTGCCGGCGGCAATCGGCGAAGTGACCGCGGCCCCCGTGGTGCTGTCGATCTATGTGCAGGACCGCGCACCGTCCGCCCGCTTCACCGGTGACAGCTTCGTGCTGCCGGCTGGCGCGCGCCGTGGCATTCCGATCGTCACCGTCAACATGAACGCCGCCGAGATGAAGCTCTATCGCATCGGCGATCGTTCGCTCGCCCAGCTTCTGTCGGGCTACCAGTTCCTGCACCAGCTCGACGGCTATGACATCTCCAACATTTCCGAGCAGATGGGCGCGCCGGTCTGGCAAGGCCAGCTCGACATCGCCAATGATCTCAACAAGGAGGTCACCACCTCCTTCCCGGTCGACGAGGCGGTGCCGCAGCGCAAGCCCGGCGTTTACGTGCTGACCGCCCAGGCCGTCAACGACAAGAGCGACGACTACAATTCGATGGCCACGCAATGGTTCGTCGTCTCCGACATCGGCCTGTCGACTTATACCGGCCAGGACGGGCTCAATGTCTTTGCCCGTTCGCTGGGCAGTGCCAAGCCGATAGCAGGCGCCGAACTGACCCTGGTTGCCAGGAACAATGAGGTTCTCGGCACGGCGACATCGGATGCTGACGGCCATGCCGTCTTCAACCCCGGCCTGACGCGCGGCGACGGCGGCATGGTGCCGGCCGTGCTGATGGCCAAGCAGGGCGCCAATGATTTCGTCTTCCTCGACATGGGCCGGGCCGGCTTCGATCTGTCCGACCGCGGCGTCACCGGGCGCGCGGCGCCCGGTGCGCTTGACGTCTATGCCTGGACCGAACGCGGTATCTACCGCGCCGGCGAGGATGTTCATGTCGCGGCCCTTGCTCGCGACGGCGCCGCCAAGGCAGTCGAGAACCTGCCGCTGACCTTCATCTTCTCGCGCCCCGACGGTGTCGAAAACCGCCGTATCGTCAGTGACGGCGCATCCGCGGGCGGCCATGCCGTCGACCTGCCGCTCGAACCCAACGCCATGCGCGGTACCTGGTCGGTGTCGATCTACACCGATCCCAAGCAGCCGGCGGTGGCCAGCCACATGTTCCTGGTCGAGGATTTCGTACCGGATCGCATCGAATTCGACATGAAGGCCGACAAGCAGGAAATCGCCCTGGGCGAAACCGCCAATATCGACATTGACGGCCGCTTCCTCTATGGCGCTCCGGCGGCCGGCCTGGCGCTGGAAGGCGAGCTGACGCTGTCGACGTCGCGCGACTGGGACCGCTTCCAGGGCTTTTCCTTCGGTCTCGCCGACGAGCAGTCGGCCGAACCCACGGTCACCCCCCTCGCCGATCTGCCGGTGGTCGGCGATGACGGCAAGGTGACCTTCCCGGTCTCCGTCGACCAACTGCCCTCGACCACCAAGCTGGTCGACGCCAAGGTGACGGTGAGGATGCGCGAATCCGCCGGCCGCGCCATAGAGCGCTCGCTCAACATCGGCATCCGCCCGCAAGGCCATATGATCGGCATCCGTCCGGATTTCGCCGACAATGAAGTGCCGCAGGGTGGCACCGCCAAGTTCAGCCTGATCGCCGTCGATCCCGACGGCAAGCGCGAGGCGCTGAAAGGCGCGCAGTGGACGCTGGTCAAGGTCGAACGCAATTACCAGTGGTACCGCTCCAACAATTCCTGGAACTACGAGCCGGTCAACTTCACCAAGTCGATCGCCAACGGCCAGGTCGACCTCAGCGCCGACGGCGACGCAACGGTCTCCGTGCCGGTCGACTGGGGTCAGTACCGCCTCGAAGTCGAGACATCGGATCCCGAGGGACCGGCGACAAGCTACGAGTTCGATGCCGGCTGGTATGTCTCCTCGACCACCACCGAAACGCCTGACGGCCTCGAAATCGCCCTCGACAAGGACAATTATGCCGCCGGCGAAGTGGCCAGGCTGAAAGTCTCGCCGCACTTTGCCGGCGAACTTCTCATCAACATCGGTTCCGACAAGCTGTTGAAGACCGTCACGGCATCCGTGCCGGCCGGCGGCAGCACGGTCGACATCCCGGTCGGCGACGACTGGGGCGCCGGCGCCTATGTCACCGCAACCCTGTTCCGGCCCGGCGAGGCGCAGGAAACGCGCATGCCGGCGCGCGCCATCGGCGTGAAATGGCTGAAGGTCGATCCGGGCTCGAAGAAGCTCGCCGTCACCTTGACGCCACCGGACAAGACCATGCCGCGCCAACAGCTGTCGATCCCGGTTTCGGTCGCCGGCGTGCAGCCGGGCAGCAATGCCTATGTCATGGTTGCCGCCGTCGATGTCGGCATCCTCAACCTGACCAACTACAAGGCGCCGGATCCGGAGAACTGGTTCTTCGGCCAGCGCATGCTGGGCATGGAAATCCGCGACATCTACGGTCGCCTGATCGACGGCTCGCTTGGCAACACCGGCAAGCTCAGGACCGGCGGCGACGGCGCCAACATGCAGGCGCAAGGCAGCCCGCCGACCGAAAAGCTGGTCGCCTTCTTCTCCGGCATCGTCGAGCTCGATGCCGACGGCAAGGCGCGGGTCGACTTCGACATACCGCAGTTCAACGGCACCGTGCGCGTCATGGCCGTCGCCTGGACCAAGGATGCGGTCGGCCATGCTCAGTCCGATGTCATCGTGCGCGATCCCATCGTGATCACCGCCGGCCTGCCGCGCTTCCTGGCGCCTGGTGACGCCGCAATCATGCGCCTCGATGTCGCCGACACCGATGGTCCGGCCGGCGACTACGCGTTCTCGATCGAAACCACGGGCGACCTCTCGACCGGCGACAAGCCCCTGCCCCAGAAGCTGACGCTCGCCCAGGGCAAGCGCCAGACGTTGACTGTCCCGCTGATCGCTCAGACGGCCGGCAATGCCTCGCTCACCATCAAGCTTGCCCATGCCGACGGCACCAAGGTGGAGCAGACGCTCTATGTGCCGGTGCGCCCGGCGCAATTACCGGTGACCACCCGGCTGGTGGTCGACCTCAAAGGTGATGGTGGAGCGCTGCGCGTCGACAAGGAACTGCTGGCGGCAAGCCTGCTCAATGGTGCTTCTGTCAGCGTCGGCGTCTCGCAGGCCGCCGCCTTCGACGTGCCGTCGCTGCTAATGACGCTCGACCGCTACCCCTATGGTTGCGCCGAGCAGACCACCAGCCGCGCCATGCCGCTTCTCTACGTCAATGAATTGGCATCCGGCATCGGCATGGCCAGCGATCCCGACATCCATGGCCGCATCCAGGATGCCATCTACAAGGTTCTGAGCTATCAGGCCTCGGGCGGCAGCTTCGGCCTGTGGGGCCCGGGCTCCGGCGATCTGTGGCTCGATGCCTATGTCACGGACTTCCTGACCAGGGCGCGCGAGCAGAAATACGACGTTCCGAGCCTGGCCATGAACCAGGCGCTGAGCAATCTGCAGAACTCGCTCGGCTACGACCAGAGCGTCCAAGACCGTGGCAGCGAGATCGCCTACGCCCTCTACGTTCTGGCCCGCAACAAGAAGGCCTCGATCGGCGACCTGCGCTACTATGCGGACACCCAGCTCGAAGCTTTCTCAAGCCCGATGGCCGTTGCCCAGCTGGCGGCAAGCCTGGCGCTCTACGGCGATACACCGCGCGCCGAAGCCACCTTCAAGACTGCCTTGCAGTTGGCAAAGTCCACCACCGACTACGACTACTACCGCTCCGACTACGGTTCGCGGCTGCGTGATGGCGCGGCGATGCTGGCGCTGGCGGCGGAATCGAAGCCGGTGCCGACGATCGTGCCGGAACTGATCAAGCTGGTGACCAGGGAACGCGCCGAAGCCCGCTGGACCAGCACCCAGGACGAATCCTGGATGCTGCTTGCGGCCCGCGCGCTCAGGGAAGGCAATGATTCGATCACGCTGGCCGTCAATGGCGCGGCGCATTCCGGCGGCTACTCCAACCAGGTGGAAGGCTCTGACCTGGCCGACAGCCCGCTGACCATCGCCAACACCGGCAAGACCCCGCTGCAGGCAGTCGTTACCACCGTGGCGTCGCCGGTCCAGCCCTTGCCGGCCGGCGGCGAAGGCTTCACCATCAGCCGCACCTACTACAAGCTCGATGGCACCGAGGCCAATGTCACCGAGGCGACGCAGAACGAACGCTATGTCGTCGTGCTCAAGGTCAACGAGCAGAACAAATGGCCGTCGCGCCTGCTGGTCACCGACCTGTTGCCGGCCGGCTTCGAGATCGACAATCCCGGCCTGGTCTCCAGCGCCCAGCTGACGAACTTCTCCTGGCTGGCGCAGACCGATGCGGCCCATCTCGAATTCCGCGACGACCGTTTCGTCGCGGCGTTCAACCCGGCCGACGGCGATCATGACCACAATCTGACACTCGCCTATGTCGTGCGCGCGGTGACGCCGGGTACCTATGCGCACCCGGCGGCAACGGTGGAGGACATGTACCGGCCGCAATATTCGGCCCGCACCGCCACCGGCATGATGGAGGTCAAGGCGCCGTAAGGCTCCGATGGTGATGGACGCGATAAGCAAAGTGCCCCCTCACCCGCCCTCCTCTTCGCTCGGTCGACCTCTCCCCAAGGGGAGAGGAGACGACCAGCGCCGGCGCCAGTCTCTTCTCCCCATCGGGGAGAAGGTGGCCGCGAAGCGGCCGGATGAGGGGGCGTCTTTCCAGCCATGAAGATACTTCGCAAACTCGCTATTGGAGCCGCAGGGGGCGCCTGCCTTTTGGCGCTCTCCGCAGCCAGCCTCTGGGAACTCGACCGTGCTTTCCCACCCCCGCTTCCAGCCGAACTCACGGTCTCCACCGAAGTCCAGGACCGCGACGGCCAATTGTTGCGTGCCTTCGCCACACCGGACGGCTACTGGCGGCTGGAAACCCGGCTCGACCAGGTCGACAAGCAGTTCGTCGACATGCTGGTCACCTACGAAGACAAGCGTTTCTGGGACCATGAAGGTGTCGACGTGCTGGCACTGGCGCGCGCCGCCGGCCAGTTTGCCACCAGTGGCCACATCGTCTCCGGCGGTTCGACGCTTTCGATGCAGCTCGCCCGGCTGATCGAGCCGCGCGAAAGCCGCAGCCTCGGCTCCAAGATCAAGCAGATGCTGCGCGCCATCCAGATCGAACGGCGGCTGTCCAAACGCGAGATCCTCGAACGCTACCTGACGCTGGCGCCCTATGGCGGCAATCTGGAAGGCGTGCGCGCCGCCTCGCTCGCCTATTTCGGCAAGGAGCCGAAGCGGCTTACCGTTTCCGAATCCGCCCTGCTCGTCGCCCTGCCGCAGTTGCCGGAAAAGCGCCGGCCCGACCGAAATTTGAAAATTGCCCACGCCGCCCGCGACCGGGTGTTGACCCGCATGGTCTCCTCGGGCCTGCTCGGCGAGCGCGAGGCCGCGCGTGCCGCCCTCGACGATGTGTCGGGCCTGCGCCGCACCCTGCCGGCGCTCGCCGCGCACGCCGCCTATGCGATGTTGCCCAAGGCCGTCCCCGGCCAGCCCTTGCAACTGACGATCCGCAAGAGCGTCCAGGAGGGGCTGGAACAGGTGGCGAGGGACGCGGCCACCAAGCTCGGCCCCCGCCTGTCGGTCGCTATGGTGCTGGCCGACTCCCGCACCGGCGACATTCTTGGTGAAGTCGGCTCGGCCAATTTCTTCGACGCCAGCCGCTCCGGCTGGATCGACATGACAAAGATCGTCCGCTCGCCCGGCTCGACGCTGAAGCCGTTCATCTACGGTCTTGCCTTCGAACAGGGCCTGGTGGCGCAGGAGACGCTGATCGACGACAGCCCCGTCGATTTCTCCGGCTACCGGCCGAAGAATTTCGACATGGGCTATCAGGGCGACGTCAGCATCCGGCAAGCGCTGCAACTGTCGCTCAACGTGCCGGCGATCCGCGTGCTCGACGCGGTCGGGCCAACGCGGCTGATGGCGCGCTTCCGCCAGGCCGGCGTCAGCCCCATACTGCCGGTCAACGAAGCCCCGGGCTTGGCCATCGGCCTTGGCGGTGTCGGCGTCACACTATGCGACCTCGTCCAGCTCTACACAGGGCTCGCCAATGGCGGCAAGACACACACGCTGCATGACGGCACCGAGCCTGCCAATGCCGAGCGCACCAGCGCCACCATCCTCGACGGTCAGGCCAACTGGCAGATCATCGACATACTGTCGGGCGTCAAGCCGCCCGAGGGTGCCTTGCAGCGCGGCATCGCCTACAAGACCGGCACGTCCTACGGATACCGCGACGCCTGGTCGGTCGGCTTCGACGGTCGCTATGTGCTGGGCGTCTGGGTCGGCCGCCCCGACGCCGGCGCGGTGCCCGGCCTTTCCGGCTATGTCTCGGCCGCTCCCATCCTGTTCGAGGGTTTTGTCCGCTCGGGCCTCGCCACCGTCCCCTTGCCGGGCAAACCGCCCGGCATGTTCAGCCCCAGGCGCGAGGACCTGCCGGTGACGCTCGCCCGCTTCGGCGCCGGGTCGGACGGCCTGGTGCAGGCGACAGTGACCGAACCCGCGCCGACCATCATCTTCCCGCCCGACGGCGCCCGCGTCGATCTCGGCACCAATTCAGTCGACGCCTCGCCGCTGGTGCTGAAGCTGCAAGGCGGCCGTGCGCCGTTCCGCTGGCTGGCCAACGGCAAGCCACTCATCGGCATCGACCGTCGCCGCACCGCGACCTGGCAGCCCGACGGCGCCGGCTATTCGACGCTGACCGTCATCGACGCCGCGGGACGTGCGGCCAGCGTAAAAGTGTTCGTCGAATAGATCGCGCCAAGAGATTCATGGAATTGGCTTTCCACAGGCTCAGCGGATAGCAGGATACTCACCCCATGCCTGTTCCGAGGCACCCCCCTCTGGCCTGCCGGCCATCTCCCCCGCAAGGAGGGAGATCGGATGTCCTTTCCGCTTTCGCCAACTGTCAAAGACTATACGCAACGGCAAAGCTGCCAATCTCCCCCCTTGCGGGGGAGATGCCCGGCAGGGCAGAGGGGGGTGCCTCGCGCAATCCTCGATCGTTAGCAGCCTCAGCACTGGCAGCAACAATCCTTATCGCGGCAGTCACCCTCCCCGCTTTCGCCGACGCCCTGCCCGCCGGCTTTGTCCGGCTCGCCGATGTCGACCCTTCGATCCGCCAGGACATCCGCTACGCCGGATCGGACAATTTCCTGCACCGCAAGGTGAACGGCTATGACGCGCCGGCCTGCATCCTCACCGAGCAGGCGGCCCAGGCACTCGGCCGTGTGCAGAAGGCGATCGTCGCCAAAAGCCTGACGCTGGTCGTGTTCGATTGCTATCGCCCTGCCCGCGCCGTCGCCGATATGGCTGAATGGACGAAACAGGGCGGGCCGCCCGATCCGCAATGGTATTCGAGGGTCAGGCGCAGCGACCTGATCGCCAACGGCTATGTCGGAGAGCTGTCGACCCATTCACGAGGCTCGACCGTCGACGTCGCCATCGCCCGGACGGACCGCAGGTCCAGCCCCAACCCGGCCTGTGGCGCGGTTGATACCGACACGCTCGATTTCGGTACCGGCTTCGACTGCTTTGATCCGATGAGCGAAACCGCCCACCGCGGCCTTGCCAGTGAAGCGGCAGCAAACCGCAAGATGCTTGTCGACGCCATGCGCGCTGGCAGCTTCAAGAACTATGCAAGGGAATGGTGGCACTTCACGCTGAAAAGCGAACCGTTCGCCAGACAGCGTTTCGACTTTCCCATCACCGCCGATTGATGCACCGGACCAAATTCCACACCTTGCCTCGGCACCGCCCCTTGCTAGATAGGCTGAGTGGCCGGGCCATGGATTCTTCCTTTGGCCGCAAGAGGAAAATATTTCTCCTAACGGCGAAATGGCGTCGAACATTTTCTCAAGAGGGGCAAAAAAGGCAACATTGAATGCATCTAATTTCTACCAATTCGGTAGATTTGGCGCGGGTTCAACGGAGGCAGAAATGACCAAACCTCATTTCAGGAAACTGCTCGGCGCACTGGTCGCCACATCTGTCCAGTTCGGCACGCTCGGTTTCGCGTTTGCCGATACCACCATTCTCAACGTGTCCTACGATCCGACACGCGAGCTCTACAAGGCCTATGACGAAGCTTTCGTCGCGCATTGGAAGGCCGAGACCGGAGAGACGGTCACCGTCCAGCAGTCGCATGGCGGATCGGGCGCCCAGGCCCGCGCCGTGATCGATGGCCTCGACGCCGATGTGGTGACGCTGGCACTTGAAGGCGACATTAATGCCATCGTCTCGAAGGCGAAGAAGATCAGTCCGGACTGGCGCACCAAATTCGAAAACAATTCAGCGCCTTACACCTCGACCATCATCTTCCTCGTTCGCAAGGGCAATCCCAAAGGCATTCACGACTGGAGCGACCTCGTCAAGGACGGTGTCCAGGTGATTACGCCTAATCCGAAAACTTCCGGCGGCGCGCGCTGGAACTATCTCGCCGCCTGGGCCTACGCTAACGCCAATGACGGCGGCGACGAGGCCAAGACCAAGGAGTTCGTCGGCAAGCTCTACGCCAATGCCCCGGTGCTCGACACCGGCGCGCGCGGCTCGACCGTGACCTTCGCGCAAAAGGGTCTTGGCGATGTGCTTATCGCCTGGGAAAACGAGGCCTATCTGGCGCTCGACGAGTTCGGTGCCGACAATTTCGACATCGTCTACCCGCCGACCTCGATCCTGGCAGAACCGCCGGTGGCGGTGGTCGACGCCAATGTCGATGCCAAGGGCACGCGCAAGGTCGCCGAAGCCTATCTGAGCTGGCTCTATTCCAAAGAAGCACAGACGATCATCGCCAAGAACCATTATCGTCCTGCCAAGCCCGATCTGGTGCCGGCCGAAGACCTCGCCAAGCTGCCGCCGATCAAGCTCGTAACCATCGACGATCCACAGTTTGGTGGCTGGAAAAAAGCACAGCCTTATCATTTCGGCGATGGTGGTATATTCGACCAGATCTACAAGCCCCAGTAAGCAGTCGATATTCAGGACGACATGACCACAGCACCCGCCCAGGCGGGGTGGCGATTCAGGCAGCCGAGCGTCATTCCGGGTTTCGGATTGACGCTCGGCTTCTCGCTTGCCTACCTCACCCTCATTATCCTCATCCCGCTATCCGGGCTGCTCTGGCGCTCGGCCGCCCTTGGCTGGCCTGAATTCTGGGCGATCGCCACCGATCGCCGCACCATCAATGCGCTGAGAATCAGCTTCGGCACCGCCTTCGTCGCAGCTGCGGTCAACGTCGTCTTCGGCACGCTGGTCGCATGGGTGCTGGTGCGCTACCGCTTCCCCGGCCGCCGCATCGTCGATGCCATGGTCGACCTGCCCTTCGCCCTGCCGACGGCTGTGGCCGGCATCGCGCTGACCACGCTCTACGCGCCGAACGGCTGGATCGGCAAATTGCTGATGCCGCTCGGCATCAAGGTAGCCTATACGCCGCTCGGTATCGTCATCGCGCTGATCTTCATCGGCCTGCCCTTCGTCGTGCGCACCGTGCAGCCGATCATGGAGGAGATCGACAAGGAAGTGGAGGAAGCCGCCGCCACGCTTGGCGCCAATCGCTTGCAGATCATCACCCGCATCCTGTTTCCGGGCCTGGCGCCGGCCATCGTCACCGGCTTCGCGCTCGCCTTCGCGCGCGGCGTCGGCGAATATGGCTCGGTTATCTTCATCGCCGGCAACTTGCCCTACAAATCCGAGATCGCACCCCTGCTGATCGTCATTCGGTTGGAGGAATACAATTATCCGGCAGCGACCGCGATCGCGGCGATCATGCTCGCTTTGTCGTTCATCATGCTTTTGGTCGTCAATCTCGCACAGTCATGGAGCCGCAAGCGCTATGGCTGACCCGGAGATCAAATCCTACGAACCGCATCATGAAAGCCAGTCGGCGGCGGTCACGGAAAGCCGCCCTGCGCGCCTGGCTCTGATGGCCGTCGCCTTCGCCTTCCTCGGCATTTTCCTGCTCTTGCCGCTGATCATCGTCTTCAACGAAGCCTTCGCCAAGGGCATCGGTGCCTACACCGAAGCGCTCGGCAGTGCCGACACGCGCTCGGCGATCCGGCTGACGCTGCTGGTGGCGGCGATCTCGGTGCCGCTCAACATCGTCTTCGGCATCTCCGCCGCCTGGGCGATCGCCAAGTTCGAGTTCAAGGGCAAGGCCTTCCTGACCACGCTGATCGACCTCCCCTTCTCGGTCTCGCCAGTCATATCGGGTCTCGTTTATGTGCTTCTGTTCGGCGCCCAGGGACTGCTCGGCACCTGGCTGAAAGCGCATGGCATCGTCATCCTGTTTGCCGTGCCGGGCATCGTGCTGGCCACAATCTTCGTCACCTTCCCCTTCGTCGCCCGCGAGTTGATCCCGCTGATGCAGGAACAAGGCAATGGCGACGAGGAGGCAGCGCTTTCGCTCGGCGCCAATGGCTGGCAGACCTTCTGGTACGTGACCTTGCCCAACGTCAAATGGGGGCTGCTCTACGGCGTGCTCCTGTGCAATGCGCGTGCCATGGGCGAGTTCGGCGCGGTATCGGTGGTGTCGGGTCACATACGCGGCCTGACCAACACCATGCCGCTGCATGTCGAAATCCTCTACAACGAGTACAACGCCGTCGGTGCCTTCGCCGTCGCTTCATTGCTTGCGGGCCTGGCGCTCGTCACGCTGGTCTTGAAAACACTTCTCGAGATGCGCTACGGCGCCGAGATCGCCGCGACACGCGGGCACTGACAAAGGGACCACTATGGAAGTTCGCGTTGCCAACGTGCGCAAGGAGTTTGACCGGTTTCCGGCGCTTCACGACGTCTCGCTCGACATCAAGTCGGGCGAACTGATCGCGTTGCTGGGACCGTCCGGTTCCGGCAAGACGACACTGCTCAGGCTGATTGCCGGGCTGGAGCGGCCGACACGGGGAAAGATATTCTTCGGCGACGAGGACGCCTCGCACAAGTCGATCCAGGAGCGCAATGTCGGCTTTGTCTTCCAGCACTATGCGCTGTTCCGGCATATGACGGTGGCGGACAATATCGGCTTCGGCCTGAAGGTCCGGCACGGACCGTCGCGCCCGCCGGCGCAGGAGATCCGCCGTCGCGCCTCCGAGCTTCTGGATCTCGTCCAGCTTTCAGGGCTCGAAAAGCGCTATCCGGCGCAGCTCTCCGGCGGCCAGAGGCAGCGCGTGGCGCTGGCGCGCGCCATGGCGATCGAGCCCAAGGTGCTGCTGCTCGACGAGCCGTTCGGCGCGCTTGACGCGCAGGTGCGCCGGGAATTGCGCCGCTGGCTGCGCGAAATCCATGACGCCACCGGCCATACCACCGTCTTCGTCACCCACGACCAGGAAGAGGCGCTGGAGCTTGCCGACCGCGTCGTGGTGATGAGCCAGGGCCGCATCGAGCAGGTCGGCACCGCCGACGATATCTACGACACGCCGAACTCGCCCTTCGTCTATGGCTTCATCGGTGAATCAAGCTCGCTTCCCGTCAAGGTCGAGAATGGCGAGATCTGGCTCGCCGACCGTCCGATCGGGATTGCCGCGCCCAACGAGCCCTCGGGCGATGCGACGCTCTATTTCCGCCCGCATGATGTCGAACTGCTGGACGGCTGCAGCGGCTGTATCGCCGGCACGGTCGCCGCCAGCCGCCGCGTCGCCGGCACGCGCCGGGTCGAGCTTGAGATCGGTGGTGAGCGCCAGCGGGTCGAAATCGAACTGCCGGTCGATCACCCCGCGGCCCAAAAAAGCCGGGTGGCGTTCCGCCCCGGACGCTGGAAGCTTTTTCCGGCGGCTTGATCCTCTGGTCGAGGGCTACGCCAGCCAGTTCTCGACCTTCAGGCCTTTGATCCGGTTGAACTCGCCCGTGTTGGCGGTCACCAGCGTGGCGCCCAATGCACAGGCATGAGCGGCAATAAAAAGATCGTTGTGGCCAATGGTCTGGCCTGCCGCTTCAAGCTCGGCGCGAAGTCCGCCATACTCGGCATCCACCGGCACATCGAGCGGCAAGACAGGAATCTCGGCCAGCAAGTCTTCAACCTTCTTGAGCAGCTTGGCCGATCCCTTCCTGGCGCAGCCATATCGCAATTCCGAGGCGACCACGATGCTGGTGCAAACCGCGTCATCTCCCTCGCGCGACATTGCCCTCGCGGCCTTGCCAGCCGGGTTTCGGATCATGTCGCTGATGATGTTCGTATCCAGCATGAACCGCATCTAGAAAATGTCCTCGGATTTGACTGGCGTGTCGTCGATCTCGGGGAAGTCGTCTTCAGGATCGAGTGGCGGCTCTTTCGCCCACTGGGCGAGCAACGCGGTGAGGCCAGGTTTGCGAACCGGCTCGATGACAAGACGATCGCCTTCCCGGCTGATCAGGACTTTTTCGCCGGGAAGCTCGAACTCGACAGGAATGCGCACCGCCTGGCTGCGGTTGTTGCGAAACAGCTTCGCCTCCTTGGGCGGCGTTGTTGAATGACGGTTCTGGGGCATGTTGCAGCTCTTTTGTATATGCCATTTGTATATGCCAAACAGCGCCACGGTGCAAGGCCCGGGAAAACTCGGCACAGGAGACATCGCCTGCCATCGCACCCCGGAACGTTTCGGTCTGATGCGGTCGGCTTAATTCATGCTTCGAGCGACACGACTATCCTTTCGTCACGCCTTTCAGCGACAGCACCAAGGTCATTGGGTTTTTCGGCGAAGCCGCAAAACCGTAGTGTTCGTAAAAGGCTTTCGCCTCATCCGATATGGCATGAACAAATATCCCGCGAATCCCGAGGATCGTCGCGGCGCGACCTGCCCGTAAAACGGCGTCTTGCAGCAGCGCGGCACCCAGCCCCTTGCCTTGCCAGCCCGCGTCGACGGCAAGACGCCCGAGCACGACCATCGGAATGGGATCAGGCATGTTGCGACGAATGGCGCCGGGTGCCTGCGCGAGATCAAGCCCGCCCGAAGAGAGGCAGTAATAACCGACAACGCGCGCGTCTTCCGCCACCACATAGGTACGCGACGCGCCGCTGACCTGGTTGGCTCGCGCCCTCACGCGAAGCCATTGGTCGAGACTTTCCGTCCCGCTTCGAAAAAGGTCGAGATCGTGGTTTTCGGCCAGAGGCGCGGGCGCCGATAGTATCATCCCTGCCACGGCCTGGGCACGTTCATAAGGCGTGCAAAACCTTCACCGCTTGGCGTCTCATCGAGGATGTCGAGATAGTGCCGATAGCTCTCGGGATCCACCTTGATCAGTGCCTGGTCGAGCAGCGTGTCCTCGGCCGCACGATATGCAGCATCGATCATAAAGTCGGAACGGGTCTTCCCGCGTATTTTCGCAGCACGGTCGATCAATATGCGCACATCCTCTCGGATGCGCAGATTGACAGGCTTGGCATGGGTCTCGGGTGTGGTCTTTGTCATGGCAGCGCTCCTTGTCGCTCCCGTAGCACACCTGCATACACAATGTGTATCTTTTTTCGGAACAGTCAAACGAATTGGAACGATCGGCGTCCACCGAGGCGAAGTCGTGTTTGAAAGAAAAAACTACGAACCTTCTGTCTCGAGAACAAATTTTCTAGCAGCAATGTACTGATCCTCGGACCCATGCCTCGTCGCACACCACGCACCCCGGCTATGGTCCGGCTATAAACGCATTGCATCGGAGCCTGTTTTCATGAAACGATTTTTCCTCGGGCTTGCCACCGTCGCAGGCCTGTTCCTTGCATCCTCCCAAGCCTGGTCGGCCGACAAACTGCTCAACGCGTCCTATGACGTCGGCCGCGAATTGTTTGTTCAGGTCAACAAGGCCTTCATCGCGCAGCATCCGGGCGTCACCGTCGACCAGTCGCATGCCGGCACTTCGGCGCAGGCGCGCGCCATCGCGGAGGGCCTTGGCGCCGATGTCGTTACCTTCAACCAGGTCACCGACATCGACTTCCTGGTCAAGAAGGACCTCGTGTCGGCAGACTGGCAGAAGAACTTTCCCGACAACGCCTCGCCCTTCTATTCGCTGCCGTCCTTCCTGGTACGCGCCGGCAACCCCAAGCATATCAAGGACTGGAACGATCTCGTGCGCGACGACGTGCAGGTGATCTTCCCCAATCCGAAAACCTCCGGCAATGCGCGCTACACCTATCTGGCGGCCACCGCCTACGCCAAGGAGGCCTTCAAGGGCGACGACGCCAAGGTGAAGGAGTTCATCACCAAGCTGTTCAACAACGTGCCGATTTTCGACACCGGCGGCCGCGCCGCGACCACCACCTTCGTGCAGCGCGAGATCGGTGATGTGCTGATCACCTTCGAGTCGGAGACGCGCGGCATTCGCAAGGAGTATGGCGACGGCAAGTTCGAGCAGGTCACGCCTTCGGTCAGCCTGCTGGCCGAATTCCCCGTCGCGATCGTCGACAAGGTTGCCGACGAGCACGGCACGCGCGATCTGGCCAAGACCTATCTCGACTTCCTCTACACGCCGGAGGGCCAGGACATCGCCGCCCGCAACGGCCTCAGAGCCCGCGACGCCGCTGTGGCGGCAAAATACAAGGTCGATTTCCCCGATATCCGGCTGCTGACGGTGGAAGACGTCTTCGGCGGCTGGGACAAAGTACAGAAAGAGCATTTCGCCGCTGGCGGCCTGCTCGACCAGACCTACGGCAGCCGCTGAAGGCCGCGATATCTGCGGAGTAGACGGAAAAGCCGGCGCCCTGCCGGCTTTTTTCGTTTTTGAACGCCGAAAAC
Organism: Mesorhizobium sp. M0618; assembly: GCF_040320765.1. Classification (NCBI taxonomy): domain Bacteria; kingdom Pseudomonadati; phylum Pseudomonadota; class Alphaproteobacteria; order Hyphomicrobiales; family Phyllobacteriaceae; genus Mesorhizobium; species Mesorhizobium sp. M0618. Next base: position 26,206 of record NZ_JAMYQH010000040.1, on the reverse strand, counting down.
CTGGTTATCAGCAGAATATCCGCCTTCTCAGTGCAAAACGTTACAAAGAATCAACGCGTTTATGCCTAACGTGCAATTTGGTGGCTGTTTGCGAAACATCATCGCAGGGCGAAGACGTCATTATTTGCACACAAACAGTCGGCAGATGCGAGTGGTTGGGGCTTTTATGGGTTGATCTGGGCATGCTGACAAAAAAAGGCAAATACGGCCTCAAGGCCCTCGTGCATCTGTCTGGCCTGCCGGCCGGCCAATTGGCCTTCGTCAATGACATCGCTGTGGCCAACAATATCCCGAAGAAATTCCTCGATGCCATCCTGGGCGAGTTGCGCAATGCCGGCTTCGTCCAGAGCCGCAAAGGCAAGGAAGGCGGCTACCGCCTTGCCCGGTTGGCTTCCGAAATCAAGATCGGCCATGTCGTGCGCGTGCTTGACGGGCCGCTGGCGCCGATCCCTTGCGCCAGCCGCACGCAGTATCAGCGCTGCGAGGATTGCAACGAGGCGACCTGCCAGGTCCGCCACATGATGCTGGAGGTGCGGCAGGCTATCGCCGAGGTGCTGGACAATCGCAGCCTCGCCGCCATGCGCGATGCGGACAATGACGATTTTCCGGTCGAGCTGACGTCGCAGATCTAAACCACCGACTGCAAGCTGACCGCGCTCAGACAGACATGAGATTCTTCCATTGAAGAGGGAGTTCTCCAAATCCCGGGTTGCGAAGACCTGAAATCACAGGAGAACCCCATACAGTTTGGCCTACCCGTTCAAATTGGACGCAGCCTCGAATACATCGCGTGCGGACGTCGTACCCGCCACGTGCTCCGTACCCGCCACACCGAGGTCCATCCATCCCGCATTCACGGCCTCGTACATTTCTTCGGCAGGTCCGCTGTGGCCCTTCGGGATGCCGAATTGCTCGAGCGCTTCCGCCCACCCCGCACGCGGGATTGCAAAGGCTTTCACGTCGAGATTCAGGACTTCGCCCAATTGCTCGGCGACGTCGTCCGCGCTGACCATCGAACCAAGCTCGACGATGCGCTGCCCTGACCACATTGGCCCGGTCAAAAGCGTTGCGAATTCCGCGCCGATGTCGTTCGTCGCGACCATTGTCGATTTCCGGTTTGTCGGATTGTAGAAAGCCGGCAGCGTTCCGCCCTGCGCGACCTGCAACCCGAAAAGAAAATTCTCGAAGAATCCGCCTGCGCGCACAAAAGCAACTGGCGATGTCAGGTCGCGAAAACCTTGCTCCAGAAGGGACAAGGCCGCGATTACCCCGTGCCCGCTGGTTCTGTTCGCCCCCATAGACGAAAGCGCAACCACTCGCGGCGGCGCTGTCTTGGTGAGCGCCTCGACATAGCTTGCAATCACGCCCTTTGCTTCCTTGTAATCGGGCGAAGGCGCCCAGACAGGGGGCAGCATGACGAACGCGCCTTCGACGCCTTCGAGCGCACGCTCGATGGCTGCCGAATCATTCCAATCGCCGTCAACGAGCTCCACGCCCCGGTTCGCCCAGCTCAACGCCTTCTCCCGGTCGCGGACCAGCGCGCGCACCTTCTTGCCTTGCGCTAGCAAATGCCTTGCCGTCGCGCCGCCCACGTTTCCCGTGATTCCCATTACTAAGAACATGTGTTTTCTCCTGATGTTTAGGGACAGAGCTGCCCCTGTTGGTTCAATGGATGAGCGGCAGAATGGCCCGGATACGGGGATCGCGCAGATAGAGGCCGCCCCAGGTCATCGCGCCCAGAAGCAGGGAAATGATTTCCGGCGGCGACCCCAACTCACCGATGCGGAGATGGGCGCAGATGGCACCTCCCAGAAAGCCAGTCACCAGGATCGCGCCGAGGACGGCGGTGAACGGGATGGCATAGAGGATGGCGCAGGCGAGTATGATCGGACCCACGACACGGGTCAGGTCCATCGCGAACCCGTTTCCTGCAACATGCTCGCGATCCGTGCCGGCGCGAAAAGCTGAACAGTGCCGTCTGCCATCAAAGCGATAACGACAAACGCGCTCATTATCCGGCCGACCCACAGGGCGCGATGCAAGGTCATAGTTTCAGGTGTCTGATGCAGGTTCACGGTTTCCGACACTTGTCATTCTCCATTGGGAATATCCCATGTTCCAAGCTTACTGTGCCCCCAAGACGTGATAAACACCGAGGAAATGAACCGACTGTTCTCTTTTCGGGAAACAATACCGGGGCACGAAAATGCAAAATCTCGAACCCATCCTCATTTTCATAACGGTAGCGGAAATGGGGAGCTTCACCCGCGCAGCCGACAGCCTGGGCATCCAAAAGGGGAGAGCCTCAACGGCGGTCCGGAAGCTGGAAGAAGATCTCGGTGTCAGGCTCCTGCACCGGACGACGCGCAGCGTGCGGTTGACGGAAGACGGACGCGCATTTCATGCCCGTGCCCGCGATCTGCTTGCTGAAGTCGATGATCTGCACTCGATGTTCGCCGGCGATCGCGTGGCACTTCGCGGGCGTTTGCGGGTCGACCTTCCAACCGAAGTGGCGCGCACAACGATCGTGCCGGCCTTGCCGGATTTCATGGCGGCGCACCCCGAGTTGGAGCTGGAGGTGTCGAGTACGGATCGGCAAGTCGATCTGGTTCAAGAGGGGTTCGATTGTGTATTGCGGCTTGGACCCCTTCGGGACGAGACGCTGATTGCCCGCCCACTGGGCCTGTTGCGCATGGCCAACGCTGCCAGCCCCGCCTATCTGGCGCGCCATGGCGTCCCTCGGTCGCTGGAAGATCTCCAGCGTCAGGAACATAGGACAATTCACTTTTCGACGGTGCTGGGCGCGAGACCCTATGGATGGGAATATCCGGACGGCGACAGCTATGCGACGCTTCAGTTGCCAGGTGCGCTACACGTCAACAGCGCGCAGACCTACGAAGCCGCCGCCCTCGCCGGCCTTGGTGTGATTCAGGCGCCACTCTTGGGCATTGGCCGATACTTGGAGAGTGGAGCGCTTGTCGAGATCATACCCGATTTTCGTCGCCGGGCGCTCGCCGTGTCCCTTGTCGTTGCGCATCGGAGCAATCTGTCGCGCCGAGTCCGCGCATTCATGAAATGGATCGAAGATGTGCTGACGCCATATATGGAATAGCGACACGAATATCTTCGTCCGACCCTCGAAATCAACATTTCTGAAGTTGTGTCTGCCGATCGGCGGTCCGGCGTCGCGGGCGCCGGCTCAAGCACGGACATGAGTACCGGGCCGTGCTCAGCCCCGCGCTGGCGCCGGGGGCGTCTGTCACCCCGGCAACGGACACCGCCAGGGATGGCGCCAAGAACATGGCCGTGCAGGCGCACTACATCCTGCTCAAGCATGACCGCCTGCTGGAGGCGCTGAGGCTCTACCCCGAGCAGATGCTGACGTGATCCCGCCGGCAGCGGCTGACCGAGGCCCAGGACAGCACCGGCATCGGCACTGACGATGAAAGTTCATGACCGGGGTATCAGGCGGACCGCGGCAGCGACGAGCTCACCGACCGGGCGCGTCGCATCGAGCGACAAGGCCCGCTCCTCCACTGCCGGCGGCTCGAGGATGGCGAACTGGCTGTCGACCAGGCTTGCCGGCATGAAATGGCCCTTGCGGTTACCGACACGCTGCCTGGCCGTGGCAGGGTCGATCTCCAGATAGAGGAAGACGATTTCCGGGCAGAAGCCGCTCAACCGTTCGCGGTAGCTGCGCTTCAGTGCCGAGCAGGCGGCAACCACGCCCTGTCCGCCGCCCACCGACTCCGCGATGCGCTCGCCGATCGCGTTGAGCCAGCCTTCGCGCAGTTGATCGGTAAGCGGTTCGCCGCTTGCCATGCGTGCGACGTTTTCCGGCGGGTGCAGCCTGTCGCCCTCGATGAAGGTAACGCCCAGCGCGGCCGCCAGCGCAATACCGACGGCCGACTTGCCGCAGCCGGCGACGCCCATCACCACGATGGCCGGAGACACCGAGCCGGGAGCGCCCGCTGGCGCCTGTGCTGCCTTTTCGTCCACTGTCAGCGGCTTGCCGGCGCGCGGCCGTAGAGCAGCAGCATGGCGACGATGACGACGCCGTAGATGATCTGCCGCCCCGCCTCCGGCATCTGCATGACGGAGAGGATGGACTGCAGCAGCGTGATGAGGATGACACCGGCGACAGTGCCGAGATAAGAGCCGCGTCCGCCCAGGATCGAGGTGCCGCCAAGCACCACCGCGGCGATCGACGGCAGCAGATAAGCGTCGCCCATCGACTGCGCCGCCTTGGAGGCATAGCCCGCCAGAAGCACGCCGCCGAAAGCCGAGAGCCCGCCGGAGACGGCGAAGGCGATCATCACCACACGCCGTGTGTCGATGCCGGAGAGATAGGCCGCGCGCTCGCGGTTGCCGATGCCGTAGACGGTGCGGCCGAAGCTGGTACGGGTCAGCACGAACACCATCGCGGCTCCGATCAGCGCCCAGATGATGACCGCGTTGGGCACGCCCGGAATGGCGAAGCCGGTCGCCAGGTAGCGCATCGCGCCCGTCGCCGAATCCTGCGGCGAGAAGCCGCCTGTGTAGACCACCATCAGCCCTTGCGCGACAGCGTTGGTGGCCAATGTGATGATCATCGAGGGGATGCGCAGATAGGCGACGCCGATGCCGTTGACGACGCCGATCAGCATGCCGCAGAAAATACCGAACGGAATGGCCAGCGCCACGCCGACCGGGCCGTACGCCGCCGCAGCGCAGGCCATCATGGCGCCGGCCGCCACCGCCCACGGCACCGACAGGTCGATCTGACCGAGCAGGATGACCAGCATCATCCCGGTGGCGATGACGCCGAGGAATGAAGCCACCTTGAGCTGCTGCAGAAGATATTCAGGCGACAGGAAGCTTCTGGAATAGAGGCTGCCCAGGAACAGCAAGAGAACGATGCAGGCAAAGGCCGTCAGCACCGCCGGATCGGCGCGGCGGATGAATCTGGGCATGCGGCCGGCAATGCCGCCAAGCGTCGTTTCGCTCACAGGAACCACTCCAGCCGGTTGCGGACCCGAAACAGGGCGAAGGCGCCGAGGCTGACGGCGACCAGCAGGATAACGCCCTGGAACAGCGGCTGCCAGAGCGGATCGAAATCGAAGACGAACAACAGGTCGCCGATGGTACGGAAGGCCAGTGCGCCGAAGATGGCGCCGATGGCGCTGCCCTTGCCGCCGAACAGCGAAACGCCGCCGAGCACCACGGCGGCGATCGAAAACAGCGTGTAGGAGTTGCCGCTGGCATAGGCCGCTTCACCCGTATAGGTGAAGAAGGTCAGGAACAGTCCGCCGATCGCCGCCAGCAGGCCGGCCAGCGTGTAGGCGGCGAACTTGCCGCGCCGGATCGGCACACCCGACATGTAAGCCGCCGTCTCCGATGAGCCCGCCGCGTAGGCGGCGCGGCCGAGCACCGAGCGGCTGAACGGCACCCAGATCACCAGCACGACGGCCAGCAGGACGACCAGGCTCGCCGGCACCACGCCAAACACACGGCCGGTCAGCGCATCGGCCAGATCCTCATTGACCGAGCCGCCCGGGAATGGCCGCAGCAAAAGGCCGATGCCGTAATAGACGGCCCCCGTGGCAATGGTGGCGACAATCGGCTGCAGCCGGCCATAGATGACGATGGCGCCGTTGATCGCGCCGCACAGCAGCCCTACCGCCAGCACGGCGATGACACCGAGCGTCGTCTGCATCGGCGTGCCGACCACCAGCCAGGAGGCGAGGCAGTTGGTGAGCAGGAAGATCATACCGACGGACAAGTCGATGCCCGCGGTGATCACCACCAGCGTCTGCGCCATGGCGACGAAGGCGAGCAGCACACCCTTGTTCGACGCCGTCTGCACGACATTGGCGGTGAAGCCCGCCGGATGGTTCGAGGTGTAGATGACGAACATGACGATGAAGATGCCGAACGCCAGCAGCGTTCCGCGCTGCTCGGCCAGCCAGTAGCGCCAATCTTTCACGCGCTTGCTCCCAGGCCCACTGGGCTCTCCTCGCCATGGATGTTGAGCGCGCTTGATATCAGCGCCCGCTCGGTGATCTCGGCACCGACCAACTCGCGCTTGACCGCCCCGTCATAGAGCACCAGCACGCGATCGCAGCAGCCGATCAGTTCGTCATAATCGGTCGAGTAGAACAGGATCGCCGCACCCGCGTCGGCCAATTTGCGCATCAGCTGGTACAACTCCTGCTTGGTGCCGACGTCGATGCCACGCGTCGGATCGTTGAGCAGGATGATGCGCGGCTGGCGCATCAGCCATTTGGCGATGACCACTTTCTGCTGGTTGCCGCCCGAAAGCGCGCCGACCGGAATGTCGAGGCCCGCCGTCTTGATCGCCAAGAGGCCGACCATGTCGTCGATCAGCCGCTGCTCGGCGGCGCGATCGATAATGCCGGCTTTCGACAGCCGGTCGAGCGCCGCGAACGACAGGTTCTCGCGCACCGTCATCGGCAGCATCAGCCCTTCGGTCTTGCGGTCCTCGGGAATGAGCGCCATGCCGATGCCGTCGTCGCGCGCAACGGATGGACTGGTGATCGAGACAGGCTTGCCGTCGATCAGGATCTGGCCGCTGAGGCCCCGCAGCACGCCGAAGAAGGCGAGCAGCAATTCGCGCTGGCCCTGGCCGTCGAGGCCGCCAAGGCCGACCACCTCACCTGCCCTGACGGTCAGCGAGATATCGTGCAGCCGGTCGGCCCATGAGAGCTTGCGGGCCTCGAGCCTGGGGGCCGCGGTGGCAGGCACGGCCGCCGGCTTGGGCGGAAAGATATGGCTGTATTCGCGGCCGATCATCAGTTCGACCACCTCATTGTCGCTCTTCGAGCCGGCTGCATAGCTGGCGACATTGCGGCCGTTGCGGAACACCGTGCACTGATCCGCCAGCTCGGCGATCTCGTTCATGCGGTGCGAGATGTAAAGCAGCGCCAGCCCTTCCGAGCGCAGCCGCTTCAGCACCGCGAAGATCTTCGAGACATCCGCGGCGGTCAGCGCGGAGGTGGCTTCGTCGAGGATGAGGATGCGCGGCTTGCGTGCCAATGCCTTGGCGATCTCGACCATCTGTCGGCGCGACAATGGCAGGTCTTTGACCAGAGCCAGCGGGTGGATGTCGGCGGCGCCCGCACGCGCCAGCGCGTCTTCCGCGATGCGGCGCTGCGCCTTGCGGTCGATCATGCCGAAGCGTTTGGGCGGATCGGAAATGACGATGTTGTCGGCCACGCTGAGCTCAGGGACCAGCGACAGTTCCTGGAAGATGCAGACGATGCCGGCCTTGTTGGCGGCCCCCGGAGAAGCGAAGATCGCCTCGCGCCCGTCCAGCGTCATGCGGCCCTCATCGGGCGCCACGACACCTGCCATGACCTTGATCAGCGTCGATTTGCCGGCGCCGTTTTCACCGAGAATGGCGTGGATGCTGCCGGCTTCGACGACAAGCTCGGCCTTCTCCAGCGCACGTACGCCGCCATAGCGCTTGGATATGCCTTCCATACGAAAGAGCGGAGCCGCACCGTCCATCGGCCCTCCCAGGGCGATTGTGGGATTGAGACAAGCGCCGCGGCTCAAGCCGCGGCGCCAGGTGACAGCCAGCGATGATTTACTGGTTTTCCTTGGTCTGACCCATGATTTCCTGGGCGCTGAAATTGATGCCGCAGGTCGGGAAGGAATTGCCGACGAAGAAATTATCGGATTCCTTGGGGAAATAATCCGTGCCTTCCTTCAAGTTCGGGTCTTCGGCGATCGCCAGCGGCAGCTTCACCTCTTGTGGCACAACCTCGCCTTCGAGTGCGGCGATCGCGGTCTTGATGGCGACGGCGACCTGAGCCGGACCCGAGCCTGCGGACGAGCACTTCAGCCCGTCGGCCGAATGCGCGGCGCAGAACTTGCGGAAGCCGTTCTCGGTCTCGCCGCCAAACGGCACGAACGGATGCTTGGCGTCGATCATCGCCTGCACGATGCCGGTGTCGCCGCCCTGCCCGGTGATGCCGTCGAACGGACCGTTGGTGGCGATCGCATCCGCGGTCACTTTCTGTGCCACGCCGTCATCCCATTTGCCGGCGACTTCGGTCACGTCCCACTTCTTGCCGGACGCGTCGAAGACCTCGTGGATGCCGTTGTGACGATCGGTGTCGACCGAGGTGCCGGCGACGCCGCGCACTTCCAGGATCTTGCCGCCGTTCGGAATCTTGGCGACCAGCCACTTGGCCCACAATTCGCCAAGGCCCTTCTGATCGACATTGACGTTGATGGCGTCCTTGGTGTCGAGGATGTTGTCGAAGGCGACCAGCACGATGCCGGCTTCCTTGGCGCGCTTGATGACCGGACCGAAGGCCGTCGGGTTCTGGGCGTCGGTGACGATGGCGTCATAGCCGGAATCGATGAAATTGTTGATCGCCGAGATCTGTGCCGGCACGTCCTCGCCCGTCGAGACGACCTTGAATTCCTTGATCTTGGCTTTGACTTCAGGTTGTGCGGCGTAGGCCTTGGCCGTCTGCACCATCTGGATGCGCCAGGTATTGGCGATATAGCCATTGGCAAAGGCGATGCGGAACGGCCCTTCCTTCTTGGGATATTTGAAGAATTTGGTCTCCGCGCTCCACGGCGCGAAACAGTCCGCCTGAGCGGCGGGACCCGACACGATTTCGGGTCCGGCGGCCATGGCGGCCGAATTGAGCATGACGAATGCAGTGGCGGCAACGACGCCACCAACAAGTGACTTGATCATCGATAATCCTCCCGATTGCAGTTCAGATTGTTCGTTTCGCAACGCGAATTTTCGCGCGATGGACCGGCACCTCCCGCCTCGCCATGCGCGTCCTTGGCCGCCCGTGGTGGCCGACCCGGTTCCTCCCTTGTCGCCCCCAGCGGTACGAAAACTATCATATTATCCATAATAAACAAGTATTAGTTGTCGCTTATGTATAATAAACAGGTACGCCCTGTCGTTTATGCACCTGCCTGCGGGAAATGGTAGCGCTACCAAATTGGCGTGTAAACCGGCATTTGCACAGTCGCTCCTGTGCGTTTCAACGCGCCGTGCTCTCGCGGCGCTTGAGCTCGAAACCGAGGTCGACGATCCGTTGCTCCGGTCTGTTGCCGGCGATCGCCGCAAGCGCCATGGCAACGGCACGCCGGCCGATCTCATAACGATGGGTGCGGATGCTGGTGACCGAAGGAAACGCCACCTGCATCATGTCGAGATCGTTGAACCCGACGATGCCGATCGTCTTCGGTACCGCGATCGAGGCGCGATGGCATTCGAACAAGACGCCGAGCGCGATATCGTCATTGTTGCAGAAGACACCGTCGAGTGTCGGCACCTTGGCCAGCGCATCGCGGAACATCTCGCGGCCGAGCGAGACGCTGGACAGCACCGGCGTAGTGGTGACGAGGCGCGGGTCGAACAGGCCCGCGGCCTCCATCGCCGCGCGATAGCCGGCAAGGCGCCGCTGCGAACGCGGATCCATGCGCGCGCCGATGAAGCCGATGCGGCGATAGCCCGCCTCGATCAGATGCTCGCTCGCCGCCCTGCCGCCATCCAGATGCGAGAAGCCGACCATCATGTCGACCGGATCGGGACCCGTTTCCATGACCTGCACCACAGGGCAGCCGGCACTTTCCAGCAGCTTTCGCGAAGCCGGTGTCTGATCGATGCCGGCGACGATCAACGCTGCCGGCCGTTGCGAACCGAACACCTGCAGCAGCCGCTCTTCCTCGAGGCCGGAATAGTGGGTGTTGCCAAGCTGGATGCGGAAGGGGCTGGCCGACAGGCTGTCATAGATGCCGCGCACCACCTCGGCGAAGACGTTGTTGGTAAGCGACGGCACCAGCACGCCGAACACCTCCGCGCGCGCCGAGGCCAGGGCCCGGGCATTCGGGTCCGGCACATAGCCCAGTTCGTCGACGGCGGCCTGGATCTGGCGGCGCAGCTCTTCGGACACACGCTCCGGCTCGCGCAGGGCGCGCGACACGGTGATCGCACCAACGCCGGCCTTGCGCGCGACATCCGCGATGGTAGGGCGGCCGCCGCCCCGGCGCGAGCGCGGCTTGGTCAAGGGCGCACTCCTGGCGACGGGCTTGTGCAGCCAAGCGCCTTTAGAACCATATTCAGGGTCTTTGCCACCGTCGTCATGCCAAATCGGCCTGTTGCCGCACCCATCCGCCCTCCGGCGTCGCGCAGCCTTGGGTGGTTGTCAAGCCGCGCAGCTCCCGGACCATTGGGCAGGGTGAGCTCAGGCCATCACGGCTGTGCTGCGCCGTGCCTTCCACAACAGCAGCCCGATCGCCAGTATGTTCAGCAAATTCCAGGCGATGCCGTTGAGGAACGCAGCCGCATAGGAGCCGGTCAAATCGTAGATCCAGCCCGACATCCAGCCGCCGATCGCCATGCCGAAGATCGTCGCCATCAAGACGATGCCGATACGCTGGCCAGCCTCTTTGGCCGGCATGTAGTCGCGCACGATGATCGCGTAGCAAGGCACGATACCGCCTTGCGACAGGCCGAACACCAGCGACACCACATAGAGCGAGGCAAGCCCGTCGAACGGGATGTAGAACAGCAGCGACAGGCATTGCAGCACCGAGCCGATCATCAGTGTCCACACCGCGCCGATACGGTCGGCGAGAAAGCCCGATGCCAGCCGACTGACGACGCCGCCTGCCATCATGATCGACAGCATGTCGGCGCCATGCGCCACGCCGTAGCCGAGATCCATGCAATAGGCGACGATATGCACTTGCGGCATCGACATCGCCACGCAGCAGCCGAGGCCGGCGACGACCAGCAGCACCTGCAACGCCGCCGGCGACAGCGGCATCGACTGCACCCGCCGGCTTCCGGGCGAACCGGCGGCAGCCGCAACTGGGGCACCGCGCCGCAGCATCAGCACCAGCGGCACCATTGTCACCAGGCAGAAGATGCCGATTGCCGCATAAGTGAAGCGCCAGCCTTCCGCCTTTATCAGTGTCGGCATGATGGTCGGCCAGATCGCTCCGGCGAGGTAGTTTCCGGCGGCCGCCGCCGTGACCGCGACACCGCGACGGCGGTTGAACCAGTGCGAGATATCGGCGATCAGCGGCCCGAAGATCACCGACGTGCCGATACCGATCAGCACTCCTTGGGCAAGCGTGAATTGCAGGATCGAGGTCGACAGCGCCGCGAGAAGCAGGCCGGCGGAAAGCGCGATCGAAGAGAGCAGCGCCGGGATCCAGTAACCCATCCGGTCGATGGCGCGACCGACCAGCACGTTGCCGGCGGCGAAACCGACCATGGTCGCGGTGTAAGGCATGGACGCCGCGGCGCGGTCGACGCCGAACTCGGCCTGCACCGCGGGCAGCACGACGACGACAGCCCACATGCCGACGGCGCCGATCGTCGCCAGCAGCATCGAGATGGCAAGCCGCATCCAGGCATAGGAGCTGTCGATGCCGGGGCCGGCCTGGAGGCTGTCGGTTCGGGTCAAGGCGTTTCCTGTCGGCGGTCTCGGAGATCGGCTGCCGTTTGCGCCACTATCGGCGCATTCTCAGGCCGCAGCAGCGCCACAGCGGGCAAATCCGTGGCTCCAGAGCCAGGGCGGAACCGATGCCGATGTGCGGAGTTTCCTGGCAGCCCACCCTGCAGAGGAGTCCTGCGATGACCGCCACCAGGAAAAAATGGTCGGCCGAGGTGACCGAGCACAGCGACGCGATGGATCTTGAGGATCACGTCTTCGAATCCGACGACGCCAGGAAGATCGCCGCCTCGCTCAAGCGATCCGCCGAACACAGCCACCGGCGCAAGGCCGAGCCGTTCCAGTCGGCCATGTCGATGCTGAACTTCTACATCAACCGCGCCGGCAAGAACTTGCCTGCCGCGCGCAAAAAAGTGCTTGAGGACGCCAAGGACGAACTGCGCAGCGCCTTCGGACGGGACAAGGATGATTAGCGGCGGCCGGTCCAGCCCTACCGGGCGCGGATGACGCCGTCTGTGTTGGCGAGCAGTTTGCGCACGGCATTGCGCGCCGCGTCCGGCCGCTGCAGGCGGATGTTCTTCTCGATCGCCTCGTGCAGCTTCTGCGCGTGGTTGAGATCGTCGATCTCCCGCGTCGTATAGGCAAAGAGATGATCGAAGGCGGATTCGATGAGTACGCCGAGCGGTACCAGCAGGTCGTTGCCCGAAGCCCGCAGGATGGCAAGATGGAAGCGCGTGTCGGCGCGGGTCCGCTCCTGCAGGCTCGTCGCCTCTCCCATCTCACGGCAGGCCAGGCTGATCTCGGCCATCTGCTCGTCGGTTCTTCGCATGGCGGCAAACGCGGTCGCTTCTGGCTCGATGATGTGGCGGAATTCCTGCACCGTCTTGAGGAACACCTCGCGATCCGGCGACGTCGCGTACCAGGCCAGCACATCGCGATCGAGCAGGTTCCAGCGCTCCTTCGGCTCGACCCAACTGCCGATCTTGGGACGTGAGGCGAGCAGGCTCTTGGCCATCAGCATCTTGATCGCTTCGCGCACCGCCGAGCGGCTGACGCTGAAGGTCTCCGACCATTTCGCTTCATTGGGCAGGATGGTACCGGGCGGATAGTCGCCGCGCACGATCCTGAGGCCAATTTCGCTGGCCAGCGAGGCGTGGACGCTGGAGCCTGGAATCCGCGCGGCGTCCGCCCGGCGAACGCCGCCCGGACGGTCCCCGGAGGCCGCTTTCCCCAACGATTTTTCCTTGTTCGGCTTCGCGTCCCGCATGGGTTCCAGAAAGTCCGTATTAAGCAGGCTGTCAAGCGCGGCAAGCGGCTTGCACCGCAAAGCCGCCCGCTGTGCACAGATCAGCCTCGCTTGCTTCGCGGATCAGTCCTGCTTGACGTATCTGCGCCAGCTATGCTCCGGGCGGAAACCGAGCACGTCGCGCGCCTTGCGGTTCGACAGCAGCGTCTCGTATTCACCGAGTTCGGCCTTGACCGGCACGCCGGGGTAGAACCGCTTCAAGAGTTCGGCGGTCGGTAGGTCGGACGAGGTGTCGTCATTGGCCGCGTTGAACACCTGATAGCCGAGCCCGTCCTTCTCTATGGCGCGCAACGTGATCTGGCCAAGGTCGCGCGCGTCGACATAGCTCCAGGCGATGCGCTTGCGGAAACCCGGATCTGCGAACCATTTCGGAAACAGCGAATATTCGTGCGGCTCGATGACGTTGCCGATGCGCAGGGCATAAATGTCGGTGCCGTTGCGCTGGGTGAAGGCCCGCGCCGTCTTCTCGTTGACGACCTTGGACAAAGCATAGCTGTCCATCGGGTCGACGTCATACTCCTCGTCGAGCGGGAAATATTTGGGATCGCGTGGCTCGTTGGCGAACACGAGCCCATAGGTCGTCTCGCTGGAGGCGATGATAACCTTGGGGATGCCGAGCTTCACCGCCGCCTCGATGACATTGTAGGTGCCGAGCGCATTGATGCGGAACACCTCGTTGTCGGTGGTGATCATGATGCGCGGGATGGCGGCGAAATGCACCACCGCATCGACCGGCTGCGGGCGCAGCGAGGGGTCGAATTCATGCAGGCCCATATAGCTCGACAGTGCGTTGAACACCTGCCCGCTGTCGGTGATGTCGGTGATCAGCGTGCGCACCTTGGGATTGTCGAGCGGCTTGGTGTCGATGTTGAGCACCTGGCAGCCTTGCTCCACCAGATACTGGACGACATGGCGTCCGGCCTTGCCGCTGCCGCCGGTGAACATGATCCGCTTCGTCATTTTGCTCTCCACATCCTCAGGAATTTATGTGTATTGTCAGACAATATCGCCATCCGCAACCACCCACGCCTGCAAAACGGCAGCGCCTGACATCAATCATTGCAACAGGACTTGAAGACATGAACACGACTGCCGCGCGCGAAAAGATCGGCTTCATCGGCCTTGGCCTGATGGGCCACGGGATCGCCAAGAACATCGTCGACAAGGGCTACAGCCTGACCTTCCTCGGCCGCAAGAACCGCAAGCCGGCGGAAGACCTGCTTGGCCGCGGCGCCACGGAAGCATCGACCTCGCGCGATGTGGCGGCGGCGTCTGATATCGTCTTCATCTGCGTCACCGGTTCGCGCGAGGTCGAAGCCATCATTCGCGGCCCGGGCGGCCTCAAGGAGGGTTTGAAGAAAGGTTCGGTCGTCGTCGACTGCTCGACCTCCGATCCGGTCTCGACCATTGCGCTTGCCGCTGAGCTCAAGGCGCTCGGCATCGATTTTGTCGACGCACCGCTCAGCCGCACGCCGAAGGAAGCCTGGGAAGGCACGCTCGACGCCATGGTCGGCGCGCCGGACGCCCTCTTTGCCAGGGTGAAGCCGGTGATCGAAACCTGGGCCGGCCGCATCGTCCATATCGGCGACACCGGCGACGGCCATCGCATGAAGCTGCTCAACAATTTCATCTCGCTCGGCTACGCAGCGATCTATTCCGAGGCACTGGCACTGGCTGAGAAGGTCGGCATCTCGCCGCCGCGCTTCGACAGCGTCATTCGCAATGGCCGCATGGATTGCGGCTTCTACCAGACCTTCATGCGCTGGACGCTGGAAGGTGACCGAGACGCGCACAAATTCACCATCGCCAATGCCTTCAAGGACCTGACCTATCTGGAATCGATGGCGGGTGCGGCCGGCATTGCCAACCCGCTCGGCAACGCTACCAAGAACTCCTTCGCCGGTGCCCATGCAACCGGCCCGGCCGAGCAATTCGTACCGATGCTGGCGACGCATATCGCTGGGGTGAACGGTGTCGACCTGATGCCGATGAAGGATGGCAAGAAACAGACCATTTAACCGATTGCCCAACGCTGGCGCCGATCACCGCCGCCACCGCCCTATCCCATCGTCGGTATCTGCAAGCAGCTTGTGCACGGCGTTGCGCGCGGCGGCGGGGCGCTGCAGGCGGATGTTCTTTTCGATCGCCTCATGCAGCTTCTGCGCCTGGCGCTGATCGGCGACCTGCTGTGTCGTGAATGCGAAGAGATGGTCGAGCGCCGACTCGATCAGCACGCCGAGCGGCACCAGAAGGTCGTTGCCGGAAGCGCGCAGGATGGCCAGATGAAAGCGCGTATCGGCGCGGATACGCTCCTGCAGGCTCAAGGCCTCGCCCATCTCGCGGCAGGCCTGGCTGATTTCCGCCATTTGCTCGTCGCTGCGCCGCATGGCGGCAAAGGCCGACGCTTCTGGCTCGATGATATGACGAAACTCCTGCACGGTTCGCAGGAACGCCTCGCGGTCGGGCGCGGTCGCGTACCAGGCCAGAACGTCGCGGTCGAGCAGGTTCCAGCGCTCCTTCGGCTCGACCCAGCTGCCGATCTTGGGGCGTGAGGCCAACAGGCTTTTCGCCATCAGCATCTTGATGGCTTCGCGCACCGCCGAACGGCTGACATTGAAGATCTCGGCCCATCTGGACTCGTTGGGCAGGATGGTGCCGGGCGGATAGTCGCCACGCACGATCCGCAGGCCAATCTCGCCGGCCAACGAGACATGGACGCTCGCCCCCGCAAAATGCGCGGCACCAGCCTTCCGCATGACAGCCGGACCGTGGCTCGCTTGTGCCTTGGTTCGGTCGGTTCGCTTGCTTGACTTCTCGTCCGGCATCCACGTTCCAATGCGTCGACCGTCTGTCGTCCGGACTGGTCCGAACCGTACGGGCGCCGATCTCGTTGCCGAAAAATCCAGATCACGGGCGCGGCAAAGCCGGAGCCGATTGCCCCAACCATTGCGTCCGTTCGGGAATTACCGCTTCCGTTCAGGATTGACGGGGCGCCCGCAACCGGGCGCCCCGAAATCGAGAACCTACTTCTGGATGCAGGTGTCGACCGTATCCTTGGTGCACTCGTCGAGGCCGGTGAACACCGGATCGGCGACCGCCTTGCCTTCGATCAGGTCGATCATCACCGACGGTGCCTTGTAGCCCATTTCGAACGGCCGCTGGCCGACCAGAGCCGTTACAAGGCCGTCACGAGCGATCGCCACTTCGTCGCCGATCGTGTCGGCGGCGCCGATGACGAAGTCGTTGCTGGCGATCCGGTCCTTGAGCGGCCCGAACAGATCGCGGTAGGGCTGCGGCGCGCCGAACAGCGGCCAGCCGCCCATGATGCCGAAGGCGTCCAGCTTGGGGTTGGCGGCGAGGATGTCGGTCATCGCCTGCACGCCCTTGGCGCCATCGTCATTGGTGAACACCGGGCAGCCGGGAACTTCGGTCCAACCACCTTCACCCGCAAGTGCGGCAAGGCCTTCCTTGCCCGACAGTGCGTCACGCATGCCTTGCGCACGGCGCAGGATGTTGTCGGCTGCCGGGTTGCCTTCGATGGTGCAGATCGTGCCACCATTCGGCTTGCCCTTCTTGATGTACTCGCCGATCTTCTTGCCCATCAGGTAATTGTCGGTACCGAGATAGGTCTTGCGAAGACCTGCGTCTTCCTTGCTGAGATCGGCATCGACCGTCATGATCGGGATCGTCGGATTGGCGCTCTTGATCGTCTGCGCGATCAGCGGCGCGTTGGACGGCGAGATCGCCATCGCGACCGTGTCGGCCTTGCTCAGCATGTCCTGGACGATCTGCGCCTCGCCGGCCTCGTCCGAAGTCGACGCCGGACCGGTGTAGAAGCATTCATACTCCGAGCTGGCGTTTTCCTTGTTCCATTTCTCGCAGCCCTGGTGGATGGCCTCGAAGAACGGATTGTCGAGACCTTTCACGACAATGACGAGCTGTTTCTTGGCCAAAGCCGGCCCGGCACCCAACGCCATTGCGGCGACGGCGGCGAGCAAAAGTGTTTTCCTCATGTCAGTCCTCCCTTGAAACAAACGGACACGGCGTGCCCGCCATACAGATCGACCGGATTCGTGATGACCGAGGGTCGTTTCGCGAGCGCTCGTGTCGCCAGGACAGATCGATAAGCATTTCCAGATTCGGCTTCAGATCAACTCACACACAGGTGCCGCTGGATCCTGGACCGTCAAACCTCCGCCGATTCCGGCCGGCGAACCGCCAGCGGGGATCGGCATAATCTCCTCCGACGCTTAGCTAATATCGGCTTGGCGCCAACGTCAATGCTATTTGTCCTACAAAACGGATTTTTAAAATAGTCCTGGCCCAATTCGTCCGACAATTGATTGACGTGCGCCGGCTTTTGCGTAAAAGAACGCTAACGCCGTCTTCGGGAGGAGCCGGGGAGAGCGAGGCCAAAGCAGCGTCGGCATCCACGCCGGGAACAGCGGCAGGTCGCAAATCACGGGGAGGCAAAGGCTGGTGGCGGTTCTCGAACTCACCAACATCTCAAGGCATTTCGGCGCCATCCAGGCCGTCAACGACGTGTCGCTGTCGATCGAGCCCGGACAGGTGGTCGGCCTGATGGGCGACAACGGCGCCGGCAAGTCGACGCTGGTCAAGATGATCGCCGGCAATTTCCGCCCGAGCCATGGCACCATGCACATGGACGGCAAGGAATTGATCCTGCACAAGCCGGCGGAAGCCCGCCAGCACGGCATCGAGATCGTCCACCAGGACCTTGCGCTCTGCAACAATCTGACCGCCGCCGCCAATGTCTATCTCGGCCGCGAGCTGCGGCGCGGCGTCGGACCGTTTCGCATCCTCGACTATGCCTCGATGTACAAGCGGGCCGGCCAGCTCTTCGCCGAATTGAAGTCCGAAACCCGTCCGCGCGACCTCGTCAAGCAGATGTCGGGCGGCCAGCGCCAAGCGGTGGCGATCGCCCGCACCATGCTGTCGCAGGCCAAGATCGTGCTGATGGACGAACCGACGGCCGCCATCTCGGTGCGCCAGGTCGCCGAAGTGCTGAACCTGATCCGCCATTTGCGCGATCAAGGCATTGCCGTCGTGCTGATCAGCCACCGAATGCCTGACGTCTTCACCGTCGCCGACCGCGTCATAGTCATGCGGCGCGGCCGCAAGGTCGCCGACAAGACGATTGCGTCGAGCTCGCCCGAGGAAGTCACCGGGCTGATCACCGGCGCCATCGAACAGGTTTGATTTCAGCGAATTTCACCACGCACAGCAGATGAAGGTCGACGATGGCACTGACAATTGACCAGCCGATCGAACACAAGCAGCAATCCCTGCCGGCAAGAGTGTTTGCCAGCCAGACCTTCTGGGTGGTGATCGCCGTTATCCTCGCCTGCGTGTTCCTGTCGTTTGCCACCGACGCGTTTGCCACGTCGAAGAACCTCTACAACATCACCCGCAACATCACCTTCGTCGCCATTATCGCGCTCGGCATGACCTTCGTCATCATCACCGGCGGCATCGACCTCTCGGTCGGCTCGGTGCTGTGCCTGTCGTCGATGATTTTGGCTGTCACGATGCATGCCGGCTACTCGATCGAGGTCGGCATCCTGGCCTCGATCGCCACCGCGCTCGCCATTGGCGCCTTCAACGGCGTGCTGATCGCCTATCTCGGCTTTCCACCCTTTGTGGTGACGCTCGGCATGCTGTCGATCGCCCGAAGCCTGGCCATGGTCGCCTCCAACAACACGGTCGTCTTCCAGTTCGGGCCGGACCACGCCAAGCTTCTGTCATTGGGCGGCGGCGCCTGGGTGTTCGGCATCGCCAATCCGGTGCTTTACATGATCCTTCTGGCGCTGATCACCGGCTTCATCCTGCGCTGGACGAAGTTCGGCCGCCACATCTTTGCCATTGGCGGCAACGAGCACGCGGCAACGCTGACCGGCGTTCCGGTGCGCCAGATCAAGGTTGCCGTCTACATGATCTCGGCGCTGTCGGCCGGCATTGCCGGCATCATCCAGACCGGCTGGCTGGGTGCCGTCACCACCAATCTCGGCACCGGCATGGAGCTGCAGGTAATCGCCGCAACCGTCATCGGCGGCGCCAATCTGGCTGGCGGCGTCGGCACCGCCTTTGGCGCCATCGTCGGTGCGGCCCTAATCGAGGTGATCCGCAACAGTCTCGGTCTGCTCGGCATCAATGCCTTCTGGCAAGGTGTGTTCATCGGCGGCGCCATCCTGCTGGCGGTGCTGTTCGACCGCATCCGCAATTTCCGCCGCAGCGACTAGAACCATGATCCCGAAAAGTGGAAACCGGTTTTCGGGCAAGATCATGGTCAAACAAAAGACGGTTTGATGGCCAACTCCCTGTTCAGCCTCGAGGGGCGGGTGGCGCTGGTGACTGGCTCCGGTCAAGGCATCGGCTTTGCGCTGGCTCGGGGCCTCGCCGGACACGGTGCAAGCATAGTGCTGAACGGTCGCGACACCGCCAGGATCGACAGCGCCGTCGAAAAGCTGCGCGATGTCGGCTTCAAGGCGCACGCCTCGGTATTCGACGTCACCGATTTTCAGGCGGTCAACGCGGACATTGCCCGCATCGAGGCCGAGATCGGCGCCATCGACATCCTCATCAACAATGCCGGCGTGCAGTTCCGCGCTCCGCTCGAGGACTTTCCCGAGGAGCAGTGGGAGCGCCTGTTCAAGACCAATGTGTCGGGCGCCTTCCATGTCGGCAAGGCGGTCGCCCGCCACATGATCCCGCGCGGCAAGGGCAAGATCATCAACATCGGCTCGGTGCAGAGCGAGCTGGCAAGGCCGAACATCGCACCATACACCGCGACCAAAGGCGCGATCCGCAACCTGACAAGGGGTATGTGCGCCGACTGGGCGAGATACGGCCTGCAGATCAATGCGATCGCACCCGGCTATTTCCGCACCGAGATGAACCAGGCGCTGGTCGACAATCCGGAATTTTCCGCCTGGCTGGAAAAGCGCACGCCCGCCGGGCGCTGGGGCAATGTCGACGAGTTGATCGGCGCTGCGGTATTCCTCGCCTCCGACGCCTCCTCCTTCGTCAATGGCCATACGCTGTATGTCGATGGCGGCATGACGGCATCGGTTTGAGGGGGCGTTCTTCCCTTGTGGGAGAAGAGGAAACCTATCGCTCAGTCTGAAAATCCGGCCGCATCGGCCGTCATTGGCCCTCGCCGCCCCCGCGCGTCTTGACGCGGCCCCTAACTCCGCCGCACAATCCCTGTTGCAGGCGAAGGGAGGCCAGTCGTCTGCGGGAGGATATACCCATGACGGAAGCGATCAGGCTCTACTGGGGCCGGTTCGGACATGTTTCTATCCTGAATGTCGCAAGCGACTTCGTCACTCATGCCCATGTCGAGGCCCATCTGATCATCTGGCTGGAAGGTACGGCCGGCGAAATGACCATCGGCCGCGAGACCGTCCGGCTTGGACCTGGAACGGCCGCCGGCATCAACTCCTTCCAGCCGCACAGCCATGTTCTGTCGCAAAACGGGACGCCCGGTCTGTTTCTCGCCTTCTACATCGATCCCGACTGGGCGCGGCGCCGCCGCGACCTGCCTTCGTCTGCGCCGCTGTTCTCACAAGCCGCGATCACGCTGGAACCGTGGCTGCATCAGGCCGCCGCCAATCTGCTCGACCACCTCAGCGACAATGAGAGCGTCGACGATATCGCCAACTACGAGATCGAGCGTTTCATCGATAGCGTGCTCGACGCCGCCGACGCCTCGGCGCCGCAGGAGGCCCGTGTCCGCATCAACACCATGCAGGATTTCCGTGTCCGCAAGGCAATCCAGCTGATGAAGGCCAATGTCTGCGAGCGCATCTGCTTCGACGACGTGGCGCGCAGCGTCGGCCTGTCGCGGCCGCATTTCTTCGCTTTGTTCAAGGAACAGACCAATCTGACGCCCAATGTCTACTGGAACACGCTGCGCATGGAGGAAGCGGTGCGGCAGCTGCAATGGTCGCGGGAGCCGCTGATCTCGGTCGCCTGCAATCTCGGCTTCACCACGCAGGGCAATTTCTCACGCTTTTTCCGCGACCATGTCGGCGTGCCGCCGACGCTCTACCGCGAGGCCGCGCGGGCGATTGCCTGAACCAACCGCCCTTTTTCAGACTCCTTGATAGGCGCTCAAGACGCATTGATAAGCGCCGCTGAAATGGCCGCCCTACCCTTGCATCGGATCGCTTTTGCAAGGGAACATTTGAATGGCCAAAGTCACCATATCCAGCGTCATCGACGCACCGGTCGAAAAGGTCTGGGCGCGCATACGCGACTTCAACGGACTGCCGGACTGGCATCCGCGCATGGTGGAAAGCCACATTGAAGACGGCCAGGACGCCACCACGATTGGCTGCGTGCGCAATTTCCAGCTCGCCAGCGGCGCCCGCCTGCGCGAAAAGCTGCTCGACTTTTCCGATCAGAATTTCCTGGTCAGCTACTCCATCCTGGAGACGCCGCAGCCGCTGACCAATCACAAGGCGACGCTTCAATTGCGGCGCGTGACCGATGGCGACCGCACCTACGCCGAATGGACCGCCAGCTTCGACGCCGCGCCCGAGGAGGCAGACAAGCTGGCCGACGGCATGGGCGCCAATGTCTTTCAGGGCGGCTTCAACGCCCTGAAAAGCCATTTCGCCGGCCAGAGCTGACGGGGAGCCAAACCATGGCGCTGGCACTGCAGACCTTTGCAACGGTGAAAGACGCGAACGCGGCACTGAAAGCCCAGGGCACACGCTATCTCGGCGGCGGCACGCTGGTCGTCCGCGCGGCCAATGAGGGCGATGTCTCGGTTTCCGGCCTTATCAGGTCGACCGAGCCGTCTTTGTCCACCATCGCCGTTGCCGGTGGAAAAGCCCGTGTCGGCGCTTCGGTGACGATGGCGGCGATCGCCGGCCATCCGGAGCTCGGCACGCTCGCCAAGGCCGCCCGCGCCGTCGGTGGCCCGGCCATCCGCAACATGGCGACCGTCGGCGGCAATCTTTTTGCCCCGGCCCCCTATGGCGATTTCGCTGTTGCCCTGCTGGCACTCGATGCCACGGTCGGCACCGATGGCGGCGAAACGCCGATCGAGACTTTTCTGGCCAATCGGGACGGCAGCCGTGCCGTCGTCACTTCCGTGAGCTTCACGCTTCCGAAGGCCGACAGTTTCCGCTTCCTGAAAGTGTCGAGGGTCAAGCCCAAGGGCGTCTCGGTGCTCAGCATAGCCGGTGCTCTGGAACTGTCGTCGGATGGCACCGTGACCTCGGCGCGGATCGCGCTCGGCTGCATGGCGGATCGGCCAATGCGCGCCAGGGCGGCGGAAAAAGCGCTGATCGGCCGAAAGCTGACCGCTGACGGCATCGCGCCGGCCTTGGCCGCGGCCGGTGATGGCACCTCGCCCATCACCGACCCGATCGCCAGCGCCTGGTATCGCGCCGAAGTCTTGCCGGTTCATCTCGGCCGGTTGCTGCTCGCATAATATTTCGTTCGGGGGCGCGCGTCTGTCCGCCGGTTCGGGCAGGCGCGCTGGGAGGAAAACATGGCAAAGGTTCCGGTTCAATTCACGCTCAACGGCTCGGAAAAGGCCGAATTCATCGACAGCGGCACGACGCTGCTTCAGGCCCTGCGCGACAAGATCGGCGACACCTCACCGAAAGGCGGCTGCCATCAAGGCACCTGCGGCGCCTGTTCGGTCATCATCGACGGCGAACTCAGGCTCTCCTGCCTGACGCTTGCCGAGACCTGCGATGGCGCCGTCATCAGCACGACTTCAGGGCTTTCGGAAAGCGGCGTGCTGCACCCGCTGCAGCGCGCCTTCCTCGACACGTTCGCCACGCAATGCGGCTTCTGCACCCCGGGCATGATCATGGCGGCCAAGGTGTTGCTCGACCATACGCCCAACCCCAGCCGCGACGAGGTGGTCGAGGCGCTGTCGGGCAACATCTGCCGCTGCACCGGCTACGAGCCGATCATCCAGGCGGTGCTGACCGCCGCCCGCGCCAATTCGCAGAACGCGGCCTGAGGGGTCCAAAGCAATGGAACTGCGCAAGAACTACTTCGCTGATATCCGCAAGGACGATCTGAACGAGATCGGCCAGCCCCGGCCGCGCTCGGATTCACCCGGCCATGTCACCGGCAAGACCGCCTTTTTCGCCGACCGCAATTTCCCTGGCATACTGCACCTGAAGATGGTGCGCAGCCCGCATCACCATGCCCGCATCCGCTCGATCGACACCTCGGAAGCGGAAAAGCATCCGGGCGTGGTGAAGATTCTGACCGCCAAGGACGTGCCGCACAATGTCTACACCATCCTGATCCTGATCCAGGTCGGGCCGGAGGACGAGACGGTGCTTGCCGACGGCAAGGTGCGCTGGAAGGGCGAGGCCGTGGTGGCCGTGCTGGCCGAAACCGAGCGTGCCGCGCAAGAGGCCGCAGCCAAGGTCAAGGTCGACTATGAGGTGCTGCCGGCCGTCTTCGACATGGAAGAGGCGCTGAAGCCCGGCGCACCCCTGGTCAACGAATATCACGGCCAGAATTATTACCTCTATGACAGCGGCGAGTGCCGCAAGGTGCGCTTCGGCGATGTCGAGGCGGGCTTCGCCGGCGCCGACCACATCCTGGAGGAGAGCTACCAGTCCTCGCCGATCGAGCACGCGCCGACCGAGACCACCGGCTGCGTGGTGGCACCCGAGGGCAATGACCGCTTCACCTGCTACACCAACACGCAGGCGATGTTCTTCACGCTCGACAACACCTCGATCATCCTGCAGATGCCGGGCAGCAAACTGCATTTCGTCGGCGGCACCGTCGGCGGCGGTTTTGGCGGCAAGGTCGACGTCATCGTCGAGCCGATCGCCATCCTCGGCGCAAAATTAACAGGACGACCAGTCTGTTTTATCTACAGCCGCGAGGAGGAGATGCAGATCTCGTCGCCACGCGCCGCTGAAAAGGTCGTCATCAAGGACGGCGTCATGAAAGATGGCCGCATCGTCGCGCGCAAGGTCACCGGCTACACGGATGCCGGCGCCTATTCGCGCCACTCGCCCTATGGCGCGCAGAAGGGTGCGGGGCACTATCCCGGCCCCTACACCATCCCGAACGTCTGGATCGACACCTACTGCGTCTACACCAACCGCACGCCCTCATCCGCCATGCGCGGCTTCGGCGTCACCATCGGCGATTTCGCGCTGGAGGTGCAGATGGACAAGCTGGCACGGCTGATCGGCATGGATCCGCTCGAATTCCGCTTCATCAACGCCTATCGCGACGGCGACATGAAAGCGCATCGCCAGCCGACCGAGGGCGCGGCGCTGATCGAATGCATGCAGGAAGCCTCGCGCGCAGCCAACTGGCCGGTGGCGGAGAAATACATGGCCATGTCGTCTTACGTGAAGGGAGCTTGAGATGGCGATCAGGCGTGGACGCGGCGTTGCCGCGATCAACTATCCCACCGGCATGAACCTCGGCGGCGACCCGACGCAGGCGCTGGTGCATTCGACGCCGACCGGCAATTTCATGGTGACGCTTTCCAGCGTCGATCTCGGTCAGGGCATGAAGCAGATCATGGCGCAGATCTGCGCCGAGACGATCGGCGTGCCGACCGACCGTGTCGTCGTCGACACCGCCGACACCGACACCGGCCCGCACTGCATGGGCACATTCGCCTCGCGCGGCACCCACCGCGCCGGCAACGCCGTCATCCAGGCGGCAAGGGAAGCGCGCCAGGTGATGCTGGAAGTGGCCGCCGAGGAGTTGGAGGTCAACGCCTCCGACCTCGAGACCGATGGACAGGGCAACATCCTGGTCAAAGGCGCACCGCAAAAGTCGATCTCGATCTTCGATGTCGCGCTGTCGGCGCATTTCAAGCGTGGCCGCTCGATCTCCGGCCGCGGCATGTTCCTGATCCCGCGCTCCTATCCCGAGAAGGAAACCGGCGCGATGAAGCCGTCGACCTGTTATGCCCATGCCTGCACGGTGGCCGAGGTCGAGGTCGACGACGAGACCGGCGAGGTTACCGTGCTGACGGTGAAGAACGTCTTCGAGATCGGCCGCGCGCTGAACCCAAAGATGGTCGAACAGCAGCTGGTTGGCGGCTCCTGGATGGGCATCAGCCATGCGCTCTATGAGACAACCGAGCCCTATTATCCCAACCGCGACCATGGCGGCACCGACTTCAACCAGTATCTGATGCCCGGCCCCGGCGATCTCGCCGAGACCGAGATCATCGTTCTGGAGCGGCCTTCGGCGGACGGACCATACGGCGCCAAGGGGCCGGGCGAAATGTGCGCCAACCCGCAGATCCCGGCCGTCGCCAATGCCGTCTTCGACGCCGTCGGCGTGCGCATCGACACTCTGCCGATCACGCCGGAGCGCATCCTGCGCGCGCTGAAGGCGCAAACGGCGAATTGAGGGCTGGAATGACAGGGACAAGCGCCGAGACTGTCGCGACCTCGCCGGAGGCGGTGGCGCAGCACCTGGCCGCCTCGCGCTACCTTGCCGACGAGAGCCTTTCGACCGCGATCTTCCTGGCAATCCGGCTGGGCAAGCCGCTGCTGCTCGAAGGCGCGCCGGGCGTAGGCAAGACGGAGGCGGCGAAGGCGATCGCCGCGCTGCTCGGCCGTGATCTGGTGCGGCTGCAATGCTATGAAGGCATCGATGCCGCGCATGCGCTCTACGAATGGAACTACCAGCGCCAACTGCTCGCCATCCGCCATGCCGGCGAGCATGAGATCGACATCTACGACGACCGTTTCCTGATCGCCCGGCCGCTGCTGCAGGTGCTGAAGGCGCCCGAGCAGCGCGTGCTGCTGGTCGACGAGATCGACCGCTCGGACCACGAATTCGAAGCGCTGCTTTTGGAATTCCTCTCCGACTTCCAGATCAGCATTCCCGAGCGCGGCACCATCCGCGCCACGGCACAGCCGATCGTCATCCTGACCTCGAACCGCACCCGGGAACTGGCCGAAGCACTGCGCCGCCGCTGCGTATACCACTGGATCGGCTATCCCGACGCCGAGCGCGAGGCCGCCATCATCATGCTGCGCGCCGGCGATGTAGCGCAAGCCACCGCACGCGCGGTGGCGGCGGCCGTGCAGACCATTCGCGCCCGCCCGCTCGCCAAGCCGCCCGGCATTGCCGAGGCGGTCGAATGGGCCAACGCCGCGACCATCCTGGAAAAAGGCGGCAGCCCGTGGCCGGAAGCCTTCCGCCGCGCCATCGGCGTGCTGATCAAGGACGAGGAGGATCTCTCCTACATCGAGCCCGAGCTTGGCCGGATTGTCGAGGAGGCGCTGGCGTGAGCCGAGACCTCAACGGCACGTTCTCCCCGTTCATTCCGCAACGCTGGCGGGACAGCACCCCCCTCTGTCCTGCCGGACATCTCCCCCTCAAGGGGCCCGTTGCGTTATTAAGTTATAGGGGCAAGGAGGGAGGGTCAGGCCAATGTGGGGTGCCTTGCGGCTCGGGTTTGAGGCCG
>NZ_JAMYQH010000039.1:0-63285 GCF_040320765.1 Mesorhizobium sp. M0618 | reverse complement strand
CGACAAGCTGGCTGAGAACTATCTTGCCGCCCTCAAACTCGTCGCAATCCGCATCTGGCTACGCGGTAATGAGTCTACGTCCTAGGCAGACACGTGCTGGTCACGACCATTCTATGAGCGCGCTTGTGCATATTGTTTGCTCGCAAGGGATATCGATAGACGTTCGCCAAAACCCAGCAAAAGCGGTCTGATGCTGACCAACTTTTCCGGCGTAAATCTGGTCAGCGGCCCAGAAACAGCCAGCGCTCCGATCAAGCCCTCGCTGCCTGAAAAAACCGGTACGGCCATCGCAGCTGTTTCGGAATCTCCCTTTCCGAGCGATATAAACGGAATCTTCGCCATAAGAGCTGTTCGCGTCCTAGGCTTAGCGGTACTGAACCGTGCAAGCACTTGGCCAGCTGCGTGCTCGTCAAGCGAAAGCACATCACCCTCTCGGATTTGATCGCGGATCAAATGACGACAGTCTGCGCGAAATAGGCAAATTCCGTGATTTCCCTCCTTTCGAAAAAACGATGCGCTTTCACCCGCCTGTTCAACAAGGCTCAAAAGGAGAGGCCGAACGAATGCCTCTATCTTAAAACGACGACGGTAGAATGAGCCCAATATCATCGGCATAGGGCCGACAGCAAAGCGCTTGTCCGCCATGCGAACAATGTAGCTACTTCGGACAAGGGATTCCGTTAACCGAAGGATCGTGCTCTTGTAGAGGCCTGTTCTAGACGATATCTCGGCCAGGCTTAAACCCTCGTCATTCTCTGTGAAGCACCCGAGGATCGAAAGCGCGCGATCGACAGCTTCAACCCCTCCCGCTCTTGTGTCAGCTTGCTCTACCGCCTGATGGTTCACGCGTTTGGTTCCTTCGAACGCCAAAGTTCAGTTGCGAAGTCGGGTCCTGATCACGTCCACACGTGCTCAACTTTGGAGTACCTCGCTCGCGAAAAGCAAAGTGCCATTTCATCATTCAGCATATTATCCTGTCGGTAAGTGAAAATCCTACACGATCGTGGAAAAAGAGGACTTACTGCATCTTCAAACGTCGCGTCCTGTCGGACATGATGTGGGGACCCACAATACTGGCGCGTCGGGTGCTCCAAGTTGTGTCGCCGCCTCCTCAGCATCCAAGTTGGCTGGTATCCTGATTTAGCAGTATGGTCGCGGAACGTGGTTTCCCCGGCGCGGATCGTGAACCGCTGGGTTGCGGCCACATCATCGGCTACCGCTACTGTTCAAACAATGCTTGCGAGCGGCACTGCGCTCATGGCAACAAGCAGGCTAATCGTCATTTGGCATCTCTGTTCCTGGATGCCTGCCATTATAGCCACAATCGTTCAGGACGGAATCGGCGCGGCGCAAGATCGCCTTGGATAGGCAGTAACAACCCTCGGTCGTCTGAGTTTTTGTAGGGCTGAAATGGGTGGCTTGAGTGTGACACGCATTGGGCCAATGGGCGACGGCGGTCGAAATCACGGGTTGAGGTCTGATGAGCAAAATTGCCTTACTTCCTCTGGTGACTTATCCGGAAGCGAATTCCACCAAAATCGCATCAAACGCAATCGCGGTGGTCAAGCACGTTGGTGCCGCACTTCATGCATTGACGATCAATGTCGATATTCCGGGTATTTCCAATCCGGTTTCGCGATACTTGATCGATCTTCCCGAAATGATCCGGGAGACAGAAGCGACCAGCCGCAAGCATGGGCTCGATTTGCTGGAGGCATTGAAAGCTGAAGCGGCACGCGTCGGATCGCTCCTCACAACCGAGGAGATTGCTGTTCAGCCAGCATCTATCGGCGATGTTGCGGCAACTCAGTCACGCTATTTCGATTTTGCTTTGATTGGGTTGGAGCCAAATAACCAGACTGCGCGCATGACCGTTGATGCGGTCCTGTTTGGTTCGGGTCGCCCAACCATAATTCTGCCGGAAGACGCAAACGTTGGTGCGATCGATCATGTCATCATCGCTTGGGATGGTAGCCGCGTTGCGGCCCGGGCCGTTGCCGATGCGCACGCGTTTCTGCAATGTGCCTCAAAGATAACGGTACTAACAGTGACAGACGAAAGGTCGCTGCGCGATATTGGCGAACGCCTCGCCCTGAGCCTGAGAAAGCGTGGCTTTCCCGCTGAGGGGATCTCAATCGACCTCGAAGATCGCCCCATTGGCGTTACGCTTCAGGCGCGCGCTGTCAGCATGGGCGCCGATCTGCTTGTCATGGGTGCCTACGGCCATTCCCGGATGAGAGATTTTGTCGTGGGTGGAGCAACCAAAAGCGTTCTTGGCGATCTGCGCCTGCCTGTCCTTTTGTCGCACTAGAAATCTGCCCGAGAGCTGTCGACGGCGAGTTGGCTACTACGATTGTGCCAGCGGCGCACTGTATCAGGTACTAAACTAGCCCAAGACGAAACTGCCGGATTGCTCGTGAGTTGCCGATTGTTTTGCCTTCGATATCGAACTCGAACTGAACCGGGAGCATAGCCGTTCGCGGCACCTACGATTGATTCCTGCCCCTGCCAGAGGCCGACAATGACGGTCCGCCTTTGGTGCCCATCACGTCCGCGCCTGCAACCACTTGAGGCCGAACTTGCACAGAGCCAGAAGTCTGCGGCTGAGCGAGCACTAGGTGATGGTGATGTTGGCAGTCTCAAACGTCAAGACGGGCATCTCGCAGAGGCACACTGCTTGCATTTGGCGAACGTCTATCGATATCAGAACGAAGTAAACTGGCACGCGGGCGCGCTCATAAAAAGCGCCGAAATTGCCTGTCGTGTGCGAATGGCTAGGCGAGGTATGGTGTGTGCCGATAACCATGCGGTTTGAAAACCGGGACGGATGGTCTATGCAGCGCGTCGTTCTGCAAACCACATATTTGAAAGGTGGCGTTTCGCACGCGCCTTTACGGTTTGACTGACTAAGGGGTGACGTGAGCCATGCTTGATCCGATCGTGAATTTCTTCACCCGGATTTTCCAATGGATTGGTCGCGGCATCGGCCTCGTCATCGGCGTGCTCCTGTGGCCGTTCATGTGGGCCGGCCGCTGGTACACGCAGCGCGGCTGGATTCTGAAGGCGGTGGTCGGCCTGGCGCTTCTGGTGCTGATCGGCCTCTACGCCAACTTCTTCTACGCCACCCAATGGTGGAACAAGTTCGACCCCAACTACGTCGACAAATATACCTTCGAGAACCGCAACATCTCGGCCGGTGAACAGGTCTCACCGGGCGCCGGCACCGATACCGCCAAGACCTGCGGAAACTCGGGCATCGCCCAGGTGGCGGCTGACCTCACCGATTTCAACGTCAACCAGAATGCCTGGATCTCGTCGATGATCCTCTACAACCTCGGTCTGTTCGGCATCGACTGGGATCACACGCCGTTCATGGACAACAAGGCTTCGTTCCAGCGCGGCATCAACCAGGCGGTGCGCCGCACCTCCACCGAGCTTGCCGACAATCTCGGCCGCGTGCGCACGACGTCGCAGATCGACGGCGACCTGCAGGATGCGCGCGGCAATCTGCAGTTCGACGAGGAGACCTGGTATTTCGGCGTTAGCCCGTTCGGCCCGAAGACTCCGACGCCGAGCTATTATCGTGACGCCGTGCGCAAGCTGCGTTCCTTCAACGCCCGGCTCGCCACCTGCCAGGCGACATTCGATGCCCGCGCCGACAATCTGAAACAGTATATCGACCGCATCTCCTCCGACATCGGCTCGACCTCGGCGATCCTCAAGGAGCGCGCTGAAAACCACAACAATGGCTGGTTCGACTTCCGCGCCGACGACCGCTTCTGGTTCGCCTATGGCCAACTCTATGCCTATTACGGGCTGATGAAGGGCGCCCAGGCCGATTTCGAGGACGTGATCAAGGAAAAGCATCTCGGCAATCTGTGGGACACGATGGATGCGCAATTCGTCTCGGCGCTGCGCATCCAGCCCTTCATCATCGCCAACGGCCGCGAGGACGGCTGGCTGTTGCCGAATCACCTAACGACTATTGGCTTCTATATGTTGCGCGTGCGCTCAAACATGGTCGAGATCAGCAACGTCCTTGCACAATAACTCGGTGGATGGAGCGTTGCCGCGCGGCTACGACATCAATTCGTCCCGGCAAGAACTGGTCGGCTGGGCTTCTAAGCATGCGCCCACCGCTCAAAAGCGGAAACAAGCCGATCGACTACGACAACACCCTATGCCGCCAACGTCACAAGATCGAGAACATGTTCGCCAAACTGAAGGACTAGCGGCGCATCGCGCCCAATTTGACCACTATGCACACACCTTCTTCTCGGCAATCTGCATCGCAGCCGCCGTCGCCTTCCGTCGTAATCAATGAGCCTGACGCTAGCTGGCCTGTTAACCAGAGCACGAGGATATCATCGACGCGACCGGTTTCGTTCGATCGGCATTGCTCCAATCCTAGATTAGCCCGCGCATCGTGAGTTCAGCCTTCAGATAGGCATAATAGATCGGCGCGGCGACAAGACCTGGCATACCGAACCAGGCCTCCATGAAAACCATCGCCAGAAGAAGCTCCCAGGCACGCGCATTGATCCGCGTTCCAATAATCTTGGCGTTCACGAAGTATTCGAGCTTGTGAATGACGATGAGAAAGGCAAGCGAGCCGAGCGCTGCAAGGAAGGAGATGCTGAGGCTGACAACGACGATCACGGTGTTGGAGATCAGATTGCCGATGACCGGCAGAAGGCCGGCGACGAAAGTCAGCGCTATCATCGTCCTGATGAATGGCAGATCGATTCCGAAGGACGGCAGAACAGCGACGAGATAGATCGCCGTTAGAAATGTATTCAACGCCGAAATCCGGATTTGCGAGAACACGATGTTGCGAAAAGCCTTGCTCAGAATTTTGACACGATCCGCCAGCGCGATCGCCAGTGGGCCGGGCTCGCCCGATGGCGCCGCCGAGCTCACCGCGATCAAGCCGCCTATCACCATGCCGACGATAATGTGGACCACCAAGACGCCGACATCCCGCCCGACGAGTTGAAGCTGGCCGGCATGTTCGCGGAGCCACCGGGCCGAGAAGACTTCCAGTTCCTCGATGTTCGACGGGAAATAGGCCATCGCCCAAGTTGGTAGATGGACGCGCGCGGTATCGATGATCTCGGCCATCTTCTTGAGGAGGGTCACGACGTTCTCCGAACCGCCAGTCAATTGCGACACGCCGCTAAAGATAGCGGCGGCTATCAGGAGCGTGAAAATCAATGCCACCAAGGTCAGCGCAAGGCTTTTCGTCAGGCTGTTGGAGACGCCGATTCGATGGAGCATCGGTGCGGCGAAATGAACGAGGTTGAACACGAGAAGGCCCGAAAGCAGTGCCGGAAGCAGGCCGAGCTCAAGAACGGCGACCAGCGCTAGAAGCGCGAGCAGGCACGACGCGACATAGAACCGTGAGAAAGGCAGCACTTTTCACCTGCTGAAGCAGCCAAGTCCTCTCCGGGTTTCCATTAGCTTTGATACCCGCTGAAGCGCAAGCGAACACGCGCCCAATAACGTGTGTGAAGCTACCCGCCTACATTTCTTCCCGGTTTGCAGCTTGATGGTTGTCGTTCCTACTTTGATCCATGCGACACGGTCGATCAGGTCGAATTGGCATGTGCGCCTTCGGAACGCTCGTCTTCTGCCCGACAAGGCGTGAATCAATCGTCGCGAACGGCAGTAAGAGACATGCGGCCGTCCTGCGCGATCATTGATTTAATGCTGAGCGAGCCGGCGTCCGCTGGGTAATTTGCTAGCCATGACCTTGTCGATGCGTCTGCCGTCAAGATCGACGACTTCAAACCGCCAGCCGTCCGCTTCGACCGTTTCGCCCGTCGCCGGCAAATGGTGCATGTGCGACAGGATGAAACCGGCAACTGTTTCATAATCGCGATTTTCTGGGAGCTCGATGGCGAGGTGATCACACATCTCGTCAACGGGCATATACCCGGCAAGCAGCCATGACCCATCCTCGCGCTGCACGGCGGCCGTTTCTTCCTCGGCTTCCAGATCGGCACGGAACACGCCGGTGATCGCCTCGAGGATGTCTGCCGGCGTCACAATGCCCTCGAAATGACCGTACTCGTCGTGGACCAGGGCTACAGGCACCTGTGCTTCTTTCAGTGTCGTCAGCACATCAAGCGCGTCCGCCTGGTCGTGCACGATCGGCGCATTCTGCAGGTGACGCCTGAGATCGACCTTCTGCCCATTGAGCATGCCCGCCAGTACCTTGCGGGTCTGCACGACGCCGATCATCGCATCGACCGTACCTTCGGCAATCGGCAGCAGAGAATGCTCCGTCTCGATGATTGCCTTGCGCACTCTCGTTTCTTCCCAGGTAATGTCGATCCAGTCCACATCGGTCCGGGGTGTCATAACGGCGCGCACCGCCCGGTCTCCCAGACGCATGACGCCCGCGATCATCCGGCGTTCGTCTGCCTCGATGGTTCCGTGATGCTCGGCTTCGGCAACCAACATTTTGATTTCTTCATCGGTGACTTTTTCCTCGGACTCGCCTTTCTGGCCTAAGAGCCACAGCAAACCACGACCGGAGAAATCCAGTAAGAACACCAGCGGTGCGCCAATTTTCGCAACGACGGTCATCGCAGGCGCTACACGCATTGCTATGCCCTCCGGATTGCGAAGTGCAATCTGCTTGGGAACAAGTTCTCCCACGATCAGAGAGGCATAGGTGATGACTGCCACTACGACACCGACACCCAAGGCGTCTGCAATGTTGCCGGGCACGCCGCTAGCGGCCAAGAGAAGTGACAGGCGCTCGCCCAGCGTAGCGCCTGAGAAGGCCCCCGAAAGCACGCCCACCAATGTAATCCCTATTTGGACAGACGATAGGAATTTTCCGGGATCGGCACCAAGCGCCAGCGCACCATTGGCACCCTTCAGGCCTCGTTCGGCCATACCTTTGAGCCTAGCCGGTCGCGCCGAGACAACGGCTAGTTCCGACATTGCAAGCAGGCCGTTGATGCAGATCAGGACGACGACGGTCGCGAGTTCAATGTAAAGCATAGCGAACGTTTAGCATCTGCGAAGCGGCAACGAAAAGGTGCATTCGACCACTAAGTTGCAGCGACCCGTAGCAAGGACCGACTGCAGATTCACCAATGCGACGGCTTGAGCGGAAGGTCGGACAAGCTCGTACTGCGGGACTGGTACGCTAAGCCTGGACGGACGGGACCGATCATAACGTTTAGGGTGAAAAGCAACCTTCCAAGGGCGGTACGCTCGATCAGCGCGAGACTCGTGTTCGAAGATTCGCAAGGCAACAGGTTGGCCGAGATGCCGGTCCCGCGAACGATTTGCTGGCGTCAGCACCAGCATAGTGACCGATACGTCACACCCAGGGCGCGATCATGCCCGGCGATCGCGGTCATGCGTTGACAACCGGCGTGCCACGCTGATTGAGCTTGATCGGTTCATACAGGACGGGCGGCGAGCGTGGGTGTATCCCCTGCTCATCGGGGGCGACACATGAAAAATGCTAGGCACGCGCTCATGGCGCTGACCGCCCTTGTCTTGGGTATTGCCAACGGATTGGGCCTCGAAGCCCTGGCGAAAGGTATCACGGTCGTTCCTCCCGGAAATCGGTTTGAGCAGCAACCGCCGATCCCCGCAGCGTCCGCAAACCGAACACGCGCCTTCAACACGACTTACGACGCCAAATACGAGAAAATCCTGGCACTACTGAGGAACGACAAGAAGCTCCTGCAGCAGATCAAGGATGCGGCAGCCGCCTATGGCATGGATCCTATCCACATTGTCGGCGCGCTTGTTGGCGAACATACCTACAACGTCAGCAGCGTCGATGCGGCGCAAACCTACTATGTCAAAGCGCTGGCCTACGCTAACGCGGATTTCGGATTCCGCTACAAAGGCATTTCGCTGGAGTCGTTTTTGGATCGTCGGGAATTTTCCCGCTGCGCCAACTCCAAAGGCAGTTCGGCACTGTGGGATTGTCGCACCGATGTCTGGAACAAACAGTTCCTTGGAAAAACTGTCGGCAATGTCGGCTATGAGAACGTGACCTTTCAAAGGGCGTTCTTTCAACCGTTCTTCGCCGGCCAGACGTTCGGGCTTGGCCAGATCAGCCCACTGGCGGCGCTGGAAGTAACCGACCTGGTCAATCGGGTGAGCGGCTTTGAAAAGCTCTCACCCGATCGGCCGCAGGCAATCTACCGCGACATCATGGATCCGAAGCGCAGCGTGATCTACACGACCGCCATCCTGCGGGAGGCGATCGACGCGTATGCCGAGGAGGGGTTCGATATTTCTGGGAATCCGGGCATTACAGCAACGCTCTACAATGTCGGCCAGCCGCAACGTCGCGCAGCCGAACTTCGCGAAGCTGCAGCAAAGGGATCCGGACGAAAGCTGCCGGTGGAGAATTACTACGGCTGGTTCGTAAACACCAAACTCGATGAATTGCGAGCCCTTCTTGACGGTCAAGGATGAGCAATCAACGCTGGCCACCGCGCGCTTAAGCGCGTTGGCAAGCCATCACCCGGAGGTCAGGCGCCGCGCGGACGGAGCAGCGCCCGACATTGGTGGCGAAATTCGGAGGGTGGTATTTTCTAGAGTTGGCCTAAGTGCCATTCGAGCACAATTGAACTCAGAACGTCCCGCGAGAATGTCAACGCGACGAACCCCCCGGCAGTCCAATATGACTATGGCAAGTTTATCCGCATCTCGACCCGCCGGTTGACCGGGTCGTAGGGATCGGCGACTCTCGGATGGCTTTTGCCCTCGCCAATTGCCCTGATGCGTGAGGGTTCGATTCCGTTCGATAGGAGGAATGCCGTCACTGATTGCGCCCGTCGTTCCGAAAGTCCTTGATTGTAGATAGCCGAGCCCGAGGCGTCGGTGTGGCCTTCGACGATGAAGTTATGCGCCCTTAGACGGTTGTCTTTCAGCGCCTTGGCAAATTCGCCGAGTTTGGTTCGCGCCTCCGGCTGCAACTCAGCAGAATCGAGGCTGAAATTGATCAACATGTCGAGGCCGGTTGGCACTGACGCGTCGGCCTTGCTCTTGCACTCGTCTTCAGTGCCGATGCATATTCCACGCGACGGGCCCAGATCAGTCGCATTGGCGAAAAACTTGACGATGTCTTCCGACGTTTGGACCGAGTCGGCAAACGAATTCGAAGAGGCCAGCGTAGTCGCCAGCACCAAGAAAGAAGTGCTTATCCGCATAGGCGCCTCCAGCCTAGAAACCGACGCCACGATCGGAGAACTCCCAAAATAAATCCGGATCGCGTGGGGGTCAACCAGACGATGGTTGCGGCAAGCCGAGATACTCACTCGTTTCAGCTGGTTCAGGGTGACAATCTGGCTCTTTGTGACTGCTGCCACTCCATTGCCGGCGCCGTCAAGGATGCGACAGACCAGCCGGCGCTAAGGTTTCCTGCCGGCCTAGTGCTGCCGGGCTTTCACGGCTCGCAGCCGCCTCGGACAATCGGCCAGAGGACGTCAGCCTCGAATCCAGATCAGGCGCCAAGGCAGCGAGACGCTGGAGCCGCTGCAGGTCTCGACGGTGCCGCGCGTCTCGCCGGGCGACGAAGTGCATCGTGACCAGGAACGGTCCGACAAGTTCGTCGACGTCAACGTATTCGATCGCCCACATTGTGTCCGAGCGGCTTGCGCCGCCTAAGCCGCCGTTGGAGGAAAAGCTGGAAAGGGGCCCGCTCGCGTTTAGCGACAGCAGCTTCGGCATGAAGCGCATGATCGCCGTACTCACCGAAGCCGCCGCCGCAAAGCGAGAAGGCGGACCTTTCCCTCTTGGTGCAGGACGGCGTTCCCTCGGCGACGCGCTCTGCAGGCGGTGGGCCGGCAAGCTTCGCCGATGTACTGACTGACATTGGCATGGCGCCGGCGACGCGGTCAGTGATGCGGCTTGCCGACAAGAGCGGTCCGAACGCGGTGATGATCTTCCCAATGGAGACAGCCCCAATCGCGGGCATCTACGGCATGAACTTCAAGACCATGCCCGAATACGACTGGGCCTTCGGCTACCCCTATGGACTGGCCATGATCGCTCTCAGCGCCTTCATTCCGTTGGCGTGGTTCAAGTGGCGGGGTTGGTTCTAAGTATCGGGATTTGTCGCCTTGGTGAGGGGTGAAGCGGAAAGCAACGAATGATGCTCGACGAGATCACGCAAGCGACCATCGCTTTTATGCGGGCGCATGAGGCATGGGGCATTCCGCTCGTGACCATGCTGGCCTTCGGCGAATCGCTGGCCTTCATCTCGCTCTTACTTCCCGCGACCGTGATCCTAGTTGGCGTCGGTTTTCTGATCGGCGAAAGTGGGATCGCGTTCTGGCCGTTGTGGCTCGCCGCTATCGTCGGCGCGGCACTTGGCGATTGGCTGTCTTTCTGGGTTGGCACGCAGCTGGGAGACCGGGTTTCACACTATTGGCCGCTGAAGCGTTACCCAGATCTGCTTCCGCGTGGCCATAGGTTCTTCGAACGCTGGGGTGGGCTTGGGGTGTTTATCGGCCGCTTCTCCGGTCCGTTGCGGGCATCCGTTCCGCTGGTTGCGGGTATCTGCGAGATGCCTGCTTTGACGTTTCAGATCGCCAACGTCACCTCGGCCATCCTCTGGGCGACAGGGATACTCGCGCCAGGTGCGTTCGGCCTCAAATGGCTGCAGGCTTGGATGTAGGCGACTCACGCCGGGCGAGCAGCTTGTCGATCCGCCTTCCGTCGATATCAAGGATCTCGAAGCGCCAGCCTTCATAGTCAAAGTGCTCACCAGCTTCCGGAAGGTGACCCAGCTGGGACAAGGCGAACCCGGCGATCGTATGAAAATCACCCTCTGCCGCCCCTGATCGAAAGCCCAGGCGAGCGAAGGCATCGTGCGCCAGCATCATGCCGTCGATCAGCAGGGAACCGTCATCACGTTCGACGACATCGGGGTCTTCACCTTCCAGGTCCGGAAGGTCGCCTGCGATGGCTTCGAGCAGATCGGTCTGGGTGACGATCCCCTCCAGGGCGCCATATTCGTCGATGACGATCGCCAGGCGTACGGCGCCCGCTTGAACTGATCGAGCACGCGGAAGATTTGCGTTCCTTCGTGGACGATCACGGGTTCGCGGATAACCGCCATGGGATCGAGCGTTTTTCCATCGAGCACCTGGCCAAGGAGATCCTTCTTCAGGATCATGCCGAGCGGTTCGTCAATCCCGCCACGGCCGACCAGAAGCTGCTCATGACGACATTCGCGGATGGTGCGCAGAATCTCGTCTGGGCTGTCGTCAGCGTCGATCCAGTCGATATCGCGTCGCGGTGTCATGATATCCGCGATGCGCCGATCTCCGATGTTGAAGACACGCTCGACAAGTTCCTGCTGAGTTTGATGGAGCAGCCCTGCCTCCTGGCTTGCCGCCACGAGCAGCTTCAGCTCTTCAGGCGAATGCAACGACTCCTCCCCTGTGCCTGGGCGCAGACCGCAGAGACGCAGCACCAGATTGCCGAGACCGTTCAGAGCGAGGATCGCTGGTCTCAGCAGAAACAGAAACAGGCCGAGCGGGCGTACGACCCAGAGTGCCGTGCCTTCGCTGCGTTGAAGCGCCAGGCTTTTCGGCGCCAACTCGCCCAGGACGATGTGAAGAGCGGTTATGATGATGAAGGCGATTGCGACGGCGATCGTGTGCGAAGCTGCAGTGGCCAGGGACCCCATTACTCCCAAGAGTAGTGGCTCGATCAGATGGGCGAGTGCAGGTTCGCCAACCCAGCCGAGCGCCAGCGATGAAATGGTGATGCCGAGCTGGGTCGCGGCCAGATTGGCATCTAGATTGACCAAGGTTTTTTGAAGCCGCCCGGCGTTCAAGCGCCCGGCAGCTGCAAGCTCGTCGACCCGGCTGCGTCTAACCGCTACCAGGGCAAACTCGGCGGCGACAAAGAAGCCGTTTGCGCCTACGAGTACGAGAACCAACAAAATTCCAAGAATGTCGCGTAGACTACCATCGTCCGTCGGCATGATATCCTCTGTATGAAAAGCTACGGGCATCTCTGAAGCGTATTTGGCGCTATCGCGCAACCGCCGTTCGGCTTGAGCATCATTGCGGAGCTACACGGTAGGGTAGCTGACTGCCGCTTGATGGTGGCAGAATGACCAAATCCTCTCTGCAAGCGGCCGAGCTCAAACCGGCTTTTCGGTGAGCAAAGTCAGTGGCAGCGCTGCGGACAGGTCGCCTCTGATCCAGTGATTCAGTAAAATCACCGCGATCCCGGCGAGGATCGCCAGCACTATCATCCAAGTGATCTTCTGAAGATCGGTCATCTCATCATCTCCCGAGGCGCAGTTAGGGCCTGGTGCGAGCCAGCATCCGGTCTCGCCGCGGTTGAACTCAGTATAAATAGCCACCCCGGACATCGCGGCTCACCATGCTGAAGGTCGCGCTGGCGCGCTAGCGGACTCTTATCTGCGTTTATCGCCGCTCGTCCGAATTACTTCTCGCGGCCGGTAACCGGACGTTCGCCCGTCGCAGAAGCCCGTTGAACGATTGAGCCCTTTGCGAGTAACTTTTCCGACTGCTTGATCTTCACGATTCGATCTTAGGCCTATGGACCGAGCGTTTTGAGGCGGCGCACATCATCGGCAGTTTCAGCCAACAGCCAGTCACGGAATGTCGTAATTTTAGGGAGCATCGACGTCGCCTTGGGGCAGACGATCCAGTAGGTCTTGGACAATCGCAGCGTCGTGGCGAACGGTCTCACGAGGCGCCCGTTGATGAGGTCCCATGCCGCAAGCGTGGTGCGGGCGAGTGCGACGCCCTGGCCGTCGATAGCGGCGTCTATGACCATGCTGGCGCGGTTCAAGACTGGCCCATGGGAGAGTTCGGCATCGACCACGCCGGCGGCCTCGAGCCATTCCGACCAGTCCTTTCGGTCATCAAGATGCAGCAACGGAAAGTTCAGCACATCGGACGGCTCGCGCATCCGCTGGTGAAGTTTGGGACTGCAGACCACGAACAGTTGCTCGGAGCACAGGCGGACAACATCATGCCCCGCCCAATTGCCATCGCCATGCCGCACGGCAAGATCGACGTCCTCCCTGGCGAAGTCGACGTGATGCATGGTTGCGGAAATCCTGAGATCGATGTCGGGGTGCGTCTCGGCAAACCTGCCAAGGCGGTTTACCAACCATTTGGCGGCAAAGTCGGGCGACGTGCTGACCGTCAGCGCTCCGGCCCGAGATAGATGCTGGATGCGTTGTGTGCCGAGAGCTATGCGGTCGAAGGCATCGCGCACCACCTCCAGATAGGAGAGGCCCGCTCGCGTGATGCTCAGCTTTTGACGTTCGCGATCGAACAGCCTGATGCCCAATTCGAGCTCGAGCGCCTTCACCTGATGGCTCACCGCACCCTGCGTGACGGAAAGTTCGTCCGCCGCCCTGGTGAAGCTCTCGTGGCGCGCCGCCGCCTCGAAGGCTTTGAGGGCGTTGAGTGATGGCAGTCGGCGGGCCAATTTCACACCATGTCATGAGAAAAATTGGGCCAAGCAAGAGAAACCATGCTTTGCGCCCGCGGGCAGATTGGAGCATTTCCGCACCCCACGTCAACAAGCGCACTGCGGAAGGATGAGAAATGTTGAACCCCCTGCTGATTGAGACGCCGAGGCGTTCGTCCCCACAGGCAAGTGCCCATCGCGTCCTTGAAAATTTAGTGCGCTCGATGGCATCGGTGGCGCGCTGGATCGAAATCCATCGCCAACGGGAACAGCTGGCCGAACTCGAAGATCATCAGCTGGCAGACTTGGGTCTGAGCCCTGCGCAGATTCGGAATGAATGTTCAAAGTGGCCGTGGCAGGCCTAATTCTCGGCTGAGGACTTCCTCGGGGGAACGCGCATTCAGTCGTGCCTTCGTCAAATCAGCGAAGCAAGATTTCGTGGATCGCGAGGGCGATCCACGCAGCGTCAACCAAGCCCTCGACGGGGCGGGTGATCTGCTCGGCCGCATTTTGCACCTGCTACTGCCCGTCCCGTCGTTCCTCCGGCGGGCGAACCTTGCGGAACATTGCAAGCAGAAGCACATCGTAGACAATCTTCAAGACGCCCGCGATGACCAGCGGCCAACCGAAACCGGACATTGCGAGCAGCGAGCCGGCAAGCATCGGACTGGCGGCCGCCGCGAGGCTGCGAGGCACGGCAGTGACACTCGCCGCTGCGGCCCGCTCACCCGGCGTCACCACCGCCATGACGTAGGAGGTGCGGGTCGGTACATCCATCTGCGACAAGGCGCTCCTGATCAGCAGTAGGACGATGACCGGACCGAGGCTCGGCATGAAGGGAATGAGCAAAAGGCAAAGACTGGAAGGCAGGTGCGTAAACACCATGGTGTTTACGAGCCCGATCCGTTTGGAGATTTGCACTGCCAGCAGATACGACCCGGCTGACAGGATGCCCGTCAAGAAGAAGATCGCACCTGTAGCAGCGAGCGATAGGCCGAACTGTTGGAAAAGCCAAAGAGCCAACAATGACTGGACCACGAAGCCTCCCGCAAAGGCATCCAGGCTAAAGAGCGCAGCGAGCGTGAGGACGATGGCTCGAGACTTGCGCAATGGCTCCGCCGGTACCGCATTCGCATCGAGCGGCTCGTCCGGCAGTTGCCGATAAAGGAGCAGCGCACCTACTCCCAGAAAGGCATAAAGCAGGAAGGCGATCTGGAGCGCTTGCTTGATATCCAGCCCGGCAACATGTCGGAGAATATCGGGGGCTCCGGCCGCCAGAGCACCGACGGCCCCAATGAGTGAACCGACAAGGCTATAGCGGGCAAAGAGCGCGGTGCGGTCGCGATCGGTGACGCTATGGGCAAGTTGCGCATGCTCCAACGGCAGAAACACACTTACGTCGCCCGAGGATGGGTTCAGCGTTCCGACGAATGCGATAAGGAGCAGCGGCCAGAAATCGTGAACCAACGCGAAGGCGATCCCCGTGACGACCATCAGGACGGCGGCTGCAATCAGCAGAGAGCGGCGAGAGAAATGGTGCGCGACAAACCCGACTGCCAAGGTGAGCGCGGCCGAACCCGCGAGCGTCGCCGTCGCGAGGACCCCGATCTCGAAAGCGTTGAAGCCGAGCGCGGCCAAATAGGCCGGAAGCAGAAGACTGACGAGTCCATCGCCGAACGCCCGCAATCCTCTTGAGGCCAGCAGGTGCGTAGCTGCCGGCCCGGCACCGGAAGGCAGGAGTGCAACCCTCCGTCTCGCAGCCGGTTCGTGCGGAGCATTCATCGGCCTTTGGGCTGTCAAGGATGCCTCCTGCCGGGAGAATGGTTACACCGACCGCTCAGCTTAAATCGATCCGCTGGCCACCCCGTAGAGCAAGCCGAGGATCGAGCATGCGGCGAGCACTGGGATCATAC
The DNA here is from genome assembly GCF_040320765.1 of Mesorhizobium sp. M0618. Taxonomy (NCBI): domain Bacteria; kingdom Pseudomonadati; phylum Pseudomonadota; class Alphaproteobacteria; order Hyphomicrobiales; family Phyllobacteriaceae; genus Mesorhizobium; species Mesorhizobium sp. M0618. The sequence goes on along the minus strand of NZ_JAMYQH010000039.1, from coordinate 47,920 downwards.
CGATCTTGAAACGGAATACCGCCAGCAGCGCCCCGAGCGTCAGCACCAGAGACGGCAGGTTGATGGAGTTGAACACGGGAACGTCCAGCGTCATGCCCAGCCAGGTGACCTCACGCAGCTCGCGAAACAGCACGTGAAGCGCGAACCACACCGCCAGGTTCAAGATCACGCCGACCACCGCCGCCGTGATGGCAGACAATGCTGCTGACAAGGCCTTGTTGCTGCGCATCGTTTCCATGAACGGCGCGCCGAGGAAGATCCACAGGAAACAGGGGACGAAGGTCACCCACGTCGTGAGAAGACCGCCGAGCGTTCCGGCGACAAGGGAGTTGAGTACGCCCGGCGCCCGATAGGCTCCCATGAAGCCGACGAACTGGGTGACCATGATCAGCGGACCGGGCGTCGTCTCGGCCATGCCGAGGCCATCCAGCATTTCTCCAGGCTTCAGCCAGCCATAGTGATCCACGCCCTGTTGCGCGACATAGGCGAGCACCGCATAGGCACCACCGAAGGTAACCATCGCCATCTTGGAGAAGAAGATCGCAATGTCGGTGAAGACATTGCCTTGCCCAAGAAACACCAGAAGTGCCAGGACCGGCACGAACCACAGCGCCAGAAAAACTGCCGCGATCTTCAGCGACCAACTGACGGACGGCCGGGCGTGCGCCGGCACCCCTTCGCCGAGCGCTGTATCGGCATCGGCGACCTGCTTGCCGCCGACCTTGCCATGTCCATTGCCCGACTGGAATGCAGCCCACCCAGCTCTTCCCCCCACGTAACCAATCACGCCCGCGATCAAGATGACCAGTGGAAACGGCGCATCGAAGAAAAAGAGAGCGATGAAGGCTGCCGCCGCGAGCCCGACCATTGCGTTGTTCTTGAGCGCCCGCCTGCCGATCCGCAAGACCGCCTCAAGCACGATCGCGAGGACCGCCGCCTTCAAACCGAAGAAGAGAGCCTGAACGGCGCCGACGTTGCCGAAGATGGCGTAAATCCAGCTGAGCGCCATGATGGCAATCGCGCCTGGCAACACGAACAGAATCCCGGCGACAAGGCCGCCTCTGGTCTTGTGCATGAGCCAGCCGATGTAGATGGCCAGCTGCTGCGCCTCCGGTCCGGGCAGCAGCGTGCAATAGTTCAGCGCATGCAGGAACCTGGTCTCGCCGATCCAGCGCTTTTCCTCGACTATGATGCGATGCATCATGGCAATCTGGCCCGCCGGCCCGCCGAAGCTGAGCGCGGCCACTCGGGCCCACACCCGCGTGGCCTCAGCGAACGAAACGCCATGACCCGGCGTGTCGTTTGGTCGGTTTGGCGCTGTCACGATACTCTCCGCATTGGCCATGGCTAGGATCACCCACGTTTCGAACGGAAATATCGATAGAGATTGTCGAACACCGAAGCGCCCTCGGCGATCCGTTGCTCGTCTCCCGCGTTCGCCATGGCGATACCAGCGATCAGGCTGGCGATGCCGGTGGTTTCCTCGCGGCCGAACTTGCTGTCCTTGAGATCGATATCGTGGACGACCTCGGCGATGGCCTGCAACGCCGTATCGGTAATGCCGGCGCGGGCCAGCAGTACCTCGAAGCTGCAGCGGTCGCCTTCATGGGTGATTTCACCCTCGAACATGTCGAAGCGCAATTCACCCTCGTTCGGCACGTATCCTTTTCCCGCCACGAAGCGGATGACCGCGTCCGGGTCGATGAAGCGCCGGATCAGCCAGCTGCAGGCAATGCGGTCGACATGCACGTCCCGGCGCGTGATCCATACCCGGCTCTTGAGGTCGCTCGCCTCGGTCGGCTTCGTCGGTTCCTTGGCCATCGCCTTGTCCTCTTTTACCAGTGTCTCGAGATCGGCGATCAGTCCTTCGACGCTGAGGCGACCAGTAGCGCCGAAAAAGTCGATCGCCACGATCTCGGCGAGCCGCTTGCGCAGGCGGCCGAGTTGCGATCGCGCCTCCGCATGCTTTTCCGACATCGCGTCCGCTCTGATCCCCGCGGCAAGATCGCGTGCGTCGTTGGCGATCTCGGCGTAATCGGCGTCACGCGCCTCGTCGAACAGCGCCCTCACCTGCGCGTCCGACAGACCGTCAAGCAGGCGTGCCTCGCACAACATAGCTTCGCCGCCGCCAGCGACGATCTCCTTGAGAAGCCATTCGAAATCCTCCTGCATCTCGGCATTGGCCGGCAGGGCGTAGACGGTGCTTTTGACTGCGACCGCGCCGATGCCTTGCAACCGTCGCCAGATCTTCACCCGAAAATAGGCGGGTTTGCTTGGCAGCTGATGGATCAGGAGCAGCCAGCGCTGTTCCTGCGATTGCCCCTCACTCATAGGTGAACCGTATCACGAACAAAGATCAATGCAACACTTGTATCATTTTCCATTCAGGCATAGCGTTCGCGTCCTCACGGATGGGCCGTGCCGCAGAGTGGGGAAACCGATGCCACACCAGATCATGCCGCTGCCGTTCAAGCCCCCTCGCCTCGTCGGCCTCTCCGAGCGGCTGTTGGCAAGCCACTATGAAAACAATTACGGCGGTGCCGTTCGCCGCCTCAACGCCATCGAACAACGGCTCGACGGGCTCGACTGGGGCGCGGCACCCGTCTTCGACATCAACGGGCTGAAGCGCGAAGAGTTGGTCGCGGCCAACTCGGCGATCCTGCACGAAATCTATTTCGATGGGCTCGGTGGCTCCGGCGATGCCGGAGACGATCTCGCGGCTGCCCTGGAGCGCGACTTTGGCAGTGTGGCGGCCTGGCGCGCGAAGTTCATGGCTTGTGCGAAGGCGCAAGCCGGCGCTTCGGGATGGACCCTGCTGACCTGGTCGGAGCGCCGCGATCGGCTGACGATCCAATGGGCAGCGGATCACACCAACTGCCTTGCCGGCGGCATTCCGATCCTCGCGCTCGACATGTACGAACATGCCTACCACATGGATTTCGGCGCCAAGGCCGGCGCCTATGTCGATGCCTTCATGAAGAACATCCATTGGGAACGGGTCGCTGCCCGCCACCGCCGGGCCATCGCGCAGCATGATCCTTCAACAGGATCGGCATCGGACGACGCGGTTCCAGCGATCGCGCCAGAGGAACTGCGGGCGCGCCTCGTTCAGGGAGAAGATCTCGTGGTGCTCGACGTCTGCCTCGCCGAGGATCTGGCAAAGCGCAGCGATATGCTGCCGGGGGCCAAGCTCCGAGCCCCCGAGAAGATCGCCGATTGGGCGGATGAGCTGCCGAGGGGCAAGCCGGTCATCGTCTATTGCGTCTACGGCTTCCAGGTCAGCGGTGACGCCGTCGCCGAACTGCGCCGCCGCGGCGTCGATGCAAGTGCGCTTTCAGGCGGCATCGCCGCCTGGCATGCGATCGGCGCGCCAACCGTTCCTCTAGCAATGAGCGAAGAAAGGATTGCGTCATGAAATGGGTTACCCGCGAACGTCCGGTCATCGACCGCATTGCCTGCCCCTGGCTGATTGCACGTTTCATCGACAAGGAACCGGAGTTCCTGTTCGTGCCGCCCGATCAAGTGATCCCTATTGCCCAGGAGACAGGTGCGACGCCCTACGACGTACCCGGCGTCGAATTCACGCATGTCGGTGACGGCTGCAGCTTCGACACCTTCGTCTCGAAATACGGCCTTGAGCGCGATCCGGCGATCGTGACAATTGCCGCGATCGTGCGTGGCGCCGACACGGATCGGCATGATCTCACGCCACAGTCGGCGGGGCTGCTCGCGATTTCCATGGGCCTCCGGGACCTGACGCCTGACGACCACGAGGTGCTGAAGCACGGCTTCGTCATTTACGACGCGCTCTATGCCTGGGCCTCGGGCCGCAGAGCGGAAACGCACAGCTGGCCACCGGCCTCGAAGCCGGCGGTCGCATAACAAATTGGGCAATGGGGGCTGATCACAAGGAGAAATCCCATGCATGCAAAACTCGTGACCGGAGCAATGCTGATTGCGATGTCGGCGCTGCTCCAACCGGCATCGGCGGCACCCGATTGGCAAACAGTCGCACAGGCGCTTGGCAAATCCGGAGCCGAAATGCCTGGCGGTGTCTATCGGGTGGGCTTGCCACGAACCGACCTGAAGGTATCGCTCGATGGCGTGGCCCTGAAACCAGGATTTGCGCTCGGAGGCTGGGTCGCGTTCGAACCCATGGGGAAACAGGCCATGGTCATGGGTGACATCGTCTTGACACAGGACGAGGTGAACCCGGTCATGATGAAGCTTGAAGAAAGCGGCATCGAAATCACCGGGTTGCACAACCACTTGCTGCGTGCGGAGCCGATGACACTCTATATGCATGTCTTAGGCCAAGGCGACCCGGTCACGCTCGCAACAGCACTTCATGCCGGATTGGCGCTGAGCAAAACACCAATGGGAGGCGGCGCCCAACCGCAAGCCGGCCCACCGATCGAGTTCGACGCCGCCGCTGTCGACCAAACCATGGGCTACAAGGGTAAGGCCAATGGCGCGGTCTATCAGTTCACTATACCGCGCGCCGAGCCGGTCGAGGAAAATGGAATGGAAGTGCCGGCGGCCATGGGCTCGGCCATAGCGATCAATTTCCAATCGACAGGTGGCGGCAAGGCGGCGATCACGGGTGATTTTGTGCTGACGGCAAAGGAGGTCGATCCGGTTATCAAAGCCATGCAGGACGACGGCATCGAGATCACCGCGCTGCATAGCCACATGCTCGATGAGCAGCCCCGGCTCTTCTTCATGCATTTCTGGGCGAACGATGATGCACAGAAGCTGGCGAAAGGTCTGCGCGCAGCCCTCGACAAAGTTGCGGTCAAGAAGAGCTAGGTCGGCCTCTGGCGAGCTTGCAACGCGGCTCGGGCAAACGGTCACGCTGAGTTCGGACGTATGGCGCTATTGCGCCGTCCAGCCCGCCATCCATCGGCGAGGCCACGCTTTGCGTCCGGCTGTCTGCTTGAACGTCTTTCAGCGCGCAGAGATTTGCCAAATGGCTACACCGGCGAGCACAAGGCCTGCCCCGCCTTCGATGGTCCGAGAAATGATATCGAACAGGCGTGGCCTGCTGTCGAAAAAATGCACGAGACGCTCCCGAAACAGGATCGACAACACGGCTACGCAAGACAGCGTCAACGCCACGCCGACCATCATGGTGATTGCGAAGAGGATGCCGGCGACCGGAACGCCTCTGGATATCGCGAAGGTCATCACAAAAAGCGTGAGTGGACACGGGATCAAGCCCGCCATGACGCCGACGGCTTCACCTTCATGCTTGTGGTGATGGCCATGGCTCAAAGCGCGCCAGAGCATCCAGACGCCGATCAGGCCGAGCAGGCCGCGACTGACATCTTCCAAAAGCGGCGCCCGGCCAACGCTACCCAAAGCAATCGAGACCAGCGGCAACGAGAGGGCTGCGATCAGCACGGCTATCGTCACATGCGTGAACGAGAGTGTCAGCGACACGAGAAGGCCGCGCGAAACCTTGGCATCCGAACCGGCCAGATACGTCGCCAGCACGGCTTTGCTATGACCTGGCGTCAGAGCATGCGCCGCACCAAACAGCACTCCCATCGGCAAGAAGGCCATGAACGCCAGCCAGTCGCCGCCCGCCGACAGCAATTTGATCTGCTCGGCCAGCGCGAGGTAGATCGTGCGCTGAAACTCGACAAGGGTTTGGAACATCATCCGCAGGTCAATTCAAGGCACATGGCGAAGACTCACTTCGGGTTTCTTGTTCAGGCAGGACACCTGCCATTGCAAGCAGGCCGAAATGGGACATGCCAGAACAGGTCGCCATGCAACTAGCGTCTGAGCATGATCACTGCGACGCTTGGCCTGGTTGGTCCTTGTTCGTCGTTGCGCGAATATAGTTCAGGTTCTTGGTACCGACGGCGCCGATATCGCTGACCTGGAATCCGCTCTCGGTCAACAGCGAGGCGACCGAATGCATATCGACATGACCATGCTTGTGGAGCCTGGGCAATCTGGACTTGCGCACCGGCCTGCCGAAATCGATGAGCAACAGCCGGCCTGCTGGCTTCAAGACGCGTGCCGCCTCGCGGATGAAGGCCGATCGAACGGGCTTCGACAGGTGATGCAGCATCAGCGTGCCGACGACGATGTCGAATTGCGCGTCTTTGAAGGGAAGCTCCTGCGCCGTCCCGTTGACGAAAGTCAGATCGAGACCGGACAGCTCGGCCTTGGCGCGCGCCCTCTCGATCATTTCGGCCGACGCATCGACGCCGGTGACGCTTCCGTCCGAACCGACCAGCCGCTTCGCGGCAATGGCAAGGGTGCCCGTTCCACAGCCGACATCGAGCATCGCTTCGCCGGGCTGGAGCTTTGCCGGGCGAAGCATGAACTCGCGAAAGCGGCCCTCGCGCCCGAGGGTCAGAACGCGCGCGAGCAAGTCATAGGCGGCCGCCCGGTGCAGGACGATGCCAATGCCCCTGTCGCTCGCGCTCTGCACACCGTTGCCGACGAGCCCCCTGTGACGCAGGCTGCCCCACAGCGCCAGTCCCGCGATCACCGCGAGGACGAGTCCGTGGAATGCCGCCGTCCAAGCGCCAGCCTGAACATAGCCCATGCCCAATTTGGCGAGGACGAGGAAGCCGGCAACCAGCGACAGTTTGGCAAGCAGAACCAACGCTATCACCCTCTTGCGCGAATGCGGTCCGTTACCGGCGTGATGATCAGATGAATGCATGTCTGGCGACCTTCTGTTTCCTTGCGGCGTGCCCAAACCCCGATTTGAGCTCCTGGACTTGGCGTATCATAATGGACACAATGTCTGGAAATGGTGTTGTCAGACACCGGACCGCCGAATGTCCGAAACCGGGCACTGCAGAGGGCCATGGCCATGAAAATCGAACGTGCGGGCGAGCGGAACACGATCGATCGACGCGTCGCGCGGACGCGCGGCCTGCTGCAGGACGCGCTCATCGCCCTGATCCCGGAGCAGGGATATGCTGCCATCACCGTCGACGACATTTGCCGGAGGGCCAATATCGGCAGGTCGACCTTCTATACCCACTATGCCGACAAGGATGCTCTGCGCAGCGCGACCATCGAGGCGCATCTGCGGTCTATCGGCCGCAGGCGCGAGGCGGCAAGTCAAGAAACAGGTAGCCGCCTGTTCGAGTTCAGCCTGCCCATGTTCGAGCACGCCCATGCATTCCGACCGCTTCACCACGCATTGCTTGCAAGCAGCGGCGATACGATCCACGACGAACTGCGTGAGCGTATCCGGCGAGCCGTCCGGGAAGAACTCGTCGAGAAACGGATCGGCGATCGCGGCATGCCTGCCGAATTCGCCATTCAGTTCATAGCCGGCGCATTTCTTGCGGTGCTCGCCTGGTGGGTCGCCACCGACTTGAACCTTTCACCGACACAGGCAGACGACCTGTTCCAGAAGATGGCAGGAAAAGGCATCGGCGCCTGGGGTATGCCACGCTCCGATTCATGAAAGGTGATGGTCCTGGGGCAGCGAGCCTGATCAGCTAGATGCCAGCGCCAGGTAGATCGTTCGCTGGAATTCGACGAGGGTTCGGAACATGGCGATCAGATCGGCTCCGTGTCAGCCACACGTCAATTCAAGACGTGTCGCGAAAATCTTGCCGAGATCGGTCCCCGTCGGGTCACTGAAGAAAGCGTCTGTCAGGCTTTTCTGGTTTTGCGCTATGGCCGTGTCCGGATCGGGACGCACGACCGCACGTGAGCAGCCTTGCGGCAGACCCGCCACCGCAATCTTGTCGTCATTGGTAAAGTCGATTGCCGTGTAGAAGGTCGGATCATAGACGCCGATGCTGACTTTTCCAGCAAGGGCCAACGGGTCCTTCGGCTGCGTTTCGAACTGGACGACGAGTTGATCGTTTTCATAGCTGACGCTGAATTTCGGCGGTGGCGCCATCGTCACGTCCTTGCCGTTCAAGGTCACCATTTGAAAGTAGTTATACTCGGCCAGCGATGCGTGGACGGTAAGAGCGACTTCATCGAGTTCCTTTGCATCAAGGACAAGGTCGGAATTCTTGTCGAATTCCATCAGCACAGTGCTGGAAAAGAGGTCGTCGAAACGCCAGAGATGCCGAAGCGACTTAACGGTCCTGTCTGGACCGACGGTCAGGTCGAGCTTCGCTTCGGCAAAGACATGCGGATGGGCGCTCGCCGCCGCGGCGGAAGCGAGCAACAGCGCCGCGCCTGATACCATCCCTGCCAGTCGCATTTTCACTCGCATTTCATCGCTTCCGGATCAGGCAGGACACCTGGCATTGCAAGCAGGCCGAAATGGGACGGCCTCTCTGCGTGCCATCCATGCAGCGTGACTTATACCGGAGCAGCTACCCCAAAGTCGCCCTTCAGCCAGTGGTTGAGCATGATCACCGCGATGCCGGCAAGGATTGCCAGCGCTATCATCCAGATGATCTTTTGCTTATCGCTCAACTTCCTTCTCCGGATCGATGCCGAGGAATGGTTCCTACCGCGAGTTCCTTGCAAACGCAAAAAAGACCGCGTCTCTTGCGAGAGACGGGCCATCGAGGATTGAGGACTAGAATTTCACACACCCTTGCTGCATATCGTCCGCATGGTCGAAAGACGCGGAATACTGGCATTTGTGGTTGGCGCTGTCGTCGGTTCGCTTGGCGGACTAATTGGCCTTGGCGGGGCAGAGTTCCGCCTTCCCTTCCTCATCGGGCTGTTCCGGTTTGCCGCTCTTGAAGCGGTAATTCTGAACAAGGCCACCAGTTTGGTGGTGGTTGCGTCTGCCCTTCCCTTCCGGGCCGCTACAGTGCCTCTAAGCGCCGTCGCGGCTCATTGGCCGGTCATTCTCAATCTGCTGGCGGGTAGCCTAGCCGGTGCCTGGTTCGGTGCGGGATGGGCAACAGGGCTCAAATCCGAAACGCTCTATAAGGTAATTGCCGCGCTACTGTTGCTTATCGCCCTCGTCTTGGTCTTTGGCCACGATCAGAGCTTAACAAGCCTGCCGCCTTTCAGCGGGCCGGCCTTGATCATTGCCGGGATCATCATCGGGTTCGCCATCGGCGTCGTGGCGTCGTTGCTTGGTGTAGCCGGTGGGGAACTGCTTGTCCCCACGCTCGTCCTGCTTTTCGGGATCGACATCAAGCTTGCCGGGAGCATGTCGCTTGCAGTGAGCCTTCCGACGATGATGGTCGGTTTCACCCGCTATTCGCAGGACCAAAGCTTTGGCGTAATTGCGAGGAACAAATGGTTCGTGGTCCTGATTGCTGCGGGGTCGATTGTCGGGACATGGATCGGCGGCATGTTGTTGGGCATCGTGCCAGAGAAAGTGCTGCTGCCTCTGTTGGCTGCTATCCTCGTCATCTCGGCCTACAAGGTGTGGCGCCACGAGTAGCACCGTCGGAATCACTACCCTTGGTCGCCATCGGCCGCCTGTTCACCCCGATTAATCATCGACTATCGAGCTTGCAATGATCATGCTCGACTTGATCCGGGACCTTGGCGACGTCAAATGGACAAGCTGCTTGCGATTGCCGGCAATCAATATGTAGAGTTTGGAGACGTGAGCCCCGTTTCTGTCCTCGCCGATTTTTTCCGCATCAGTCCGGGCGAAGAAATGCTCCTCGAAAGCCGCACGGTCGACATCGAACAGCCTGATTGAGCAGGTTTGCACGGCCTTGCCGTTCAAGGTGGCTTTTGTCACCGCGATCATGGTTCTGGCAGGCAGGTCGTCGCCAGTCGCCTCCCAGCCCTGGAAAGCATCTACGTCATCGACCGGAGCAAGCGCTGCGTCGCCGGACAGCGGTGTCCATCCGCGTCTCCCGGCTACAGCGGCGGTTCGCTCGAAGTCAGGCCCATGGGCAAGACAAATCGCGTGAAAAGCTTCCAACGCCAGATCGACATTATCGGCATGCGCCAGCGGCGATGTCAGCCACACAGCCGCAAACGCCAGGACAAAAAATGCCTTCGACATTCAGCGCGCCTCAGTCAGGAGAACGGAACAATCCACACTATCAAGATGGACCCTCTGGCAGTTTGGTCAAGAGAGCCAGCAATGACCCTCCTTCAGATCACCGGGCGGCGCGCGCTATCTGCAAGGTGACAGGCGGCAACGCCGCCGTGGGGCACCATCCGCAACAGGGGTTCCTCGACCCGGCAGACATCAATCGCGACTGGACAGCGCGTGTTGAACCGGCACCCCGGAGGTGGCGCGCTCGGACTTGGCGGATCGCCGGCTAGAATGATCCGGCGGCGCCCGGCTTCGATGCGAGGATCGGGAGAAGGAACAGCCGACAGCAGCGCCTGGCTGTAGGGGTGGGCCGGCTCGCGAAACAGCGGCCGGGTCACACCGGCTTCCGAAATGCGGCCGAGATACATCACCGTCACGTTCGAGCAGACTTCGCGCACGATCGCCAGGTCATGCGCGACAATGACGATGGTCAGACCAAGCTGCTTCTGCAACGACGTAAACAGGTTGACGATCTGCGCTCGGATCGAAACGTCGAGCGCGCTGAGCGGTTCGTCGCAGACCAATATGGATGGTTTGAGGGCGAGTGCGCGCGCAATCGAAACGCGCTGGCGCTGGCCGCCGGAGAGCGACCTTGGCAAACGGTCGAGCACGGTCGCGGGCAGCGCAACCAGATCCAGAAGCTCGGCGATGCGGCGGCGGCGCTCCGCCGACGAGCCGAGGCGATGGATCTGCAGCGGCTCCTCCAGCGTCTGATAGACGCTCTGCCGACGGCTCATCGACCCCAACGGATCCTGGAAGACGAACTGGACTTCGCGGCTGAACGACTTCCTGTCCGATTTCAGCCATTCGGCGCGATCCCTTCCTCCAATCAAGACAGTGCCCTCGCTCGCCTTCTGCAAACCGACGATGGTGCGCGCCAGCGTGGTCTTGCCGCAGCCGGACTCGCCGACAATGCCGTGGAACGCGCCGCGCGCGACCGACAGGTCTATACCGTCGACCGCCCTCACCGCGCCGGTGCCCGAGCGATTGGCGAAATGCACCTTCAATCCCCTGACTTCGATCGCCGGGACATCAGACATGGACAGCAATCCCTTCTCGCCGAAGCACGACCGGGCAGGCCACGCGATGCGGATTTGCCGAGATCGATATCGTCTGAAGCGGAGGTCGGTGTTTTCGGCAACCGGCTTCGACCAATTCGCAGCGGTCGGCGAAACGGCAACCCGGCTCCAGCCTGATCTGGCTTGGCGGCAGGCCCGGTATCTCGCGCGTAGCCACATTGTCGTCAGCACGAAAATCCGGCACCGATGCGAGCAGCCCACGCGTATAGGGATGGACCGGCTGGGTCAGCACATCCATCGCCGTCCCCTCCTCCGCCACCTGTCCGGCGTAAAGCACGATGACGCGGTCGGCGACGGAAGCAACCACGCCGATGTCGTGCGTGATCAGCACGACCGCGATGCCGTCCTCGTGCTGAATCTGGCGGATGAGCTCCAGAATTTGTGCCTGGACGGTGGCGTCCAGCGCTGTAGTCGGCTCGTCGGCAATCAGCACGCGCGGCCGGGCCGCCAGCGCCAGCGCGATCATCGCGCGTTGCAACATGCCGCCCGACATCTCGTGCGGATAGCGGTTGTAGCGATCCTCAGGGTCCGGAATGCCGGAGCGTGCCAGAAGCGAAACCGCTTGCTTGCGCGCAGCCTCGCGCGACAGGCCGGCGAAACGGCGCGCCTGCCGGGCCAGTTGCGGGCCGATTTTCAGCATCGGGTTGAGCGCGCTCATCGGGTCCTGGAAGATCACGCCGAAATAGCGTCCGCGCAGATCCGATAATTGCCGGGAGCCGATGCTGAGCAATTCGCTTCCGTCCGCTTGCGCCGACCCCTTCATATCCACCGTCACGCCCTCGGGCAGCAGACCGAGCGGCCCGAGCGTCATGACGGTCTTTCCCGAACCGCTTTCGCCGACGACCGCGACCGTTTCTCCAGGACGGACGTTGAACGACACCCCATCCACAGCCCGCACCGAGACGGTGGTGGCGTAGAGATCGATGACCAAATTCTCGATCGCATAGAGCGGCTGATTGTCACTCATGCTGAAATCGTCCCGGTTTCGACGGCGTTGCGCTCGGCTTCTTCGCGAGCGCGCGCCCTTCGGCGTTTACGCAACGTCGCGCCGCGAACCGGCCGCGGCACCTTTTGCAATGCGAAAGCTTCGCCCAGAAGATTGAAGCTGACCACGACCAGCGTCAGCGCTAGGCCGGGCAGGACCACGAGCCGTGGAACCTCCTCGATGTAGCTCATGCCGTCGACGAGCATCTGACCCCACTCCGGCGTTGGCGGCGCGACGCCAAGTCCAAGAAAGCTGAGCGTAGCGATGGCCAGTACAAGAGCGCCGGCATCGGCGCTTGCATAGACGACGACCAGGGCAAGTACATGCGGCAGGATATGGCGGACAAAAATCCACAGATGGCCAGCGCCCATGACCCTGGCCGCCTCGATATAAGGCTGCTGCAACTCGGCCGTGACGACTGCGCGGCTCATGCGGGCATAGTTCGCCCACCACGCCAAGGTGAGCGCCGTGATCATCGACCAATAGCCGGTGCCCAGAATGCCGATCAGCGCCAGCGCGATCACCAGGCTCGGAAGCGCCAGCGCAATATCGATGAGGCTGATCAGGACAAGCTCGACACGTCCCCCGACGTAGCCGGCAAAGGAGCCGATCGTCACGCCGATCGCCAGAGCGGCGACAAGCACGATCACCATCGCCACCAGGGAAATGCGCGCGCCGCCGACGATGCGGCTGAGGACATCACGTCCGAGATAGTCGGTGCCGAGCCAGTGGCTCCAACTCACGCCCTCGAGTGTCGCAGAATAGTCCTGTGCGCTTGGGTCGTAAGGCATGATCACCGGAGCGAAGATGCCGACGAGCACGAAGCCGATGACGGGGAGCAGCACCAGCCACGGCCAGTCCTTGATGTCCCTGATTGCGGAAATGTTCATCGCCTCATGCCCCCCGCGCCCGGCGCATTCGCGGATCCACAACGATGCAAATCATGTCGACAATGAAATTGACCATGACGAAGAAGACGACAAACAGCAGCAGCACCGACTGCATGCCGATGTAGTCGCGGAAGCGTATGGCCTCGATGAAGAAGGCACCGACGCCACGCAATGCAAACACCGTCTCGACGACGATCGATCCGATGATCATCAGCGTGAACTGGGCTCCGAACGTCGTCAGGAACGGAATGGCGATATTGGGCAGCGCCTCGCGCAGCAGCACCTGGGTTCTCGTGTAGCCCTTGGCGAAGCCCGTCGTCGCAAACGGCCGCGACATCGCTTCCTGGAGGTTGACCCGAGCGACGCGGCTGAGAACGCAGGCCGGGAACAGCGCGATCGTCACCCATGGCAGAAGCCATGAGGTGAAGCCGCTGGTGCCGAAGGTGGGCACCCAGCCAAGCATCACCGAAAACACGATGACCAGCAGCGCCGCCACGAAGAAGTTCGGGGTCGACGCGCCGATCAAGGAAAATGCGTGCAGGAACCTGTCCATCACGCCGCCATTGCTGACGGCGCCAGCGATGCCAAGCATAATCGACAGGATGAAGGCGAGAACGCCGCCGCCGGCAAGCAGAGCCGTCGTCATCGGAATGCGGGCGGCAAACTCCTGAGAAATCGGCTTTCCCGTTCGCAGTGAAATGCCGAAATCGCCGGCCAGCGCGCTGGCCAGCCAGCGTCCATAGCGGATCGGCAGCGGGTCGTGAAGGCCAAGCTCGTTGCCGATCTTGGCGATCATTTCGGCGTCCGCGCCGGGGCCCGCCGCACGCTCGGCAATCAGCGCCGCAACATTGCCCGGAGCGGCCGCAACTAGGGCGAATGTCAGCGCGGATGCCGCCAGGATCAATAGGCAGGCAAGCAGCATCCGTCGCAGGATCGTGCGCTTCATCGTCAGGCCTCGCTTGGGCTCGAAGTCTTCAGGCCTTCAGCGTGATCGCCTTGAACGGCAGATCATAGTCGGTCGCCGGGAGCGAGAAATTCTCCGCGCGCGGATTGTGTGCCCACAGTCTCTGGCTGACGACGAGAGGACAGATGGCGGTGTTGTCGTGGAGCCAGTCGTAGAGGGCCTGCATCTTCAGGTCGCGTTCGGCGCCGCTCGCCTCGAGCGCAGCCTTGACGACGCCGTCGAGCGCGTCGGAGACGTAGATCTTGCCGTCAGGGCCGCTGTCGGCGGTCGAGACGAAGGCGTTGCCGAGTGTGCCGTGCGGATCATAGGGCGCTCCATAGGTGGTGAAGAAAGCCAGGTCGTAGTCGAAGGCCGGACGCCGTTCATGCATGGTGGCATTGTCCACCGAGGACACCTGGACCTGGAAACCGACCTCGGACAACTGACCCTGGATCATTTCGGCGATGCGCCGCGACCCTGGCAGGGATTCTTCGGAAACGAGAAAGTCGATGGCCAGCGTAGAGCCGGCCTTGGTCCAGGCACCACCGCTGTCGACCCAGCCGCCATCGGCAAGGATCTTCTTGGCCGCCGCCACGTCGCGCACCGGCACGTCATGCCGCTTGCCCGAGGAAGGCACGTTCGCCGGGAACAGATCGGCGGCCGGGTCGGCAAAGCCCTCGAACAGCACCTTGGCGATCGCCGCCCGGTCGACCGATGCATAGACGGCGTCACGGACGGCCTTCTCGGCGATGATCTTCGACTTCGGCGAATAGCCGAGCAGCAGCGTCGCCGTGCCCGGTTCGGCCACGACCTTCATGCCGTCGCTTTCCAGTGCGCGAGCGCGGCGCGGCGACAGCGTCGCCACCCAGTCGCCACCGATGACATCGAGGTCGCCTGAGCGCAGACCATTGGCGCGAGCGAGTTCGTCCGGAACCACCTTCAATTCCATGCGGCTGAAGAGCGGCTTCTCGCCCCAGTATTTGTCGTTGCGAATGAGGGTGGTGCCGCTCGAATCGTATTTTTCGACGATCCACGGTCCGGTGCCGATCGGCGCCGTCTGCTTGCCATCCTTGTCGACCGCCTTGGGCGACAGGAAACGGACGGGCCGCACGATGGTGAGTTCAAGCAGTGCCGCCGGCACTGGCCGCTTCAGCTTGACCGTCAACTTGTTCGGTCCATCGGTGACGATGCTATCGAAAGCGTCGGAGATGCCGATCCAGGAAAAGTCGCTCACCCCCAACCAGCGCTTGAGGTTCCATTCGGCCGCAGCCGAGTCAAACGGTGTGCCGTCGCTGAAAGTCACGCCTTCACGCAGATCGAAAGCGATTGACAATTGATCGTCCGCGACAGTCCATTTGGTGGCAAGTCCCGGCTCAAGCGCGCCGTTCTGGCCGTAGTGGATCAGCGCATCGAAGACGATGGTGTAGGTGCTCAGCGTCGACACGTTCTGCAGCAAATCGAGATCGCCGGTCTCCGCGGCGATGGCAATCTTCAGCGTGTCGTTGGTTTCGGAGAAGGCGCTGCGTGGCAGCGCGGCGGCGAAGGCAAGTCCGGCAGTGGAAACAAGGAAATTGCGGCGGTCGAGAGTGATCATGTCAGTTCCCCATTTTTTGATTGATTTTGAATCATGCTAACTCGGATATGCGATATGTCTATACTTATTCGGTCTGCGTCGGCTCAAGAGAAAGGTCGGAAGCGATGGTCGCGGAAATGTTGCAACGAGCCGCTACATCCAGCTCAGCGTCATCGCCGCCAGTGCTAGGTAGCGGCCTACCTTCGCGATCGTAACGATCACGAGGAAGCTCCAGAACGGCTCCCGCAGGACGCCCGCCACGATCGTCAGCTGATCGCCGACGAGGGGCAGCCAGCTCAACAGCAGCGACCATCGTCCATAGCGCTGGTACCATTGCGTCGCGCGCGTCAGCGCGGAGGGATTTATCGGGAACCATTTGCGGTCGCGAAAACGATCCGCGCACCTCCCGAGCCACCAGTTGACGATCGAGCCCAGCACGTTGCCTACGGCTGCGGAGACGATGAGCAAAGCTGGAGCATAGCTTTTGGTTAGAAGCAGCCCGGCAACGGCCGCCTCTGATTGCATCGGCAGAATGGTCGCTGCAGCGAACGCGGTCAGAAAGAGACCACCGTAGACGGCGAGTTCGCCAAGCATTTTGAACGCTCAACTTGCTTTTGGCCATTGCGGGTGCCGATCATCGACGACGTAACCATGCGAATGCTCGTAGCCTGCTTCCGACCATACCGCGTCGCCGATGTGCCGGTCGTCCTCCGGCAGATCGACATGCGTGTGCACAAGCACATCCGGATCGTGTTTGGGCCACAGCCAGACCGCGGCAGCCAGGGCGACGGCGCCAATGACACCGAGCAGAATGAACGTGAAGGGCAATCCCATCGCCGCGCCGACGCGGCCGGCAATCGGATAGGTGATCAGCCAGCAGGCATGCGAAAGTGCGAATTGGGCTGCAAACAGAGCGGGCCGGTCGACGGCATCGGCAGAACGCCTGATCAATCTGCCCGATGGCGTCTGCGCCAGCGAATAGCCTAGCCCGAGCACGAACCAGAGCGGCAGCAGGAGATAGTAGCTGCTGGCGAGCGGCCCGGCCAGCACGCCCGCGACCAGGATCGCGGCGCCCGAAAGCATCGCAACCCGGTCCGGGACGTTCTCCAGCAGCCTCGGCAGGGCAAGGGCTGCAATCATCGAACCACCGCCGAAGGCTGCGAGCGCCAGCGCCGTGTCGGTTTGGGAGAGGCCAAATTCCGCCTGCACCAGGACGACTGTGTTGACGATCACCATGGCGCTGGCCGCCGCGACGGCCAGATTGAGCGCCAGCAGGCCGCGCAATCGCGGCGTTGCCAGATAGATGCGGATTCCGCGTGTCGTGCGCTCATAGATGCCGCGCGGCTCGGAGGGTTGCGGGCTGGGCAGCACCACGGAGACGACCAGCGCCGCTGACGCCAGGAACCCGACAACCGTGCCGGCGAACAGGCTATGGAAGCTTATGACCGAAAGCAGCGCCGCCGCGAGGATGGGGCTGACGACGCTTTCCAGGTCGTAGGCCAGTCGCGAGAGCGACAGGGCCCGTGTGTAGTCCTTCTCTTTGGGCAGCACGTCAGGGATCGAAGCCTGGAAGGTCGGGGTGAAGCCTGCTGACGCCGACTGCAGGATGAAGATGAGAAGATATATCTGCCAGATTTCGCTGACGAAGGGCAGGAACACGGCGACCGCGGCCCGGATGAGGTCGAGCGAAACCAGCATGATACGGCGTGGCAGGCGCTCGGCGAACGCGGCAGCAACGGGTGCCACGCCGACATAGGCGATCATCTTGATGGCGAGCGCCGTGCCGAGCACCGCGCCGGCATCGGCGCCGGCAAGGTCATAGGCCAGCAGCCCGAGCGCCACGGTGGCAAGGCCAGTGCCAATCAGGGCGATGACCTGGGCCAGGAAGAGATGACGGTAGGTGCGATTGGCCAAGACCTGAAGCATATTTTTGTCTTCTTGCAGTTCGAGACGGCTCGTCGAGCCAGAGACGGAGTACGAGCCGGCACACGGATCTCAGTGATGGTGGCCTTCGGGTTCGACCATCTTGAACGGCAGCACCTGTTCGCGATCCTTGGCCTTCAGGACCAGTCTTGCCTCGAATTCATGCGGCTCGGCAGGGGCCAACGTGCTCTCAAGGCGATGATGGTTGTCGGCGACAGGATCGAGGTGCAACGTCTCCGGCCCCTCTGGCCGGTCGATGATCACCGTCGCCGTCAGATCATCGGCATGCCGATCGATAGTCAGCCGCATCCGCTCGCCGGCCGGCGTGTCGACGATCTCCAGTGTCCCCGCAGCCAGATCGCAGTCGACCTTGAACGGCTCCGGCGCATGATGACCATGAGCGTGAGAGGGTTCCGTGCCCTTTTCGGCAGATCCGGCCGGGCTTTCCAGACGCACATTGGCTTCCGCCAACGCCGGCAAGTGGGCGAACAGCTCCTCTTTGAGGGCTTCGGTTACACCCAGCACGTCCTTGGCCGTCAGCATGTCCGGAACGCTGATGGCGACATCGGCATGCAGACGATGGCCGATCCATCGCGCCTGCACGCTTTGGACGCGCTCGATCCCGGACACATGCTCGGCGGCATGATGGATTTCATCGACGATGCCGGGCTCGACGCCGTCGAGCATGCGGGTCAACACGGCTTTCGAAGATTGCCAGACGATGGCGAAGATCGCCAGCGTGATCAACAGTCCGACGATCGGATCGGCAAGCGGAAAACCCACCCATACGCCGATAGCGCCCAGCACGACCGCCAGACTGGTAAAGCCGTCGGTGCGGGCATGGTAACCGTCCGCGATCAGCGCCGCGCTGTTGATCTCGCGGCCGACCCGGATACGGAACACGGCGACGGCCTCGTTGCCGATGAAGCCGATCAAACCGGCTATGGCGACCCAGCCAAGAAATGTGATTGGCTTCGGATTGATCAACCGGTCGATCGCCTCGTAGCCGGCAACGATGGCGCTGAACAGGATGATTAGGACAATCAGAATTCCGGCCAGATCCTCGACGCGGCCCAGCCCGTAGGTGAACGTCTTGCTCGGTTGGCGACGGGCCAGCATGAAGGCGACCCACAATGGGATGGCGGTGACCGCGTCGCCGACATTGTGGATCGTGTCGGCCAGCAGTGCCACGCTGCCGGAGAGGAACACGACCACGACCTGAAGCGCCGCCGTGATGGCCAGAACCACGAATGACCATTTGATCGCCCAGATGCCGCGCGTCGTCGTGGCGATCGTCGGGTCGATGACGCCATGGGTGTGACCATGGCCGCCCTCGCCGTGATCATGTCCGTGGCCGCCCATGCCATGCGTCATCGGGCCGAATCCGAACCAATCGCGAACTTTGTCCATTATGGCGCTTCTCACAGGTACTTGGTGATATCTTTGAACTCGTCGATCGAGCGGCGCTGCTCGAGCGCCAGCGGTCCGACGACGTCCTCAAGGCAGTGGTTGAGGTGGTCTTGGATCAGCGTCTTCTTCGCCTGGGCGATGGCCTTCTCCACGGCATGAAGTTGCTGGGCGATGTCGAGGCACGGTCGGCCGGCCTCGATCATCTCGACGATCCCGCGCAGATGGCCGTCGGCGCGCTTCAGCCGCTTGATGATGGCAGGATGGGTTTCGTGGACGTGGGGACGCTCATTCATACCTTGATGCTATCCCCCCAGAGAGGATATTCCAAGCCTCAAAGTGGCCTCGATTCTGGTGCACGCAACCATTCGTTAGGATTTTAGAGAATAATCGTTAAGCATGCCGAATTGGATCAATAGCGCAGCCTTTCGCCTCGTCATCGCTTTCGCGATGGCGCTCGGCATGCTGCTGTCGCCTATGGGCGGTTCGGTCTCGCACGATCCCATCGCGCTCGCTGCCGCCGAGGCCGACCGTCACGCCGAACTGGCGGGACAGATCGAAGCCCACGGGCACGTCCACGATGACGGTGCAACCGAGGAGCAGGGATCCGGCCATTCTCACGGCCACAATCCCGCCGACCACTCGCACGAGACGGCGAGCACGCTTCCGGACTTTTCCCCGGCCGTTCCTGCGGCCGGGCGGACCTGGGTGATTTATCCGCCGTCCTTGTCCGACCCGGAAGCAAGTTCCCGGCTCGATCGCCCTCCGAGACCGATCCTCACCGCATGATCGCGGCCGCTTGCGCGGCCACCCTCAACGACGAAGATTGGAATTCTCATGCAAGGATCCTGCTATCAGGGCCTGCCATGCTCGCCTTGCGCGCGCTGGCGACCCGCCCTACCTGTGTTGCTCGCTCTCCTGACCCTCCCATTGTTTGGGGGAGCTGCCCTCGCCCATGCCGTTGCCGAAGGCGACAAGGGCTATATCCAGGAGATCACGGGCATCAATCTGCTGCCCTTCATCTATCTCGGCGCCAAGCACATGGTGACGGGATACGACCACATCCTGTTTCTGTTCGGCGTGATCTTCTTCCTCTACCGGATGAAGCACATTGGCATCTATGTGAGCCTGTTCGCGCTCGGCCATTCCACGACCATGCTGCTTGGCGTCTATTTCAACGTTGGCATCAACAGCTACATCATCGACGCAATCATCGGCCTGTCGGTCGTCTACAAGGCGCTCGACAATATGGGCGCTTTCCAGAGGTGGCTCGGTTTCCAGCCGAACACCAAGATCGCGACGCTGATCTTCGGCTTTTTCCACGGCTTTGGTCTGTCGACGAAGATCATCGAATACAACATCTCGCCCGACGGGCTAGTGCCCAATCTTCTTGCCTTCAACGTCGGCGTTGAGATTGGCCAGCTTCTGGCGCTCGCTGCCATCCTTATTGTCATGGGCTACTGGCGCCGGACCGATAGTTTCTGGCGCCACGCATACACCGCCAACACCATCACGATGACCGCCGGGTTTGTGCTGATCGGCTATCAGCTCACCGGCTGGGTCGTCTCCTGAACCTCCAAGTAAAGATCCACAAAAAAGGAATTCTCCTATGTATAATACCGACATCCCGACCCGCGCCGAACTGCCGACATCCATGCAGCTCCTTCGCTCTACCGTCATCGCAATTCTCGCGGCAGCTGCCATCCTTGTGACCATCGTGCTGCCGGCCGAATACGCCATCGACCCCACCGGCGTTGGGCGAGCGCTCGAGCTCACCGAGATGGGCGAGATCAAGACACAACTGGCCGAAGAGGCCGAGCAGGACCGCCTTCGCGAACTGCAAAACGGCACTCCAACCGCAGTGCCAGCCCGAGATCAGCAGTCGAGTCTTCTGGAGCGCGTCTTCGCTGAACTGGTGATTGGTTCAGCCTCTGCCCAGGAACTCCGGACGGACGAAATGTCGGTCACCCTGAAGCCCGGCGAAGGAGCTGAGATCAAGCTCGTCATGGCCAAGGGCGCACAGGCAAAATACTCTTGGACGGCCAATGGCGCGGCGGTGAACTTCGACACCCATGGTGACGGCGGCGGCGAAAACATTTCATACGAGAAGGGACGCGGGGCTGCAGAGGACGAGGGCGTACTTGAGGCAGCGTTTGACGGTAATCACGGTTGGTTCTGGCGTAACCGCACCGATGCCGACGTCACCGTGACGCTGAAGACGAACGGTGCCTACACCGACATCAAACGGATGATGTGAACGATACGTCAATCTTATCCGGCGCCGTTTGGCGCCGGAGTGGCGCGCTGTTCATTGCCACGACCTCACTGTTTGGCGCACCACCGTCCCGTGAGCATTCGTGTCGGGTGGGCGGCGGCGTGGTGAATTGGTGCGCCGCTAGGCTGTCTCAACGTGATCATGCCGCATTGGCTGTTGGCCAAATCAGCGCCGAACGTTTGCCGCGATGGAGATCCTTGGCAAACACGCAAGCCGAACTGTGCCCAGGAGATAGCTTCAAGGCCGGTGGCATCTGTTGTTTGCATTCTTCGACCACCAAGGGGCAGCGAGTCCGGAACCTGCAGCCGGATGGTGGATTCGTAGGGCTCGGCACCTCCCCGATCATGACCGGAACCCTGCGCTGCTTTTCAGCGATCGGATCCACCTCCGGTGTCGAGGCCAGCAACATCTGCGAATAGGGATGGCCAGGGTGATCGTAGAGTTCCTGCGATGGCCCGTGCTCCACGATCTTGCCGAGGTACATCACGTAGACGCGCGATGCAGCCTGCCTGACCAACGCAAGGTCGTGGGCAATGAACAGGCACGCCACCCCCAAATCTTTCTGCAGGTGCAGGAAAAGGTTCATCACCTGGGCTCGGATGGACAGATCGAGTGCGCTAACTGGTTCATCGCAGATCAGCACTCTTGGATTCACGGCAAGGGATCGGGCAATCGCAACGCGCTGGCGCTGCCCTCCGGACAGTTCCCGCGTGTGCCGATCCTTCAAAGCCTCCGCCAGTCCGACCTGATCCAGGAGCGCCTTGGTACGATGGCTGCGGTCGGATTGTGATTTCAACCCGCTGATCAGCAACGCTTCATCGATCGTCTCACCGACCGTCTGTCTGTCGTTCAGGGACGAATATGGATCCTGAAACACGTATTGAAGCGCCCTGCGGCTTTCGCGCAGTGCTGCACCGGAGAGTGTGGTGAGGTCCACTCCATCAAGCAGGACTCGTCCCGCACTTGCCTTTTCGAGACCCACAATGGTGCGGCCGAGCGTCGACTTTCCGCAACCGGACTCGCCTACCAGACCGACGATCTCGCCCGGATAGAGCTCGATCGAGACGTCGTCGACGGCATGGATGAACTTGCCTCGCTGAACGCTTTTGAAGCGCGTCTGCAGATTTTCGACTTTCAGAACAGGACCGTGCGTCATGCTGCTGCCTTCCTTTGGTTGACAACCGCGCAGGCCACGACAACAGCGCTGTCGGCCGACCGCGCAAGTGGAGGGCGGCTTGCGGTGCATGCGGGAATTGCGAGCTCGCAGCGCGGGGCAAAGGCACAGCCTTTGAATGGCGCGCCCAGCGTTGGCGGTATCCCGGGAAGACCGCGAAACTCCGAACCGATCGGGTCTTCTCGCCGCGGGATCGCGTTGATCAGCCCTCTCGTGTACGGATGGCGTGGGGTCACGAGGACCTTGTCCACGGGACCTCGTTCGGCGGCCCGAGCCGCATACATGACAACGATGTTGTCGGCCGCTCCGGCGACTACCCCCATATCGTGAGTAATCAGCACCATGGCCATGTTGAGCCGCCGCTGCAGGTCCTTGAGCAGTCGCAGGATTTGAGCCTGGACCGTCACATCGAGAGCGGTCGTAGGCTCGTCCGCGATCAGAAGTTTCGGCTCGCCGGCCAGCGCAATGGCAATTACGATGCGTTGCCTGAGACCACCCGACAGTTCGTGGGGGAATTGACGAAGTCGCGCTGCTGGATCCGAGATGCCGACCAGCTTGATGAGTTCCAACGCCCGCTCCTCCGCGGCGCGCGGGGTCATCTTGAGATGGAGTTCCGCCATCTCGGCGATCTGCCTTCCAACACGGCGGACGGGGTTCAGCGCGCTCATCGGATCCTGGAAAATGAATCCGATCGACTTGCCTCGTATCTTACGGATCTCGGATTCCGGCAAGCCGATCAATTCACGCCCGTCGAAGCGCACCGATCCCGACAAGTTCGTCGTCACGCCGGTCGGCATTAGCCCGAGCGGCGCGAAGTTCATTACAGTCTTGCCGCTACCGCTTTCGCCGACGATGGCAAGGCATTCTCCCTGCCGGACGGTGTAGCTGACGCCATCGACGGGACGTACCGCGGCCTTGGCGGTGAGGAGATCGACCGTCAGATTGCTGACTTTCAAAAGGAGTTCGTCATGCATCGGAATTCTCCTTGGCCCAGCCGGCGATCTCAATTCTGCGCAAGGCAAGCGTCCGCCTCGAAAGCGGCTTGGGAATGCGATTAAGTGCTATGGATTCGCCGAGGATGTTGAAACCGATCACCGCAGCAGTCAGGGCTACGCCGGGCAGGATAACCTGGCGCGGATCGGACTCGAGATACGGCAAAGCATCAACAAGCATCTGTCCCCATTCTGGCGTGGGCGGCTGAATGCCCAGACCAAGGAAGCTGAGCGTTGCGACAGCCAAAGCGGCTGTCCCGGCATCCGCCGTCGCATAGACCATCACCGCGCCGATGGTGCCGGGCAGCAAATGGCCGAAGTAAATGCGACATGGGCTGGCGCCCAGCACACGCAGGGCCTCGATATGCGGCTTGCTCATGATGCTGACGGCCACGGCCCGGCTGATACGACCGCTCATCGGCCACCATGCCAGTGACAGAGCCAGTACCATGGTCCAGTAGCCCGGCCCGACGATCCCGATCACGGCAAGGGCAGTGATCAGGCTTGGGATGGACAGGCCGACATCGACGATGCGCATCAGCAGGTCGTCTACCCAACCGCGGTGATAACCCGCGATGGTCCCCATGGCGACACCGACCGTCATTGCAATGATGAGGACCGAGCCAACGCTGACCAATGACGTATTCGCAGCGATGATCAGGCGGCTGAGCGTGTCGCGCCCAAGATGGTCGGTGCCGAGCCAGTGTGGGGCAGTTGGTCCCTGGCCGGTCTCCAGCAAGTTCTGTGCGCTGGGATCTTGTGGGGCGAGCCATGGCGCGAAGCTGCCCAGGGCGACGAAAAGGCCGATCACGATCAAGGCCACGCGGGGCATCTTGTTCAACCGGGCAAGTGCAGGCTTGAATCTATTCATGGTCAGCTCCATTGGCGCCGGATACGGGGATCGGTCATCAGAACTGCGAGATCTACGATCAGATTCACCACGATGAAGAAGGCGAGGAAGATCAACAGGCAGGCCTGCACGACCATGAAGTCCCGGAACTTCACGCCTTGGAGAAAGTAGTCGCCCACGCCCTGCCAGGCGAACAGCGGTTCAACGATGATAGCCGTTGCGGTCATCAGGCCGACCTGGGTTCCCAGTGCATTGATGAACACAGGTATGATGTTTGGCAGCGCGTCCCGGAACAGGATGGCGGTCCGTCCCAGACCTTTGCTTTTGGCCGTCAACACGAAGGGGCTGGCCATAGCCTCTTCCAGTCCCACACGAACGACACGGCTGAGCACGGCGGCGGGCAGCACCGCGACAGTGACCCATGGCAGCACCCAACTTTCCGGACCGCCGAAGCCGAAGGATGGAAAGAGCTGAAAGGTGACGGAGAATCCATAGATCATCAGCGCACCGACGAAGAATGTCGGTGTCGATGCGCCGAGAAGAGCCAAACCGCGCGAAACGCGGTCCGGCAGTGCGTAGGGCCAGAAGGCACCCAGGAATCCGAGAGCCAGGCCGAGCAGGGTCGCAACCACGCCGCTGCCAACGATCAGGGTACCGGTGACCAACATGCGCTTTGGCAAGTCCGCACTGACTTCCTGGCCCGTTCTGTAGGAGATGCCAAAATCTCCTCGGACTGCATCGCCAAGCCAACCCGCGTAGCGCATCAGCAGCGGCTTATGCAGTCCGATCTCTTCGGCAACCTTTTCGACATAACCCGGTGTTGCGACTGCTCCTCTGAGTTCAGCGATGAGAACAGCGACATTTCCCGGAGCCGAAACAACCAGGGTAAAGCAAACCAGAGACGCCATGAACAGCAGTACGAGGGAGTGCTTCAGCCTCTTGCTGATGAAGTGGATCAAAGCGCCCTCCCTCTACTCGGCCAGCACGATATTTTCGTATGGCATGTCGTATTCGGTGACCGGGCTGGTGAAGCCCTGGACCCGCTTGGAGTGCGCCCAGATGCTGGGAACGTAAACCAACGGCGCTATCGCGTCGTTGTCACGCAGCCAGTCGTAAACCTTTTGGATCGATGGCTCTATCTGATCACCAGTTGCTGCCGTCGCCGCGTTGATCAGCGGGTCCAGGTTGGCCGGATCGGTGAACAGCTTGCCTTCGACATCGTTGTTGAAGGTCGAGAGGCACAAGGCCACCACCGTGCCGAACGGATCGTAAGGAGCCCCATAGGTCAAGAAGAAGCCGAGATCGTATTTCCTTTCGAGCATGTCGGTGTGCTTGGAAGCGTGGTCGACAGAGCGGACGATCAAATCGATGCCGATTTCCTTCATCTCGGATTGTATGACTTCGGCCACGACGCGAGAGCCGGGAACGGCGTCGGGACTGACGACAATCTCAAGCGTCAGTGGCGTGCCGTTCTTGGAACGCACGGGCCCACCCGTCCAACCCGCCTTCTCCAGGAGCGCTGATGCGGCCGCAACGTCGCGAACTGGGGCATCATGCTGGGTGCCAGCAAATGGCAATGCATCGGAGAACAGGTTGCCCGCCGGTCGGGCAAAGCCTTGGTAGAGCGCCTGGGAAATCGCCGCGCGATCGATCCCTATGCTGATGGCCTTGCGCACTTGCGGATCCTTAAGCGCTTCGGTGCGATCGGGATTGAAAGCCATCACCAGTGTGACGTTGCCGGGATCGATGACCACGTTGAGCCCTGCGGCCTCGAGTTGCTTTGCCTCAACGGGGGTCAGCGGCGCGATCCAAAACCCGCCGACGAGATCGATCTCGCCAGCGCGCAGGGCTGCAACCCGCGCGCGCGGATCAGGGATGACCTTGGCTTCGAGACGTTGATAAGTCGGCTTGTCGCCCCAGTAGCCGTCGTAGCGCTCGAAAACACTTTGTGTATCGTCAGCGCTAATTTGACGCCAAGGCCCGGTGCCGACGGGTTCGACAAATTTGCCATTCGCATCGACCGATTTGGGGCTAAGGAACCTCGGCGGCCGCGTGTATGAAAGCTCCTGCATGAGCGCCAGCGGCGGCTCCTTGAAATGAAGGGCCACTTGGTGGTCATCGACCACCTCCAGTGATTGAAAATACTTGGAGCAGTTCATCCAGCTGAACTGATCGAGTCCCAGCCAGCGCTCAAGATTCCACTTGCAGCTGGCTGCATCGAACGCTGTGCCGTCCTGGAAAGTGACCCCCTTGCGCAATGTAAGGTGCAGTGTCTTGCCGCCGTCTTCGATCTTCCAGTCGGTCGCAAGGCAAGGCTCGATCTGGCCGCCCTTGCCGTACCGCACCAGCGGATCGAACATCAGGTCCTGAATGGCCCAGATCGCGTAGTGGCTCTGCGGATCGAGATTGCCCGCAGGCTTGGCGATAGCCACTCGCAATGTGCCCGCCGCCCCTTCGGCAAAGGCAAACTTGGTGAAGGTAGCATCGGTTATGGCGAGCCCTAACGCGCCTGACCCGATCTGCAGAAATGTACGCCTGTTGAATGACATTGGTTGCTCCTCTCGTTGCTTATTGTTCCCTGGGGCCTAGGTTGCCTCGAAAGGCACGGGGCCTTTTTTGTATAGACATATTACATTATCGTATACAATCTAATTTAGACATCGTATCCCTTCTAATAAGTTTTTGTGCTCATTTGCGCAGGTGAGGTCTGCACCGCAACCCCGCCTCGCGCGACGACCTTGCCGCGCTTGACGACCAACGCGCGCGGCCGGTGGGACACGACGGCATCGGCGAGTGTCTCGCCTTCCACCAAAACCATGTCCCCCCAGCAGCCGGGCATCAGGCCGTACCTTTCCAGCGCAAGAACTCCGGCACCGCCGCGCGTGCAGACGTCGAGGGCCCATTCGAGTTCATCGTCGCGGCGAAAATTGTTGCGCAAGCCGACAAACATCGCGCGTTCCAGCATGTCACCACTGCCGTAAGGTCCCCAGATGTCACGGATGCCGTCATTTCCGGCGCCGACGACCACTCCAGCACATCGCAATTTGGCGACCGGAGGCGACGGCTGCGATGCCGGCCCGGTGGTAAGAATATGGATCGAAAGCTCCGCCAACTCGTCGATTAGTCGGCCGACATAATCGGCATCGTGCATGCCGAGACAGAAGGCATGGCTGACTGCCACCCTTCCCTGCATGCCGAGTGCACGGGTGCGTTCGATGATGAGTTCGAGCGAAAAGGCGCCAAGCTCTCCCGCTTCGTGCAAATGTATATCTATGGGCCGGCCAAAACGTTGAGCGAGGTCGAAAATTGCATCGAGGTGCCCTTTGGGATCGCGATCAACCCCAGCAGGGTCCAGCCCGCCGACCACCTCGGCGCCCATTTCCAACGCCCGTCGCATAAGTTCGACAGTGCCAGGCCGGATCATCATACCGCCTTGAGGAAAGGCGACGATCTCAATATCGACGAGGTCTCGTAGCTCGTCACGAGTGCGCATGACGCCCTCTACACCGGCAAGGCCGTGCACGGTGTCGATATCGACGTGGCTACGGATATGGGTGGTGCCTTGCGCCACTGAGGCAAGCGCCTGTCGACGCGACTGGCGGACCGGATCGATACCCAAGCGGATCTTGGCTTCACGCTCGGTCTCGATCTTGTCTATCAAGCGAGGGCCGACTTCATTGCGATACCACGCCATTCCGATCATCGATTTATCGAGGTGGGTGTGCGCTTCGACCAAGCCCGGAACGACGATGCGACCTCCGCCGTCCTCCACCAGCCCGCCCAAAGGTGAAAGCTCCGGCTCGACGCGGGTAATGCGGCCATTCTCAATAAGAATATCCACATTGGCGCCAGCCATCGGGCGCACATTTCTAATCAACAAATTGGTTGTCATGCGGTGCGCTCCTCCCAGAGGCAGCCTATCGTCTGCGGCACGGCGACGGCCGCGCCTGCAGGTCCGTGTACGTAACTACCGCATAATTGTATACCTATTTCAAGATAAATCGTATCCCATATTGACAAAAATATATCTTGATCGATAAGTTGCGGGAGCTTAGGGGGATGCGATGACCAAATCGAGTCGAGCCGAAAACGTCTACTTGTCGCTGCGTCGCGCCATCATTGAGCAGGCGCTTCGCCCCGGTATGAAATTGCCCGAAGACGCGATCGGCGAGCAGTTCGGCGTTAGCCGGACCAGCGTACGAAACGCGCTTGTCCGACTGAGTGCCGAAGGCCTGGTGGAGGTGAGGAATAATCGCGGAGCCTGCGTCGCCGAGCCGACGCTCGAGGAAGCGTTAGATATATTTTCCCTACGACGCTGCCTGGAGCGCGAGGTAGTGGACCGGCTTTCGCGAAAGATCACACCCGCTCAATTTGCGGCACTTGAGGGCCACGTCAAACTTGAAAGGGACGCAGTAAACACGAGCGGACCATTATCGATACGGCTGGCGGGCGAATTCCACATTCTGCTGGCCGAACTCACGGGATCGAAGCCGCTGACCCGATATGTCAGCGAGATTGTATCGCGCTGTTCGCTGATCCTAGCCTTGTACAGCCGTCCGCACTCCGATCAATGCGGCGTCGACGAACACGTCGAAATCATTCAGGCGCTGCGCCAACACAATCCCGAGCGCGCCATGCATGCGATGGAACACCATCTCGAGGCACTCGAGGCTCGGGCGCAAATCAGCGATCAAACTGAGCCCGACGTTCGCTCCATCCTGAGTACATACGCTCAGGCAGGGTGACCAACTCTCAAGCAGCTTGGCAAAATTCAGGAGGATATAATGCTCAACCCCCAGCCCGAGCCGGTGGGGCAGCGGAGCCGCGTGAGCATCGACTTCGCCCGCATCTCGGCACGCGAACGCTACAAGCTGCTGATCGGGGCAGTGGTGCCTCGGCCAATCGCTCTGGTGACCACACGACACCCCGACGGGACTGTCAATGCTGCGCCCTACAGCTTCTTCAATTGCCTCTCGGCCGATCCTCCAATCCTAGCCCTGGGTGTGGAGAACCATAGTGACATGTCCTTCAAAGATACGACGCTCAACATCCGACTGACTGAGGAATTCACAGTCAACATCGTGGACCATGCGCTGGTTGACGCCATGAACGTCTGTGCCGTCCCATTTCCTTCCCACATTGACGAACTGGCCGAGGCCGGACTGACGCCTGTGCCCGGTGAGACGGTCCAATGCCCCTACATTTTCGAAGCGCCTATAGCCTTCGAATGCCGCCGACATTTGACGCTTGGCCTGGGTAAGTCGCGCGAGATTGTCCTTGGTCAAGTTATGCGGATGCACATTCGTGAGGATCTTGTTGACCAGGAGCGTTTCTATATCGATCAACTCGCGCTAGACGCCGTCGGCAGAATGGGTGGACACGGTTATTCGACCACCCGCCACCAGTTTGACCTGCCAACGATGTCGCATGAGCAATGGTTGGCAATGAGGCCTATGCCACCCAACACCGATGGATAGCGCCCTGATCGCGCAACGCGCTCGTCGCTTCAATCATCCTTCCTGATCGGGCAGAGACGCTGCTTGCGGCCAAGGACCCTGCCGATGCCGGGCTGGGAGAATATTCACTGCAGCTGGGCTACAGCGCACTGGAAGCTGTTAAAAACCCTTGCGGCAAAGGGTTTCAAGATCCGCCTTTGTCATTTCCTCGATGCCGAGCGCAGGAAGAATATCATTATCTCCCTTGAGATCCCGGCCATAAGCCGCCGACAAGATGGAAATTCCGGATTCATGGAGTGTCGCCGGATTTCCGCTGATCTTCCCCAGAACGGCAGTCGGTAGCAGGCCGAACGGAACATCCTCGAGAATATAGCGGCTCTGGATGGTTGTCGGGCCAAACCCGCCGCGGCCTAGACGATCCATCTCCTGGTTCATTTCCGAAACAGTGCCCATGGGGACGTGGAACGACAATGAAAAATGTTCCTGGACGGTACGAACCGCGATACCGAAATGGGCAGCGATGGCCAACCGTTCGGCATCCAGAGCCTCGATCAAGCGACCAACGGCAGGAGTGACATTTCCCCCCTGGCTCCACTGCTCGGCCTTCTCCATGCGTGTGAGATTGAGAAGGGCAATTCCCAGATGGTTTTGCGGATTGAGGTTGCTGAGCGCAATCGCCAGCAGACCATCCCGCTTGACGAAACGATCGCCGAACAAGGCCGTGCAAAGCTCGTACCCTTGGTCGAGCGCATCGAAAGGCAGCGTCGCAACATCAAGCTTCTGGCGAATGGAAGTGACATTGACTTCGGTTGATCCGAGCTGGCGCCCAGTCAGTAGTGTTGTGCCCCAAACGACGATCGGCAACCTGACTTTGCGTTCGGCCAACCGCTTGGAGAGATACAGCGCCCCGAACGAACTGTGCGAACTGATGATGACCGGAATTCCATCTGCCAGATGAGGGACGGCGGCGTCCATCACCATCTTGTGGCCGTAAGCCGGAAGCGCGATCACCACCACGTCCGCGTCGTCGATAGCATCTCTACAATCCTTGGCAATGCGCACCGGCACCGTCGCCTCGATATCCCCCGTCGCCTTCAATAATTCGCCAGCAGCCAACGTTCTGGTGCGGTGTCCGGACGGTGACCAAAGTGTTGGCGAGTGTCCCGATTGTGCCAAATAGACCGCAAGGCCATAGGCAATTGCTCCGGCGCCCAGAATACTCACGCGCATAACATTCCTCCTGTTGCAGGCTTTATGGTTCGAGAATCCTTGCTGTCCCCGCCTGCAAGTTTTTTCATCACGAGGTTTCGAATTGCAGTCACGTCGGTTGCCCCTGGCCGTTTCGATCAAGGGCTCCGGCTCTGAGCCGGCAAGCGCCGCTGCGAACATTAGTTTCCGCTTGACATATATCAAAAATGAATGAGACGATGTCAATCATACGGATTTCACATGTAGGGAGAATATGGAAACTCGGGACCTTCAGACCTTCCTTGCGGTTGCTGCCAGCGGCAGTATTACCAAGGCGGCTGACATGCTCGGGCGTTCTCAACCTGCGGTGACACGCACCATTCAGGATCTTGAGGGCGAACTTGGCTTCGAATTGCTGCACCGGGTCGGTCGACGGGTGCAGCTATCTGAAGAGGGTGTCGCATTTGAAGAAGAAGCGCGGCGACTGCTGATGTCCTTCACCGAGCTCGCGGCGCGGGCCAAGATGATCGCCGCCGGCCGGGGTCGGATCCTGCAGATTGTCACAACCTCTGCGATCGGCACTGGCCTAATCCCGACGGCCATGGCCGAGCTCAAGGGTATCGAGCTTCCGCACGAGACACATCTCGGACAGTTTCTTCCCTCCATCGTCGCCCAGGAAGTGCGCAGCGGTCGTGCCGAGATCGGCTTTTCAAGCCTGCCGCTCGATACGCCCGGTCTGGATGTCCTGCGGCTCTATTCGGCGCCCGATGTCGCTGCTGTGCGGGAGGACGATCCGCTGGCTGAACTTGACGTCATACCGCTTTCAGCTTTTGCCGGTCGCCGCGTCGCTACCTTGCTCAACCCGCTGCGTTTCCAACTGCATGTCTCCAAGGCATTGGCGGCCAGGGGTATCGACACCGGGCCAGTGATCCGCACGAATACTGCCTATGGCGCGTTGCAGCTTGTGCGCCGGACCGGCGTTGCCGCTGTCATTGATCCCCTCACCGCCTATGGCGTGGCCTTGCCAGGGGTCGCCATCCGCCCGATTGACGCGACCGTTCTCTTTTATTGGGGTGTCGTGGCTGCCGCAAAACGTCCCCTTCGCCCAGTCGCGCAGGCGCTGATGGAGGCGGTCGAAGCGGTGGCTGAACGGTCGATTGTCGGCTTCAAGAAACTCGATCCGGCCTTGGCCAGCCAATTGGTGAACGATCCCGCGTCGGGCACAAATAACGGAACGGGAATATGAAGCATACTCCTACCCCGGCAGCATCGACAGGCCTTGCCGCGTTGGAAGCCCAACTCGCGCAGGATCTCGACTTCCTCGAATTGCCTGCTAAGCCTTGGGTCCCCACACGCATGCATGAGGGCGCCCCGGTCCGTGATGTCGTCGTGATCGGCGCCGGCATGTGTGGACTTGCTGCCACGGCAAAGCTGGTGCTGACGGGGATAACCAATGTCGTCGCCTATGACGCGGCTCCGGCAGGGCTCGAAGGGCCGTGGGTAACGTTTGCCCGCATGCAAACGCTCCGGTCGCCGAAAACCCTGCACGGTCCGTCGCTCGGCCTGCCGCAATTGACGTTCCGCGCCTGGTTCACGGCGCAATGGGGCGTTGAGGCCTGGCGGTCGCTGGACAAAATCCCCAAGGGCCAGTGGATGGATTACCTGGTCTGGTACCGCAAGGTCCTGGCTCTGCCATTGCGCAACAGCGTGCGCATGACCGCCGTCGAACCCGTTGGTGATCTGATTGCGATCGATATCGAAGGCGCGGAATCCGGCCGGGTTCTCACCCGTCGTCTGGTTCTGGCCACCGGTCGCTCCGGTCTGGGCGGTATTGCCGTACCCGATTTCCTCAACGGGATCGATCGCGCCTATTGGGCCCATTCTGCCGACGACATCGATTTCGATGCGCTGAAAGGCAAGCGTGTGGCAGTTATCGGCGCCGGTGCCTCTTCCATGGACAATGCTGCGACCGCACTCGAGTCGGGCGCCGATTCTGTCGACATGTTGATCCGGCGCAAGGAGATGCCGCGCATCAACAAGCTGACCGGCATCGGCAGCCCGGGTGTCGTACTCGGCATGCATGAATTGCCCGATGCCTGGAAGTGGAAGTTCTTCGACTACACCGCCTCCACCCAGACGCCGCCGCCGCGTTCATCCACGCTTCGCGTGTCTCGCCACGCGAATGCCCGGTTCTTTCTCGACTGCGGCATCGTAGCGGTAAGGGAAGATCCGGATGGCCTGCTGATCGAAACAACACAAGGGCCAATGTGCTACGACTTCCTGATCGCGGCAACCGGCTTTTCAAATGACTTCAACGGCCGCCCGGAATTCGCGGCGATCGCCCCACATATCCGCACCTGGTCGGATGGCCGATATAGGCCGGATATGGGGCCGGGTCGTGCAGGCATGTCGGACGCGCCGGATCTCGGTCCTGCCTTCGAGTTTCGCGAACGCGTCCCCGGCTCCTGCCCGATGCTTGCACATATCCACTGCTTCAACGACGCCGCCATGCTGACGCACGGCAAGGTCTCCGGCGACATCCCGGCCGTCAGCGCCGGTGCCGACCGTCTTGTGCGCGGCATTGCCGCATCGCTGTTTGCCGAGGATGTCGAAACCCACTTCGCCAATCTGATCGCCTACGACACGCCCGAACTTCTGGGCGACGAGTGGGTCGATTCAACACCCTTGTTGCACAAGGAGGCCGCGCTGTGATTGACGCAATGGACAAGGCAGCGGGTCTTTCACCGGACGATGCCCTTTTCGCTGCACGGCGGTTTCGGCCCGAATTCGTGCGAGGGGCCGAGGAATGTCGCCTCTCGGTGCTGCACCCGGCAAACGATCAGGGGCTGGCGCCGAATTTGCGTGTTGCTCTTGCCCGTCGCATGGCCGCCCTGAATGCCGATCCGGTCCTGGTGGCCGAATATGATGTTCAGCTGGATCAGCTTGATCCTACAGAGCAGCTTCTGGCTGTAGCCCAGGG
Organism: Mesorhizobium sp. M0618; assembly: GCF_040320765.1. Classification (NCBI taxonomy): domain Bacteria; kingdom Pseudomonadati; phylum Pseudomonadota; class Alphaproteobacteria; order Hyphomicrobiales; family Phyllobacteriaceae; genus Mesorhizobium; species Mesorhizobium sp. M0618. The sequence goes on along the minus strand of NZ_JAMYQH010000039.1, from coordinate 14,241 downwards.
CGAGACGGCTCTGGAAGAACCATTGGCGACTATCGCCCGGCACGCCGACCTGGTCACGGTGACGCCAAAAAAGGCCGAGGCGAGCGACATCGCCCTGCTCGCCCAGGCCGGATTGAGCAATCCTCAGATCGTTGCGCTCTCCGAACTGATTGCCTTCGTCAACTTCCAGACGCGGGTAGCGACCGGCTTGCGATTGATGAGGTCGGCATGATTTCCTCGGTGCGCCTGAAGCCGCTGAACTGGCAGCCATACATCGCGCCGGTCAAGCTATCCGAAGCCACGCCGGAACAGCTTGAAGCGATGAAGGTTACGCCTTCGGCCAAGAAAGTTTCGGAATATGTGCGCACCCTTGCGCATGACCCAGAGAGCTATCTTGCCCGCACGGTTCTGTTCAACGCAATCATGTATGTCGAAGGCGGGCTCGCCCGTCCCGACCGCGAACTTGGCGCATTGGGGGCCTCGATCGTCAATGGCTGCAAATTCTGTGCCGTTGTCCACGCCCGCCGGCATGCGGAGTTGACCAAGAGCGACCAAGTGGTCACCGCACTTTATCTCGACAAACCTGAAGCGCTCGGCCAACGCGATGCGGCAATCTACAGCTTTGCCCGCCGCCTGTCGGCGGCGCCGTCGGAAGCGACGGCAGACGACATCGCCGCGCTTCGATCAGTTGGCATGGATGACCGCGAGATCATCGATCTGATCCACGCCATATCGATCTTCGGCTGGGCAAACCGGCTGATGCACGTTCTCGGCCATGCGGAGAGCGGGTGATGATGTCGCATGCGGTCAAAGCACTCCGTCCCACACTGTGAAGGGCACCAACCAGAATGCTTGAACTCAAAGATATAAAGCTGTCCTACGGAAGCACGCAGGTTCTGAACGGCGTCAATCTCTCGGTAAAGCGGGGTGACGTGGTGTCGATCATCGGCCCCAGCGGCACCGGCAAGACCACGTTGCTGAAATGCATCAACTACCTTGCCAAGCCGTCCTCAGGAACCATCGCGTTCGATCAGATTCGGATGGATTACCAGCGTGCCGATAAGACCGCTGTCCAGGCGATCCGGTTGCGAACGGCGATGGTCTTTCAGCAATTCAACGTCTTCAAGAACATGACGGTCCTGCAGAACGTGATGGATCCCCTGGTGATCGTGCAGCGCAAGTCCGCGGACGAGGCGCGGGAGATCGCCTTGCGGGAGCTCGAGCGGGTCGGGCTCACCCCGAAGCGAGATAGCTATCCCTCCCAACTGTCGGGCGGCCAGCTCCAGCGCACAGGCATTGCGCGCGCCCTGGCAGTTCGACCCGACGTGATACTCTTCGACGAGCCTACGTCATCGCTGGATCCCGAGCTCGTCGGTGAAGTTCTAAAGGTGATCAAGGATGTCACCTCGTCAGGGATCACTTCGCTGCTTGTGACCCACGAGATGCAATTCGCAAAGAACATCTCCAACCGGATCGTCTTCATGGATCGTGGCGTGGTCGCCGCCGATGGCAGCCCGGCTGACATCTTCGACGCACCGTCCAGCCCACGACTTGCTCAATTTCTGCAGTCAGAACTCGCTTTTCAATAATCCAACAAGAAGGGAACCTAAGACATGTCTGCGATCACATCCAGTTTCTCTCGCCGCTATGCCCTGGCCATCGCCGGCGGCATCGCGATTGCCCTTGCAACGGCGGGGATCAGCTATGGCCAGACCGTTCGCACGATCAAGATCGCTACGTCTGCCGAATCCAAGCCGCTTGCATGGGGCGCGATCGGCGTCGAGCCGCAAGGCTATGAGCCCGATCTTCTGAAGGCGATCAACGCAAAGCTGCCGCAGTACAAGTTCGAAATGGAAGGCGTCTCCGACATTGCCCAGGAAACCGGCCTCGCCACGGGCAAGTACGACATCGCGGTCGGTGGCTACTACAAGTCGCCCGAGCGCTCCAAGCAGTTCCTCATTCCGGAAAATCCCATGGGCGCCAGCCTGATGAAGATCTACAGCAAGAAAGACAGCGGCATTAAGGAAATGAAAGACCTGGTCGGCAAGAGGATCGTTCCGACCACGGCCGGTGGTGGAACCTACAAGTTCATCATGAATTGGCAGAAAGAAAACCCGCAATACAAGCTCGAAGTCACGGCATCGAGTGCCGGTATCCCCTACCCGAACCGGCTGGACGAAGTTCAGAACGGCAAGTTCGACGCTCTCGTCCTGCCGTCGAATCTCGGTGAGCAGACCGTCATCGAGCAAAAGAAACTCGATATCGTGGCGTCCGAACCAGTGTTCAGCAACAACACCTACATGCTGATCCACAGATCTGACGAGAACAAGGTTCTGGCCGACGATGTGAACAAGGTTCTCAAGGAATTGAAAGACGACGGCACGATCGAAAAGCTCTCGCAGAAGTGGTTCGGCGAGGGCATCGTCCAGTACATGAAATAGCACGGCCGTCGACGACCATATTCGCTAGTCAGCGGCAAGGCTGAATTGCAAGAAGGAGCGTTTCAAAGTGGATGTATCTGCTATGATTCCCGAGTTGCTCTCGGCACTGCCGCTGACGCTCGCCATCACGTTTACAGCCCTCATTTCCGGGTTTTGCCTGGCTCTCATCGCGACAACCCTCCGGGTCCGCAGGGTGCCAGTCATCAGTCACCTGGTGGACCTCTACGTGTCCTATGCCCGGAGTGTTCCTGTCGTACTGCAGTTGTTCGTCGCGTTTTATGGGCTTCCGCTGTTGGTGATCCTGTTCGGCGCCAAAGATTTTATTTCAGCGACGATGGCTGCCATGGTGGGGTTGAGCCTCTACCACGGCGGCTATCTGTCGGAAGTCATGCGGCCTGCATACCTGGCCGTCGATCGCGGCCAGCACGATGCGGCCGACAGCCTTGGATATACGTTCCGACAGAAAATTACTCGCGTCGTCGGCCCGCAAGCGGTGCACTTCGCTTTGCCGGGCTATGGGAACTCCATCATCTACCTGATCCATAACGTTGCGCTGGTCATGTACATCGGGGCGGCCGACGTCATGGCGACTGCGCATCTGATCATGGAGCGCGACTACAACCAGTTCCAGTTCGAAACCTACCTCGTCTTGGCGGTCATCTATTCGCTGATGTGTCTGGTCGCATGGCTCGTCGTGCGCTTCTTCGAGCTTCGATCACCGATGCAAGCGCCTGAGGCGACGACAACAACTCCGATCAAGAACGAGCTCCTCGCGAGCGTCTGACGTAAGGGTATTCAACCATGTTTGATACGGATATTTTGCTCCAGGACACGCAGGAAATTCTGAGTGCCGTACCCGTGACGATTGGAATGGCGCTCATGATTTTCGTCCTGTCGACGATAGTCGGCAGCATATTCGCGCTTATCGAATACAGACGGGTGCCGGGGCTGCGAGAGCTCATCATGACTTACAAGATCGTCTTCAAGGGCGTTCCGATGGTCATCGTTATTTTCCTCGCCTATTTCGGTCTGCCGCCCGCATTCCAGTTCCTGTTCTCATTGCTGGGGATCAACTTCAACGCCCACGAAACCCCCAATTGGGTCATCCTTGTAGTTGCGATTACCGGCTGTGTCGCCGCGTTCCAATCGGAGATTATCAAGGGAGCCCTGAATGCATTCGACACCGGTCAGTCGGACGCAGCCCATTCGCTGGGCTATACGGGCGGCCAACTGTTCCGACGGATCCTATTTCCCCAGGTGGCTCTCACGGCAATTCCTGACCTGACGACTTCGATGATGGTCATCATGAAGGCCCTTTCTCTCGGATTCGCCATCGAGGTTGTCGATATCTTCGCCCAGTCCCAGTTGACCGCCGCGCTGAACTACTACTACCTCGAAGCCTTCGTGATTGCCGTCGTGATCTATATGGTGATTGCCTATATCGTCACACAGATTGCCGACAGGCTGGAGCAGGCGCTGAGGGTGCGGACGTGAGGCGGATGTGGGATAGAATCGTCAAGCTTCGGATATCGAGCCGCACCTGGGAGGCAATTCTTTCGGGGATGAAAAGCCTGAGGAGAAACCCAAGTAGCCGATGTATGTACCGGTGAGTTTTATGCGTTTGGTTGATAGCATCTTTTGTCGCTGCTGACGGGCTTCATGCCGACTGAAGCACCGATCGCGCGGTCGCAACCGCGCCCAGGCACCTGGCATCCTACATGCTTTGAAGGCATGTCGTGCTCCGCTTCAATCGGCTGGGCAGGCATTGTGCGCCGATAAACGGAACCCACCAGTTCACCGTCCCTTAGCTCGGAAAGCTGCCGGCGAAGGGTGTCGCGGTATCAGCCCACGAAAGGTAGCAGCTTCTGTTCTTCCGTGATCACACCATAACTTCGCCTGGAAGAATCGTCGATGTGTGTTGGGCGGCGGACCTGATGTCCGCTTGGCCGGCGCCGCACAGCCCAACAGCTCCCACCCTGGCGCCGGCCAACTTCTTTTGCCGAACGCGAGAAACGTTCTCCCCAGGCGTTGTGCCGACGCACGAATAGTGCTTTGGTGCCGACATTACTTCGGAGGGGAATATGAAAACAGCAATTATGGCCGCGTTGACCGCTTTGACTATGGCTCTTGTGACCAATGCCTATGCGCATAGTGGCGGCACTGATAGCAACGGGTGCCATACGAACCACAAGACCGGCGAATATCATTGTCATTAGTTTTAGGTCCCACAAGCGCTTGTCGATATCTAGAGATTGACGTTACCGGTGCCGAGATAGCGGCTGTTGTCAGCCATAAGAACCCTTGCCGCCTCCCCGATCGCGCTGAACGCCAATGATGTCCATCTCCTTTTCATCGTAGCACTTGATCTTTCGTCAGCTCATCGTCGGGCCGCTGCGATAGAGACTATCCCGGCGCTTCGAGACGATACCTTCTTGTCCAGTCTGGTCCGCGACGTAGTAAACGGCGTCACCGTGCCGGGCATCGCCTCGTTGAAGTCAACTGATGGATCGCATCCTGGGGGGCGCTTTTGGACGGCCACAGGTTTCTTGGATACTGCCCCGCGCGCCGCTGAACGCTCTCGACGTGGCCAATCGACGATCACTAAGCACGCTCTTCCTCGTTCGGGCCGCTCCGTCGGCTCAGCCGCATCGAAACTTCGTTGTGCTTGAATAAACAATTGCTGCACAGGCACATTAACGCCAGGTTCGGAGAAAATAGTCTCCGATACCGTTTCGGAGCCCTTTCATGTCGCTAGCTGGTACAAGAATTCGCTACGGCAGCCTCGCCCAGGCTTTTCATTGGCTTACCGCGCTGCTCGTACTCGTAGCCTTCCTTGTCTCGCAAGGCGGTCCTCCAACGCGCGTCTATGCGCCGGCCAACGCTGCCACCCTGCAGCTTCATGAATCGCTCGGGTTCACCGTTTTCGTGCTGCTCGTCATACGCCTGGCCTGGCGTTTTTTCGACCGTATTCCGGAGTCGCCGCCCATGCCTCTCTGGATGGACGTCGCGGCAAAGACAACGCATTGGGCGCTCTACGCGCTGCTCTTCGCCGTCCCCGCGTCGGCGATGCTCGGCGCATGGTTTGGCAGCCACCCGGTCACGGTATACGGCATCGGCGCCCTTGGTCCATTCCTTGGCGCATGGGGCCCCGGCGCATCCCTTGCCGATATCCATGGCACGCTCGGCGATGTCCTCATATGGCTCGCCAGCCTGCACGCCGCCGCGGCTATCTTTCACCATGTCTTCCTCCACGATCGTGTGCTGAGGCAGATGCTGCCTGGCTTGCCCAACTCGCAATAGGATCGCCGCCAAGCTGAGCGAAGGGACGCTTACTTTCTGAGGGACCGTACTTTACCCACCACTTGTCCAGCGAGCCGAAGCCCATGGCTGCTGAGCGCTTTGCATGACTGCTGATTTTCCTGTCATCGCGGTGCCGGAATCGCCATGATTGATCTCATTTCGTCCTGCTTCCAACCATGGCGGTCGCAATTCTTCGGCAGGCGATGTAGCGCACCACCTGCCGCAAGCATCAACTATTAGAAAATCCCTGATGCCGTCGAGCCGGTGGAGAGATTGAGCGAGAACGCTGTCATCCGATGGGAGTTCCGAACGAACTTTACTACTGGACCGCGTCAATGCGAGTGTCGCGTCCAGCCAGCAAGCTGTTTCGTCCGCAAGACGGCTCGAAAGGTTCCTATTCGTTGTCAGCGCAACAATTCCTCGTCCTCGAACGCGTCCCAGCTTCAAAGTTGGCGGTGAGCCCGTCTGGCTGCCAGGCGGCCCTCGTCAAGCGAGCCTTACCTTGCCCTTGCTCGCCTGAGAACTCTCGGAGGTTAGGCGAAGCCAACCCTGATGATGGTGGTGCGTCGGTCGACAATGTGCTGTTCTCAATCCCTTCCACACAGCACGCGGCGAAACCATTTTATCTAGCCCTGTTTCAGTTCAGGGCAAACGACGCTGCGTTTGTATCGTTCCTCTGCACCGCCGGTTTGCCCTGCGGCGGTCGTGCCTGACTGACTGCCTAGGAAGGGGTGTCGAGAATGGTCCGCACCTTTTCGGCAAGGTCTTCAAGGCTGAAGGGTTTTGGCAACAGCTGCGTGCCGGGATCGAGAATGCCATTGTGAACGATGGCGTTGCGTGTGTAGCCGGTGGTGTAGAGGACCTTCAACTTCGGGTTCTTCTTGCGCAGCAAATCGACGAGCTGACGCCCGGACATCTCCGGCATCACGACATCGGTGAACAACAGCGACAATTCCTGCCCGGCCTCGATCATCTTGATGGCCTCGCTGGGTCCGCTGACCTCAACAACCGTGTAGCCAAGCTCACGCAGCGCTTCGGCGGAAACCGCACGCACGCGATCTTCATCTTCCACCACCATGACGACCTCGCTCGCGAGGCCGCCATCGATCGATCTGGGCTGCGTCTGGTCGGCATCCGGCTCGGCACTGCCGTAATATCTCGGCAGGTAAATCTTCACCGTCGTGCCAACGTCCGGTTCTGAGTAGATTTTGACGTTTCCGCCGGACTGTCGCACGAAGCCATAGACTTGGCTCAGACCAAGCCCCGTGCCCTTGCCGACACTCTTGGAGGTGTAGAAGGGGTCGAAAGCCTTGGCGAGAACTTCTGCAGACATTCCCGTGCCTGTGTCGGTCACAGCAATCAATACGAACTGTCCGGCGGCGATGGCGGACTCGCGAGCGTATCGCTCGTCTACGTACGCGTTTGACGTTTCGAAGGTCAGCTTGCCGCCCTTCGGCATTGCATCCCGCGCGTTGACAGAGAGATTGAGAAGGGCGCTTTCCAACTGTCCGGGATCCGTCTCGACCTGCCAGAGGCCGGCGCCGAAGGCAGTCTCGACCTTGATGGTCTCGCCCAGCGTTCGCATAAGGAGATCGGTCATGCCGCCCATCAAGCGGTTTGCATTGATTGGCTCTGGCTTGAGTGGTTGCTGTCGTGAGAAGGCCAGCAACCGCTGTGTCAGGGCGGCGGCGCGATGTGCTCCATCCATCGCGCCTTCTACAAAGCGGCCAACATCCGTCTCGCCTTTCGACAGTTTGCGCTGAAGCAGATTGAGCCCACCGATGATGACGGCAAGCATGTTGTTGAAGTCGTGGGCGATGCCGCCGGTCAGCTGGCCCACGGCCTCCATCTTCTGCACCTGTCGCAACTGCTCCTCCGCCTTCGACCGCTCCGCAACCTCCTCGATCACGCGTTGTTCAAGGGTGGAATTGAGCGTCTGCAGCGCGGCCTCCGCGCGTCGTCGTTCAGCGAGCTCTCGTTCGGCCGCCTGGAACAGCCTTGCATTGTCGATTGCCGTGGCGGCATGTCCGGCAATACCTAGCAGGGCACTCTCGTGCTCAGGCAGAAACTTTCCAATTTCGGCATGGCCGAAGAACAGCCCGCCCAGAACCTCACCGGAGTTCGAGACGACGGGCACCGCCAAATATGAGCGCACGGGCAGGTGGCCTTCCGGCATGCCTTTTCGCGGCGAATTCTTGCCATAGCGCGGGTCCTTCATAATATCGTCTGAACGAACCACGGCCGTACCAAGGAACGTGGGTTCGAACACCGCCGTGGCACGCGGCATCGGGTAGTTCTCGAATGCCGAACGCGGGGCACCGGAGAGGGCATAGAGCAGGTAGCTGCCGCCCTGATCATCGAGGACATTGTAGAAAAAAGCGCCGAACTGTGCTCCGCACAGCTGGACGCCGGCGTCGGTTGTAATCTGGACGATCTTGTCGAGATTGAACTCGGCCGCGACAGCCGCACCGGTATCGTTCACGATCTTAAGATGGCGCTCGGCTTTCTTGCGGTCGGAAACATCGATCACGGTGCCGATGAAGCGAATCGCCTTTTCGTCTTCGAAAATGGCGTGACCGCTTGCCGCCACCCATCGTTCGATCCCGTCCTCCAAGCCAATTGTTCGATACTCAATGTTGAAAGGGTGGAGGCTGTCGGGCGAGAGGGCCTTTCTCACAGCTTCGTCCGCACGATCGCGGTCATCTGGATGTAGTCCTGCGAGAAAGGACGCCTCATAAGAAACATCGGAGCTCGAGGCGATGCCAAAAAGCGCACGGCACCGTGTGTCCCAACGCAAATGATTGGCAACAGGATCATAGTCCCAGGTCCCGATGGCGGCCGCCCGGGTTGCAAGACTCAGCCTTTCTGCAGTTTCGGCAGCGCCTTGATCCGACCTTACGCGTTCGATATGCGCCCAGGACCGTTCGGTGACCTCGGTCAGAAGCGCCAGCTCATTCGGGGTCCAGACCCGTGGCACGTTGTCATGGATTGCCATTAATGCCGTAAGACGCCCCTCCTTGACGAGGGGCATGCAAATGGTCGCGGCAATACCGATGTTCTGGAACGTGGCCGCTTCCTCCGGTGCCAGCTCGACACGATTGTCATTGATTATCAGTGGCAGTCCCTGATGAAGTCTGAGAACGGCGAGTTGCCCAAAGGCTTCGAGGCTATAGTGACCGACAATGCTGGAAGAGCCTTGCCGATGCCAATCTCCCCGGATCGTGAAGTGGTCCTGGTCGGGGTCCATATCGGCGTATGCACAGATCGCGACGCCGAGACGCTTGCCCAGCATCCTGGTGGTGATCTCAAGGACCGCGTCTGCGTCTGTACTTTTTGACGTTTCCTTTCCCAGTGCATCGAGGAAGCGCAACCGGCTTTCGTTCTGGCGCAATTCTGCCTGCGCTCGCCGTCGTTCAACCGCCGTACGCGTTCGCTCCGCCATCTCGCGAACGAACTCGATCTCTTCTTCAGACCAGCGCCGGGGCCTGTTGTGGTTGAGGTAGAGGAGCGCCACAAAGCCACCCTTTTCGGTGACCGGCATGTTGATCAAGGATTGGGCGCTAATTGCTTTTAGCGCTGCCGCATTATGGCTTGTGCGCGGATCCTTGTCCGCATCCTCGAAGACAACGGTGATGCCTCGTTTGAGGTCATCGATATAGGTGCCATAGTCGCGAAAATGCAGCACTCCCGCCAGGCTTTTGATGCCAGGCGCGTTCCAATCGCGTTCGATCGAAATGGTTTCTTTCGCCAGATCAATCGTGCCGTAGCCGGCTCGGCTCACCTCGAGCTCCCTACCGATGATTTCGGCTGCGGCGTAGGCAAGGTCATCCGGGTCTTCAATTAGACGCACCACGTCTCCGAGTTCGGCGAGCGCAGCGCTTCTTTTTCGCGCGCGGTATGTCTCGGTCACGTCGAACCCCTCACAGAGTATTCCCGTAACGGTGCTGCTGCCGTCGTAAAGCGGCGCGTAGATGAAGGTCAGATAGCGGGCCTCTTCCTGGCTTTCCGGGGAGCGACGAAAGCGCACCGGAACGCCTTGCGCTTCAAATGTCTTGCCACCGTTGAGAACGTTATCCAACTGCTCGAAGAACCCCTGTCCTTCAAGGCTCGGAAACGCATCTCGGATGGGTTTTCCTAGCCAATCGCCACTGTTGAATACATGACGATGCGCGTCATTCACGAATTCCACCACGTGGTTGCGACCCCGCATGATGATGATGAACCCGGGCGCCTGTTCGAACAGATGGATCTGCCGTTCGGCAGCAAGGCGCTCGCGCATCTCGGCAAGAAACCGGTCCGTCGTTTCCGTGCAAACGCCAAAAAGCCCTCCGACCCGGCCGGCGGTCGGCTCCAGGATCGGGTTATAGGAAAACGCGAAATGCGCCTCTTCCGGCGCGCCATGCTTGTCGATCCGGATTGCAAGGTCATCCATGTGCACGGACTCGCCTCCAAAAACCCGATCGAACATCGGGCCGATCATGTCCCATGCTTCAGCCCACACCTGTTGGCTGGGAAGCCCGAGAGCACTTGGATGCTTCCGGCCCAGTATAGGTAGAAACGCATCGTTGTAGAGCCAGATGCGCTCAGCGCCCCAGACGACAAACATGGGCTGTGCAGAGTTGAGGATCAGATCGACGAGTGTCTTGAGCTCTGTTGGCCAGGATGATGCTGGCCCGATCGCCGTTTCGCTCCACGCGAACGAGCCGATGCGGTTGGCCATTTCACCGGCGCTGCGCGACACAGCGCTCGTCGTCGTGTCCTCATTCAATCCTGCCAAGACGCCCCCCATAGCGAACCGGACAAAACGACGGAGCTTGATTTTGGTTGCATCGCGATCTGCGCGAAGAATTAGGGACGACCCGGACTTTTCGAAGCCCCGACAGGGCAGCGACCAGATCGCTTTTGAACCGGCTCGACCCTGAGCTGGGCGCGAACTTCTTGCTCACTGCTCAGGGACGATCGCGGCTGGGTGAGAGCGTGGCTGCACATCGCGAAGGTAGGACAAGGCGGCTGTAGCCGAACTTGTCATTTCAACTCAAACGTTGCGACGACCTCTGGCGCGTTCCAGGTCATCTGCTGGGTAGACATCCGCCGTTGGATCGAAGCCAGTCCAGCCGCCTGCTTCGTATTCGTTTCGCCGGCCGGCGATGTCTACGGAATCATATTGCTTCAGGATCTGTTCCGCGTTCGGGACAAGATCGTCTTCGACCCTGGCTGTGACCATAGTTCCGCCACGCCGAACGCCTTCGGCATAAACATGTGCGTCGTTTTCAGGCACACCGGACTCCGTCATCGCGCCTATGATGCCACCAGCGGCGCCACCAACCGCAGCACCGCCAACCGCGCCCACCGCAGTAGCTGCCAGCCAGCCTGCGGCAACCACGGGACCGACACCAGGTATCGCCATCAGGCCAAGGCCGGTGAGCAGGCCGCCGGCCCCGCCGATAACAGCACCGACACCAGCCCCGGCTGCCGCATCCTCGCCAGCCTCAGACGCTTCGCCTGTGTGCCAGCCGCCCGAGTTATTGGCCACGATGCTGATATCGTCGTGCGGAACGCCTGTGGCTTCAAGCTCGCCCACAGCGTCGCTTGCTTGATCGTAGTTGTCGAAGAGGCCTGTTACGGTTTTCATCTAATTTGTCCTTGGTTGTGATCAATTGTTGCCGGCAACGACGTTGCCTTGGAAGTCGAGAGCGATTGGTACGGATTTGCCGTCCTTGCTCGCGGTTCCACGCCAGATGCCCTTGTCATCCTTCGTCAGGGCGGAGACGTCCGAGTAACCTGCCTTCTCGATGGCGCTCTTGGCCTGGTCCTCGGTGAAGCTGTTGGCACCAGGCACCGGCGCTGCAGGATTTGTGGTGTCCGCATTGGACACGGCTGGCGCGGTGCTATCGGCGGCAGGAGCGCCAGCCGCGACCTTGCCGATCATCTCCTGATGCATTTTGAGCGTCGGCAACGTCTCGTTTGCAAACGACTTGAGAGCGGCATTGTCGCCGTCCTTGGCGTAGCTTTCAAACAGGCTTACAGCGTCGGCATGCGCCGCCTTCTGCATGTCGGCATACGGTGCATCGACTGGCGCGGCAGCTGACTGCAACTTGTCGACTTCGCTCTTGTGGGCAGCGTCGAGGTCGGAGGGCACCTGCAATTTTTGTTCGCCGGCAATAGTTTCGAGCTTGCCGTTCGCAGCACCATGGTCGGAGATCATCTTCTGAGCGAAATCCTTGAGGGTCCGATCTTGGAGCTTGTCTTGAGCGACCTTGCTGGACTGCACTTCGAACATCCCGCCGATCGCGGCCTTCGTGACGAAATCCTGGGCCGTTTCTGCTGACAAGGCAGGCTGTACAAAGGCCATGGCGGTGGCGATCGACAGCGACGCCACGCGTAGTTTGATTCTCATGCTGAGGTTCCTTGGCTGAAGAGGACGATGAACTCCAACCTCCTGGCGGAAGGTTTGTTCCGGACGGTGACAAATGTCGGAATAGATTTCGCGGCGCCATTCCCGTCGTCGCGAAGCAGGCGGGTCCCGGAACCTCAGACCGACCGAAGAGTTGCCATTGCTTCGCAAAGGAGAGCCCTGATGGCGAAAAATTCCGACGACAATAAAGTTGGCAAGCGTTCTGGCAAAGAGCCTGAAGCAGACGCGCGAGGCCAATCAGAAAAGCACCACAAAGGCGGAAAGAACGACGGTGTCTCAAGCGCCAATCCGCGCATTTTATCGGGCGAGCAGGATGGCGACGCCACATTTCCTCTGAAGCGGAAAAGTGACAGCAGCGTCATTCCAGCGCTGACCAAACCAAATCACGACTACGGCTCTGCGACCAACCGCTTGCGCCCAGCACGCCATGGATATAGCCACGGCGAGATTCCTGCGGAGCGGACGTCGCTGAGCGACGCCAGCCTGCCGAATGTTGCCGGCCAGCAAGGAATAGACCGTGCTAAGCACGGGTTGCGCCTGTAGGACATCGTGTTCAGACCGCTGGCAGGTTAGAACTCACGTTGGCTTCGCGATCGGCTCATCGCTGCCGACAATCGGTGACCTATATAAGGGGCATGTCCACGCGCCGAAAAAACAAAGCAACAGAGAAGCTGATTGGAGAGTGGCCCTTAAGCCCGGCTGCAACGCTTGGATCTTCCGTCAGAGCGAAGGGTATTTTTCTCGAAATACGCGCCCGCCTTCCAACGGAGTTCATGAAACTGCTCCATATCGAGTCCCGCGTGCTTACCCTGCGGCTGTCTGAAGGCGCCGAGACAGATGTGCAGGTGGCATTCGGGATCGTAGCCAAAGCAATGCAGAAGATCGAAAACCTGCCCGTAATTCCCCGTGAAATTGAGGACATACTGACGATCTCGACGGCTGAACGGCACCGCTGGTTGAAAGATGGTCGCTTGCAAAGCGCCGGGACGAAAACGGTGAAACTCCGCGGGCGGGCAAGGAACATCACCTTTCACGTGTTCGACCCGCAGCACGTAGAGGATGTGCTTGACCGGGACCTAGTTACGGTCTGGCGCGAACAGGACGCAGCGACAGTTGCAGAGAATAGGCGGCGAGCCGCGGGGAAAGCCGCTATGAAACGCGCTCAAGGAAGCGGTCGCGGAACTGCAGCTTCAGCTGGGTATGGCCCCGATGAGAACTCGCACTCCAGTTTGCGCGGCTGGGAAGATTTTGAGAAGGATGGACTCCTGCGCTGATAGGCTGGGCGTACAAGCAGGTTAGGACGTTTGCCTGCGCCGTACGAGATGCGCAAGGAAAGCCGCCAAGCGCATCGCGTTCAGGACCCGCTTAGCAGGGACACCGCCCTTGCGAGCCATCTCGACACCCTAATGCATCTGGTCGAGCTCGCGGATCGCATGAGCGTCCGGATTGATGCTGAGATGCAGTGCCATTTGATGCCAGCGCCAGTCGAGGTCGAGTCGCCACGGATATAGCCATCCGGCGAGATCACAGCTTTATCAGGCTCACCATGTGTGCTGCCAGCGAGTTGTCTCCGCGAGGAAGCTGCGGAGCGCCGCTCGGTTTGCTGCAGACGGCTCTTGCCAATAGGTGCGAACGGGATCAAAACCCTCGCTCAGCCCCGCCTCGTACGCTTTGCCGTTCTGGGAGATGGTCCCAGCAAGGCGATCTGGATGCTGGACAGCTAGGCTCGACAATTTTTATTTAGCACGCGATGGCGCGGGCGAGATTCAGCTGGATTTGTTAAGCGACTACAAGAGCACGCTTTACCCGACCTTTCCAAAATTACTTTCGGACTCACAAGCCACGCTGCCTGGCGGTCTCGGGAAAGACGATCCGTTTTTCTTGCCGCGCGGCGCTGAAGCCTTCAGGCGCGATATTCCCCGTGCGAGGGTACATTTCTTCGACGCGGGCCACTTCGCGCTCGAAACTCATGCGGAGGAGATCGCGGCGGGACGACGCTCTCTTCCTGTCCGCCTTGCGAAGTCAGATTTTCCGACTGGCCAGCAGCCTTGTCAGCCAGTCCGGATTCATTTCCGGAACAGAGGACAAAAGCCGTTCGGTGTAGGC
>NZ_JAMYQH010000038.1:0-64796 GCF_040320765.1 Mesorhizobium sp. M0618 | reverse complement strand
TAGGGGAGTAGGGGAGTAGGGGAGTAGGGGAGTAGGGGAGTAGGGGAGTAGGGGAGTAGGGGAGTAGGGGAGTAGGGGAGTAGGGACAGTCCCGGCGCAGCCTTAATTTTTCCTATTCCCCTATTCCCCTATTCCCCTATTCCCCTACGACCAGGTTTCTGCCAACCGATGTCGAGCAGGCCCAGCCGGCCAAGTTCTCTGTCCATTGCGCGAGCGACGTCACGGCGCTCGCCGCCGATATCGCGCAGTTGGCGATCGGAGAGATCCTCGACGTCCTGGTAGGCAATGTCGCGGCGGGCGAGGCGTATCGCGACCCGGGCGTGGCGCAGCCAGTCGAGGGTTTCGGCCAGCCAGGCCGGGCGGGGTGTCGATGAATTCAAAACGATGATGGACATGGTTATGATCCGTTGTCTCCGGATATCAAATCCGGCTTGATGATGTGTCGATGATGGGATCATGCCAGATTGAAATCCCTGCGAGAAACGAGTAGTTTTCTCTGGATCATCAAGTTTTATTTGAGGATAGGATGGCTCGTCTTCTGCCCGGGACTCGTGCCTTGAGGACGCTGGAAGCAGCGGCCCGGCACCTCAATTTCACCCGCGCCGCCGACGAGCTCGGCCTGACACCGGCCGCCGTCAGCCATCAGATCAAGGAAATCGAGGATCAACTCGGGCTGGTGCTGTTCACACGCACCAGCCGCACCATCCGGCTCACCGAGGCGGGGACGGTGCTGTTCGACGCCTCGGCCGACGCGCTCGACCTGCTTGGCCGGGCCGTTTCGCGGGCGCAAAAGCTGGCGCGCGGCACCGCCCTTTTGAAGGTAACGCTCGACGCGCAGTTCGCGTCAAAATGGCTGATGCGACGCGTCGACGATTTTCGCAAGCATCACCCCGATATCGAATTGCGATTCGACATTGCCTATGAAGTGCGGGATTTCGAACTCGATGACATCGATGTCGGCATCCGTTTCGGCGCCGGCAAATATCCGGGTCTTCGCACCCACCGGCTGTTCGACAACATCCTCATTCCGGTGTGCAGCCCGAGCCTCTTGACGTCCGGTCCGCCGCTGCGTGAGCCGCGCGACCTCTTCAATCACACGCTTGCGCATATCGAATGGTCGCGGCAAGGCGTGACATGGCCCAACTGGCGGATGTGGATGGCGGCGGCCGGCATCAATGATTTCGACGACAGCCGGACCGTCGTCTTCGGAAACTCCACGGATGCCGTCCAGGCAGCGCTCGACGGCAATGCCGTTGCGCTCGCCGATTTCGCCATGGTGGCGAACGACCTTTCCCTGGGCAGGCTGGTGCAGCCTTTCGAACTCGGCCTGCGGGTGGCGCCCGAGTTCGCCTACTTCCTGGTCTATCCCGAAAATACCGGCGACGATCCGCGCATCGTCGCCTTTCGCGAATGGATGCTCGAGGAAGTCGCCAAGACGCGGACCACGGACAAAGGGCAGTAGGGCAGTAGGGCAGTAGGGCAGTAGGGATTGCAGTCGGTGCCGTTTGCCCCTATTCCCCTACTGCCTTACTGCCCTACTCCCTTCTTGATCAGCTTGCCGCCGCGCCGAACCAGCCGATCACGGCGCCGATGATCAGCAGCACGCCGAGCCAGTGGCCGCCGTCGATGAGGGTCAGGTCCCAGCCGAAATTCTCGTAGCGATGGTTGACCGAGAGCGTCGTGGCGACGAAACCCAGCCAGAGCACGAAGCCGAAGACAAGTCCGGCGAGCAATGTCGGCTCGCCGCCGGTCATCGCGCCGACGACCAGGGCCAATATGGTGGCCATGACCAGTTCGGCGATGAAGCTGATGACGAAGGGCAGCGGCGATTTTTTCATCGTCGCCGGATCGAGCTTGGCGGCCTTCAGCCACGCCTTGCTCAGGCCCATGTACCAGGCGGCGCCGAACAGCCACGCGGCGATCGCGGCAGCGACCACCGCCAGCCAGTTCACTGCTGAAAAATCCATGAGCTTCCCCCTCCAGATGCGAACTTGATGGAACGCCTGTTCGGCGTTGGCGTCAAGCAAACCGCCAGACAGTAGTATGCTTGACGAGCGCATCCTCCAGTGCCCGCGTGACGGCCACCTCATACACAGAAAGCGGCTCCAGCCCTGCCTTCGGCAGATACGACCGTCCGGGATCGCCGACGAGGATCTCGGCGCCGCGGGCCTTCAGCGTTGCGAACCATGGCATCAGCCGGTCCGCGAAAGATTTGTCGTAGAAAACATCACCGGCCAGGATCACGTCCCAACCTGCATCGGTGCCGATGCAATCCGTGCCGAGGAATTCGGTCCCGACACCGTTGATCTCGCTGTTGAGCCGGATCGCGGTGGCACAGAACGGATCGATGTCGGTTGCGATCACCTTGGCGGCACCTGCCTTGGCGGCAGCGATGGCGACAAGGCCGGAGCCGGAAGCGAAGTCGAGCACGCGCTTGCCCCGCACCGTGCCGGGATTGTCCAGGACATGGCGGGCAAGGCCCTGGCCGCCGGCCCAGGCAAAGGCCCAGAAAGGCGGTGGCAGGCCGATCTCGACCAGCTCATCCTCGGTCCGCTGCCACAAATCATGCGCTTCGTCGGCAAGATGAAGCAGGATCTCCGGCACGTGCGGCGGCGCCATCAGCGCCGTGTTGTCGAGAATGAATTGCCTCGCGCTGTTGGGCGTCAGCGCCGTCACGGAGCCGGCGTCAAGCCGCCCATGCGGCAGACTTCCTTCCACTCGGCCGGCGTCACCGGCTGCACGGAAAGCCGGCCGAGCCGCACCAGCGCCATGTCGGCAAGCTTCGGATTGGCCTTGACCTGTTCCAGCGTCGGCGGGTTCGGCACATCCCTTACGGCGCGGAGGTCGACGCATTCCCAGCGCGGATCGTCCGAGGTGGTGTCGGGATGGGCAAGCGCGCAGACTTCAGCGATGCCGACGACGTTCAGCCCTTCGTTGGAATGGTAGAAGAAGCCGAGATCGCCGATCTGCATGGCCTTCATGTTGTTGCGCGCGGCGTAGTTGCGCACGCCGTCCCATTGCGTGCCGGCCTTGCCCTTGGCCTTCAGCATCTCGAAGGAGAACTTGAATGGCTCGGATTTGAACAGCCAGTAGTTCATGTCTTTCTCCTCCTTGGAGTCGCGCGGCGACCGGGATTAACTAGCCGCCGGCTGGTTGAACGTCCAGTTCCACGGGCGGATTTCGACGCTTTCGAACAGCCCGGCCTTGGCGTAGGGGTCGGCCGCCGACAGAGCCTGCGCACCTGCCAGGTCGGACGCTTCAACGACCACGAGGCTGCCATTGGGCTTGCCCTCGGCATCAAGGAACGGGCCGGCGAAGGCCAGCTTCTTGTCGCCGTTCAACCCTTCGAGAAAGGCAATATGCTCGGGCCGCGTGTCGAGGCGCACCTGCAGGCTTCCGGGCTTGTCCTTGCAAATCACAGCAAACAGCATCTTTTTTCTCCTGATCGTTCAGTCGTGGGGATCAATCGTTGGTTTCGGTCTTCAGCGGCCGAGTCATCAAGGCCGTCACAGCCTGCCGGACGGTGATGGCACCGTCCAGTATGGCGGCGACGGCGGCAATGATCGGCGCGTCGATGTTGCGCTCGGTGGCGATGCGGGCAGCGATCGCCGCCGTCGGCACGCCTTCGGCGAGCGGCAATCCGGCAAGCGGCTTGCCTTGGCCGAGCGCCAGGCCATAGGCGAAATTGCGCGACTGGGTGGACGAGCAGGTCAGCAGCAGGTCGCCAAGGCCGGAAAGCCCCATCAGCGTTTCGGGCCTGGCGCCGAAGGCAGCGCCGATGCGGCGCAATTCGACAAAGCCGCGCGTCACCATTGCGGCCTGGGCGCTGGCCCCGAGACCTGCGCCAGCGACAGCACCTGCGGCAATGGCGAAGACGTTCTTCAAGGCGCCGCCGATCTCGACGCCGATCAGGTCGTCGTTCGAATAGCAGCGCAGGTTTTCGGCGGAAAAGCGGGCGGCGAGATCGGCGGCCAATGCCTCGTCGCGGGCAGCGACCACAACGGCCGTCGGCAGGCCGCGGGCGACGTCGGTGGCGAAGCTCGGACCCGACAGAGCGGCAACCGGATTTAGCGGCAGGATTTCTTCGACGATCGCCGACAGCAAGGCGCCGGTCTCGCTTTCGATGCCCTTGGCACACAGAACCAGCGGGACACCGGCCGGCATCTGGTCCTTCGCTGCCGCCAGCGTAGTCCGCAGCGACTGGGCCGGCGTCACCGCCAGCACGCAGTCGGCACCGTCGAGCGCGGCCTGGATGTTGCTCGTCGCCACGATGCCGGGCTGGAGCGCAATGCCCGGCAGATAGCGTGGATTTTCGCCGCGGTCGATCGCGGCGACGGTCTCCGGGTCGCGCGCGTAAAGGCGGACGAAATGGCCGGCGCGCAGCATGGCCAAGGCCAAGGCAGTGCCCCAGGCCCCGCCGCCGAGCACGGCAACGCGCCAGCCGGTTGGCGCGGTGTCGTTGCCGCTTGCCAGCTCGTTCATGCCTTGGCTCCGCGCCGGCCGGAGCCGACCATCGGCGCCGAGATGCTGTCCAGCGGCCAGCGCGAGCGCGGCACGAAATCGAAGCCGTTCTCCTGCGCCATGCCGGCGCGCAGCCGCTCGATGCCGGCCCAGGCGATCATCGCCGCATTGTCGGTGCAAAGCTTCAGCGGTGGCGCAATGAAGGTGAAGCCGGTCTCGGCACAGAGCCGCTCCAGCATGATCTTGATCGTGCGGTTGGCGGCGACACCACCGGCAACGACGAGGGCCGGGTTTTTCGTGCCGGGAAATGTCTCGCGAAAGCGCGTCAGCGCGCGGGAGACACGGTCGGCCAGCGCATCGGCCACCGCTGCCTGGAACGAAGCGCAGATGTCGGCGACGTCCTTGTCGCTCAGCGGCGCAATGGCGCTCGCCGCCTGGCGCACGGCGGTCTTGAGGCCGGAGAAGGAGAAGTCGGGCTGGGCCGAGCCCTTCATCGGGCGCGGAAAGGCAAAGCGCGAGGCATTGCCGGCCTGTGCCGCCTTCTCGACATTCGGTCCGCCGGGATAGGACAGGCCGAGCATCTTGGCCGTCTTGTCGAAGGCTTCGCCGAGCGCGTCGTCGATGGTCGTTGCCCAGCGCTGGTAGTCGCCGACGCCGCGCACGGCGACGATTTGCGTATGGCCGCCGGAGACCAGCAGCAAGAGATAGGGAAAGTCGAGCCCGTCGGTCAGCCTTGCGGTCAGCGCATGGCCTTCGAGGTGGTTGATGGCGATCAGCGGCTTGTTCGCCGCCGCGGCGATTGCCTTGGCGGTCATCAGCCCGACGATCAGCCCGCCGACCAGGCCGGGACCGGCTGTGGCGGCAATCGCGTCGATATCGGCGAGCGCCGTGCCCGAATCGGCAAGCGCCGCCTCGATGATGCCGTCCAGCGCCTCGACATGGGCACGCGCGGCGATTTCCGGCACGACGCCGCCGAACGCGGCATGCTCCTCGATCTGGCTGAGCACGATGTTGGACAGGATTTTTGGCGCGGCGTCGCCGTCGATGGCCACCACGCTGGCGGCGGTCTCGTCACAACTCGTCTCTATGCCCAGCACGCGGATCAATTCGTCGCTGTCCCTAAAGATTGTATCATGGGGCTTTCCCCGTTAGGAGAACCCCGGAAAAGCCTCGCTTGCCGGGGGGTTATCACGGACTGCGCGCCATGCAAACAATCTTGAGAATCGGAACACGCGGCAGCCCGCTGGCGCTGGCACAGGCGCATGAAGCACAGGCGCGGCTGATGGCCGCGCATGGCATGCCGGCGGAGGCGTTCGAGGTGGTCGTCATCTCGACCAGCGGCGACCGCATCCAGGACCGGCCGCTGTCGGAAGCCGGCGGCAAGGGCCTGTTCACCAAGGAGATCGAGGAGGCGCTGCTGGCGGGCCGGATCGATATCGCCGTGCATTCGTCGAAGGACATGCCGACGCAACTGCCCGACGGTCTCGAACTCTCGGCCTTCCTGCCGCGCGAGGACGCACGCGACGCCTTTGTCGGCAAGGCGGCGAAGACGATCGCCGAACTGCCGCGCGGGGCGAAAGTCGGGTCGTCGTCGCTGCGGCGGCAAGCGCTGATCCGCCGGATGCGGCCGGATCTCGACGTGGTGATGTTCCGCGGCAATGTGCAGACGCGGCTGCGCAAGCTTGAAGAAGGCGTCGCCGCCGGCACGATCCTGGCCTATGCCGGGCTGAAGCGGCTTGGGCTCGAGCATGTCGTCACCGACCTGATACCGCTCGATGTCTTCCCGCCGGCGCCGGGGCAAGGCGCGATCGGCATCGAAACCCGTATCGGCGACCGCGATGTCGAAAAGATGCTGGCAGCCGTCCATGATGTGCCGACCGGCCAGGCGCTGGCCTGCGAGCGTGCCTTCCTGGCGGCGCTGGATGGCTCCTGCCGCACGCCGATCGCCGGCTATGCGGCGATCGAGGCCGAAAAACTGTCTTTTGCCGGGCTGATCATCTCGCCCGACGGGACGCAATCGTACACGGTCGAGCTGCAGGGGCCGGCGCAAGACGCCGCCAGCATCGGCGGTGAAGCAGCCCGGAGTGTGCGTGCCAAGGCCGGCGAAAAGTTCTTCGACGGCTGGCTCTGAAATGCTTCGCGTCCTGGTGACCAGGCCGGAACCGGGTGCTTCGCGCACAGCGCATCGGCTTGAGGAGACGGGCTTTCAGCCGGTTCTTTTGCCCCTGACCGAAACAAAGGCGTTGCCCGTCGCCGCCGGACTGATCCCGGACAATGCCGTCGCGGTGGCCGTCACCAGCGCCAATGCCGTGCGCCATGCGCCGGAAGAAATCATCGCGACGCTCGCCGCCTTGCCTTGCCATGCGGTCGGCAAAAGGACGGCGCAAGCGGCGCGTCGAGCGGGGTTTTTGTCGGTCAGTGAAGGCCCGGGCGATGCGGAGGCGCTGGCCGACAGGCTCGCCGCCGATTTTTCTGGAAAGACGATTGTCTACCTCTGCGGGCGCGTGCGTTTTCCGGCGTTCGAACAGAGGCTCGGAACGGCGGGCGTTCGGGTCCACGCCGTCGAGACCTATGACACGCTGACAGTGGGCTATCCGGACGAAGTCATCCTCGAATGCCTGTCCGGGCAACCTGCCGACGCGGTATTGCTCTATTCAGCCAAGGCGGCGGCGGCGATGCAGACCTTGGCAAGACGGCCCGCTCTGCGCGGTCTCTTCGAAAAAACATGGGTTTTTGCGCTTTCCACTCGCATCGCCGCAGCCTTCGACGGTGTCGCCAGCGAAAGGATCCGCATTGCCGCGCAACCCGACGAGGATGGGCTGCTGGCGCTTTTGCAGGCGCCGCGCTGAGCCGCGTCATCACACCGCCCCTTTTCACCGCTTGGTGATGTGCTAGACCCTTTCTGAACCATCATGCGCCCCCAGGCGTTGAGACGAAGCGAATTGTGCGGAGCCCAGGCATGGTCAAGACGCCGAAGATGCGACACTCGAAAGGCCGCCGCGAGCCGGTGACCATCGATCTCGAGCCGGGCGCCGTCTCGCGCATCGCCGACGAGGACGCCGCCAGGCAGGAGGCCCGGACAGACGAGGCGAAGGCCGAGGAAGCAGCGAATGCTTCGCAGCCTAAGGTTCCCGAAGAGCCGGGTCACGCCGACCAGACCGATCTCGAGCCCTGGGAGCATACCGACGCCCGGGCCGAACCGGAGCAGCCGCCGGCAGCGGCGACAAAGCCCGCTAGCGAGGCCGAGATCCCCTATCCCGGATCGTCCGACGAGCCCGGATCGTTCGATGCGCCGGCCGGCAAGACCAAAGCCAATGACTACATTTTCGAGGACGCATCGGCGAAGCGCACGCAGACCGACGGCAACAAGGCAAAACCCGAGACACGGGACGAGAAAATGGCGCCACCCCCTGAAAAGCGCGGCGGCCTCAACGGCATCGCCGCCGGCATCATCGGCGGTGTCATCGCGCTGGTCGGCGCCGGCGGGCTGCAATTTGCCGGCCTGCTCGGCGCGCCGGGTTCCGGTGCCGGCATCTCGCTCGATAGCGTCAACGGCGACATCGCCTCGTTGAAGACCGAAATCGCCGGTTTGAAGGACGCCGGCGGCAACGGCGATGGAGCGGCCAAGATGGTCGGCCTGTCCTCCGGCCTGGAACAGGTCAAGGCCGATGTGGCGGCGCTGAAATCGGCTGTCGAGAAAGGTGGAGCAGGCGACGCAGCCGGGGTCGCCGCACTCGGCGACAAGGTCGCGCAGATCGAGACGGCGGTCGCCGCCCTCGGCAAGGCCGGCAGCTCGGCGCCGGTCGATCTCGGTCCGCTCAACGAGAAACTGGCAGGCCTCGACGCGCTGGTGAAGTCGGCCGGCGAGGCTACGACGGCGCAGGAGGGCCGGCTGACGGCGCTGGAGCAGTCTGTGTCGCAGCTGTCCGGCAAGGTCGAGGCGGCGGCGGGACAGCCGAAGATCGCGCTTGCCATCGCGGCGTCGGCCTTGAAGGCGGCGCTTGAGCGTGGCGGGCCGTTTTCGGCCGAACTCGAAACCCTCGCTGCGATTTCGCCCGATGCGCCGCAGCTTGCGGTACTGCGCCCCTATGCTGAAAAGGGCGTTCCGACCCGCGCCGAGATCGCATCGCAGGCTGATGCCGCCGCCAATGCCATGGTCACTGCCGCGACGCCCGTCGATGAGAATGCCGGCTTCCTGCAGAATCTGATGTCGAGCGCCGAATCGCTGGTCAAGGTCAGGCCGATCGGTGCCGTCGAAGGCGCCGGCGCACCGGAAACCGTCGCGCGCATGGAGGCGGCGGTCAACCAGGGCGACTACGCCAAGGCACTCAGCGAGTATGAAACGCTGCCCGAGGCCGCCAAGGCCGCTGGCGCGGACTTTGCCGGCAAGCTGAAAGCACGCATCGAGGTCGAAACCCAGGTCGATGCGCTGATCTCGGGCGCGATGAAGGCATGAGGGCAACACAATGATCCGCCTGCTCGCCTTCCTCATCGTCGTTTTCGCGCTCGGGCTGGGCTTTGCCTGGCTGGCCGACCGGCCGGGCGACATGGTCGTCACTTTCAACGGCTATCAATACCAGGTCAGCCTAATGGTGGCGGCGGTGGCCGTCGTTGCCGTGGTCGCCGCGGTGATGATCCTGTGGTGGCTGCTTAAGTCGCTGTGGAACAGCCCCTACACCATCTCGCGCTATTTCCGTGTCCGCCGCCGCGACCGTGGCTATCAGGCGCTGTCGACCGGCATGATTGCCGCCGGCGCCGGCGATGGCGCGCTGGCCCGCAAGAAGACCAAGGAAGCCGCCAAGCTGATCCGTTCCGACCAGGAGCCGCTAATCCACCTGCTGGAAGCACAGGCGTCGCTGCTCGAAGGCGATCATGAAGGCGCGCGACAGAAGTTCGAGAGCATGCTCGACGATCCCGAGATGCGGCTGCTGGGCTTGCGCGGGCTTTATCTGGAAGCCGAACGGCTCGGCGACCGCAACGCTGCCAGGCATTATGCCGGCCGCGCCGCGGTGATGGCGCCGCAGCTGGCCTGGGCAGCGGAATCGACGCTGGAAGAGCTGACCGCGCGCAGCGACTGGGACGGCGCCCTGAAACTGGTCGACGCGCAGAAATCGACACGGCAGATCGAACGCGATGCCGCCAACCGCCGCCGCGCCGTGCTGCTGACCGCCAAGGCGCAGGCGCTTGCCGATATCGATCCCGCCGCCGCCAGGACGGCGGCAATCGAGGCCAACAAGCTCAGGCCCGACTTCGCGCCCGCCGCCGTTGCCGCCGCGGCCGCATTGTTCAAGCAGAACGACGTGCGCAAGGGCTCGAAGATCCTCGAGGCGGCGTGGAAGGCGGAGCCGCATCCGGAGGTTGCCGAGCTCTATACCCATGCCAGGCCGGGCGACGCCGTGCTCGACCGCCTCAACCGGGCGAAGAAGCTGCAGGAAATGAAGAAGAACCACGCCGAGTCCTCGATGACGGTGGCGCGCGCCGCGCTCGACGCGCAGGATTATTCGACCGCCCGCCGCGAGGCCGAGGCGGCGATCCGGATGGACCGCCGCGAGGGCGCCTATCTGCTGCTCGCAGACATCGAGGAGGCCGAGACCGGCGATCAGGGCAAGGTGCGGCAGCTGCTGTCCAGGGCGGTGCGGGCGCCGCGCGATCCGGCCTGGGTCGCAGACGGCGTGGTGTCGGAACGCTGGGCGCCGGTGTCGCCGATCACCGGCCGGCTCGACGCCTTCGAGTGGCGCGCGCCGATGGAGCGTCTTGGCCAGTTGATCGACAGCCATGATGACGTGCCCGCCAGCGCGGCGCCGGTCATCGAAGCATTGGCAAAGCCGACGAGCGAAAAAAGGCCGGTCGAGGTGATCGATGATGCCGGTCCTGACACGTTTGCGGGCAAGGATGCCGAGCGCCACGAGGATCATGTCAGGCCGATCACGGCAGCGGCCTTCGCCGCGGTGCCGAGTGATGCGGAGGGCGTCGAGCCGGCCGAGGAGCTTGCGCGGCTGCCGGACGATCCCGGCGTCGATCCGGACGAGGAAGCGGAGAAATCGCCGCGCCGGTTTCGGTTGTTTTGAGTTGGGCAGGCCGTCAGGCCGTTGGGGTATGGGATCTATGTTTGAACGCGTTCTGTCGTTTCTCAGGGATTTGCCGGCCGGTGCCGGCACGCATGCCAGCACGGACGATCCGCGCATCGCGGCTTCGGCGCTGCTCTACCATGTGATGAACGCCGATGGCGTGCGCCAGGATGTCGAGTGGGAGCGGTTCAAGGCGGTGCTGGCGGAGAGCTATTCGATCAGCGGCGCCGAACTCGAGGCGCTTGCCGCCGCCGGCGAGCGGGCCGACAATGAGGCGATCGATCTCTATGCCTTCACCAGTGTTTTGAAGCGCCATCTCGATGCCGATGCGCGCAAGGCCTTCATCGGCCTGATGTGGGAAATCGTCTATGCCGACGGCGAGTTGCACGAGCTCGAGGACAACACCGTCTGGCGCGTCGCCGAGCTGATCGGCGTCGAACGCCATGATCGCGTCGAGGCGCGCCGCAAGGCAGCGGCGCACGCGCCCGGCGCCACCGGAACATCGAGCGACGAATAGGATCTTCGCCTTCCCATGCCGCGCCAAACGAGTTCGAAGCCAAAGATCCTGATCGTGCTGCATCAGGAGAGTTCGAGCCCGGGACGTGTCGGACACATGTTGCTGGAAGAAGGGTTCGATCTCGATATCCGCCGGCCGCCGCTTGGCGACGCCTTGCCCGAAACACTGGACGACCACGCCGGCACGGTGGTGTTCGGCGGCCCGATGAGCGCCAATGACGAGGACGAGTTCGTTCGCCGCGAGACCAGCTGGCTGGAAATACCGCTGAGGGAGAACCGGCCATGTCTCGGCATCTGTCTCGGCGCGCAGATGCTGGTCAACTGTCTCGGCGGTAAGGTCGAGGGTCACGGTGAAGGGCTGGTCGAGGTCGGCTGGTATCCCCTGAAGGCGACCGAAGCCGGCAAGCAACTGATGCACTGGCCGGAGATGGTCTACCAGTTTCACCGCGAGGGTTTTTCGCTGCCCAGGGACGCGACGCTGCTGGCGACCGCCGAAACCTATCCCAACCAGGCCTTCCGCTACGGCGACAATGCCTGGGGCATCCAGTTCCATGGCGAACTGACCAGGGTGATGATGCAGCGCTGGGTGGTGCGCGGCGCGCATCGCTTCGAATTGCCCGGCGCCCAGCCCGGCCGCGACCATCTCGGCGGCCGGCTGATCTGGGATATGCATCTCAAGCGCTGGCTGGACGAGTTCCTGCGGATGATTTTCGGCAAGCCGAGCAATAGCTAATGCATGTCGCCCAAAAGTGACCTCTGTGTTGGGAAGACGACATGCATAAAACAAAGATCTAAAGCGCGGCGCGTGAATCTGTTTCGACGCGACGCCTTTTAAGGTTCGAGCACCGGCCGCAGGAAGCTGCGCTCGTAGCTGAGAATGCTGCGATTGCGTTTTTCCATTTCAAACACTTCCTGGCATTCAGGGTCGGCAGCCATCCGTTTGCGATAATCCTCGTAGTCGGCAAGGCTCGGAAAACTGAACATGGCAAAAGCGATATTGTTAGCCCCCTCGCTCGGAAGGAAATAGCCGTGATGGTTTCCGCCGAGGCGATTGACCAGGCCTATCCAGCGACGGCCATAATCTTCGAACTCGGCAAGCTTGTAGGGGTCAATGATGTATTTCAGGTAGCAAGTGATCATGAGAGCTCCTGTATAGGCGAGGCATGTCGGCTGTCAGCCATAAGAAGATCAGTTGCGTCCGTTGAGGTGGCGCACCTTGCGCAGTTGCGGGAACAGCACCATCCACAGGCCCGCGACGGCGATGGCGCCGATGCCGCCGATCACCACGGCCGGCACCGTGCCGATCAGTGCGGCCATCGTGCCGGCGCGGAATTCGCCGACCTCGTTGGAGGCTCCGACAAAGACCTGGTTGACGGCGTTGACGCGGCCGCGCACCTCGTCGGGCGTCCACAGCTGGATCAAGGTCTCCCTGATGTAGACGCTGAACATATCGGTGGCGCCAAGGAAGACCAGCGCCACGATCGACAGCCAGGTGATGGTGGAAAGGCCGAACAGCACGGTGAAGGCGCCGAACGAGGCGGCGGCGGCCAGCATGATCATGCCCGCGTGGTTGCGGAGCGGATGCCCGGCCAGCCAGATGGCGACGCAAATGGCGCCGATGCTGGGCGCCGATCGCAGCAGGCCGAGACCCCAGGGGCCGAGCTGGAGGATGTCGCGCGCATAGACCGGCAGCAGCGCCGAGGCGCCGGACAGGAGCACGGCGAACAGATCGAGCGAGATGGCGCCGAGCACGATCTTCTCGCTCCAGATGTAGCTGAACCCGCCGAGCAGGTGCTGCATCGTCGGCTTGTCCGACTCGGTGCGCTGCGACGGCTTCGGGATGGTGAAGATCAGCAGCCCGGACACGAGCATCAGGACGGCCGCGGTTCCGTAGGCCGCTTCCGGCGACACGCCGTAGAGCAGGCCGCCGGCTACCGGGCCGACGATGGTCGCCGTCTGCCAGGCCGATGAATTCCAGGCGATGGCGTTGGCGAAATCCTGAGGCGGCACCAGATTGGCGAACAGCGAGGCGGAGGCCGGACCGAAAAAGGCGCGGGCGACGCCGAACATGGCCAGCACGCAGAAGATCGGCAGCGGCCCGCTGATGCCGCGCAGCGTCAGGAACAGCAGCGCCAGCGCGCACATCGCCTCCACCACGACCGCCAGCGCCATGATCAGGCGGCGGCCGAAGCGATCAGCGACGACGCCGGTGACCAGCACCAGAAGCAGCGACGGCAGGAACTGGACGATGCCGACAAGGCCGAGATCGAGCGGGTCGCGGGTCAAATCGTACATCTGCCAGCCGACCGCGACAGACACGATCATGGTGGCGAATGTGGTGAGGAAACGCGCCGCCCAATAGCTCAGGAAGGAGCGATGGCGGAACGCGGCGTAGCGCTGGTCAGATGATATCTGTTCGGCTGTCATGGATTTAAGAGGCCCCGTTCGAATGGCATCAGCTGGCGGGGCACTTCCACGTTGGGCGCTGGTCCGGCTGACGGAACTTTTAGCTCGGTTCGCCGCCGATATGCGTTAAAATCAGTGCTGGATCAAGGAATTTTCAGCCCGTTCCGTCGCCGGCACGCGTAAGTTACTGCCGCAGCGCGGCGGAGATGGCATCAAGGCCGCCGCGCAATTCGGCTTCCGTCGGCCAGCCAAAGCCGACGCGGAAGAAGCGCTTCTCCATCTCGAACCAGTGGCCGGGTCCGACATAGGTGCCATGGTTTTCCAGCAGGTTCACATAGAACCGGTCGAGGTCGAAGCCGGGTTCGACATTGAGGCGCGGGAAGCCTACGACGCCACCTTCGGGCCGCACCCAGTCGACCAGCGGTTCGCGATCGATCCAGGCCTGGACGATGTCGCGGCGCCCCGCCATTTCGGGCAGCAGCGTCGCCAGGAAAGCGTCCCGGCGCTCGAGCATGCCGCGGGCGATGCCTTCGTCGATAACGCTGCCGCAGATGCCGATCTGCTCCTTGGCGGCGAGGAATTTTTCCTGAAGCTCAGCGTCCCTGGTGATCAGCCAACCGATGCGGATACCAGGAATGCCGAAGGCCTTGGACAATGACGAGACGCTGATCGCCTTCGGGCTCAGTGAGGCAGCAATCGGCAGCCGCCGGCCGTAGGAAAGGTCGCGATAGGTCTCGTCGACCAGCAGACGGCAATTGCTGCTTTCGGCAAGCGCCACCAGGGCATCGAGTTCGGCTCGGCTCATCATCGTGCCGGTCGGGTTGTGCGGGCAGGTGACGCTGATCAGCTTCGTGTCCGGCCGCATCGCCGCCTTGACGCGTTCGACATCGATGGCAAAGCCTTCCTCGAAGGCCAGGTCGACAAAGCCGATGGCGCAGCCGATCGCCCTTGGGGTTTCGATGTTGGTGGCGTAGTTGGGCCTGATGACGACGAGATGGTCATTGGCCGACAAGAGCGAGGTCGAGATGATGAACAGCGCGCCCGCGGCACCGGCAGTGACCAGGACATCATCCGGTGAAATGCCGGCATCCTGCGCCGAGATCAGGGCACGCAACTGCTTGTCGCCGCGATGCTCGCCATAGAAAAGCGTGAGATCAGGCAGCGACAGGCCGATGTCGGAGAGCTTCTGGTCGGCGATCGAACTTTCCGAAAGATTGTAGCGGATACGGTCGTAGCCGTATTCTTCCGGCGCCTCTTTCTCGATCACCATCCTGGTGTAGTTCATGGCTCACTCCCCAAGAGCAGTTCACCGTTTCACGGAAACGGCGACCCGCTCTAACTCCTTGTTTTTACGCAATTCCGGACGGAAAACCGTTTCACACTTTTCCTGGAATTGCTTTAGGAACCCGTCCGTCCATCCAGCCATAAAAACCTGAAGCCTGCCAAGGCGGATTCGCCGGCAGGCTTCTGTTCCAGTCGTCCTAACTGTTGGCTCAGGACTGAATTAGGTCTTTGCTTTAGGCAGGTCGTTGTCGCAAAACCGCTGCGCACTTTTGGGCGACATGCCTCAGGCCGAGGCCTTGGCCTTCCTGCCCTTGGCGGGTGCCTTCACGGGGGCCGCCTTGCGGCCGAGCCCGATCGATTTCGCCAGCAGCGAACGCGAGGCCGCGTAGTTGGGAGCGACCATCGGATAGTCCGACGGCAAGCCCCATTTGGCGCGATAGGCGTCCGGCGTCAGGCCGAAATGCACGCCCAGGTGACGCTTCAGCGATTTGAACTTCTTGCCGTCTTCGAGGCAGATGATGAAATCGGGCGTCACCGACTTCTTGGGGTTGACCGCCGGGACCAAGGGGGCAGCCACCGGGACCGCAGGCTTGCCGAGCCCGTTTATCGAGGCGCTGACGCTGGCGATGAGGTCGGCCAGGCCGGAGGCGGGCAA
Organism: Mesorhizobium sp. M0618; assembly: GCF_040320765.1. Classification (NCBI taxonomy): domain Bacteria; kingdom Pseudomonadati; phylum Pseudomonadota; class Alphaproteobacteria; order Hyphomicrobiales; family Phyllobacteriaceae; genus Mesorhizobium; species Mesorhizobium sp. M0618. The sequence continues at coordinate 49,406 of NZ_JAMYQH010000038.1, read as the reverse complement.
GCGGTTCTTCTCGACGTAAGCGGACACGATGTGAGCGGTCAGCTCGAGCAGATCGATGTCTTTACGGGCACTGTTGCTATCGTCGGTCACTCTATTTCTCCGTCTACAGCGAATGACCTGAAAATCGGATTCGACTTCCGGAAAGGATCATGCGCGAAATCAAAATGCTATGGCGTCCTTCGTGCGTCCACGGGACGAATGGCGTTGGTGTAGCGCGGAATTCCTAGTCGGCAAATCTGCGTATTGCAACGACTTGATGGCATATCACACGTTATTTTGAACAACTATATTAAACAATAACAGTATCAGACTATCAGCGCCTTGTCGCGCCACAAACGAAACCCGCCTTCGAAGGCGCGTGTGTTGTCGCCGCGCCTGGAGTCGGCGGGCAATTCATCGAGCTTGTCGACGTTGCCGCCGCCAATCACGACATAATCCGGCTGCATGGCGGCACGGAGCCGGTCGACGACGTCGAAGACGTATTTGCGCCATTTCTTCTTGCCGCGCTTTTCCAGGCCGCGTTCGCCGACATAATCCTCGAAACTCCTGCCCTTCTTGTAGGGCAAATGCGCGAGTTCCATCGGTTGGGCGACGTTGTCGGCAATCATCGCCGCACCGAGACCGGTGCCGAGCCCGAGGAACAGCATACGCCCGCCCTCGTAGCTGCCGATGGCCTGCATCAGCGCGTCATTGACCACTTTCACCGGTTTGCCGAACGCGCCCGCAAAGTCGAATCCAGCCCAGCCCGTGCCGAGATTGGCGGGGTCGGCGAGCGGCCTGTTGTGATTGACCGGGCCGGGATAGCCCATCGAGACGACGTCGTAGGACAGGCCTTCGGCGAGCTTGTTGACCGTATCGATCATCTGCCGCGGCGTCAGGCCCGGCCCCGAATCGGCGCGGCGCTCCTCGCCCCCGGCGCTGGTGAGGATCTTGACGTGCGAGCCGCCGATGTCGATCGTGAGCACGATTTTTTCAGTGTCCGGCTTCTCGGTGCCCGATGCTGGTTGCTTCACTTTCTTGGCCATCGTGTGATCCTCTCACTTCACCGGATCGATCCAGCCATTGGGCGGTCCGAACCCGGCCATGACGTCCGCGGGTCCCCATGTGAGCGGCTCGTAGAGGTGCGGCGGCGTGGTGTCGCCAAGCACCGGGCCGACGATGCGCCAGGCCAGTTCGCTGGCGTCCTGGCGGGTGAACAGCTGGCCGTTGCCGTTCATGGCATCACCGATCAGCCGCTCGTAGGGCGGCATGTCGCTTTTGCTGTCGTCGAGCGCCGTCAATTCCACCTGCTCGCCGATCATGTCGTCGCCCGGCGCCTTGCGCTGTGCTCCGATGGCGATCACCACCTGCGGGTCGATGCGGAAGCGGACGTAGTTCTGGTCGGCGGGCTTGATCGGATCGAAGACATCGAGCGGCGGCCGCTTCAGCCGCACCACCACTTCGGTGACGTGCACCGGCATGTTCTTGCCGGCGCGGATGAAAAACGGCACGTCCTGCCAGCGCCAGGTGTCGACGAAGAAACGCACCGCCGCGAAGGTCTCGACCGGCGAGTTCGGCGCCACGCCCGGTTCGGTGAGATAGCCGGTGAACTGGCCACGCACGACATCGTCTTTTGTCAGCGTCCTGATCGCGCGCAGCACTTGCACCTTCTCGTCGATCAGATCGTCGGCGGAACGGCCGACAGGCGGCTCCATGGCAAGCAGCAACAGGATGTTGAGCAGATGGTTCTCGATGACGTCCCTGATGCAGCCGACATCGTCATAGAAACGGCCACGTCCCTCGACGCCGAAATCCTCGGCCATGGTGATCTGCACGCTTTCGACGTAGTTGCGGTTCCAGATCGGCTCGAGGAAGGAATTGGCGAAGCGGAAATAGAGCAGGTTCTGGATCGCTTCCTTGCCCAGATAATGGTCGATACGGAAGATCGACTGTTCGTCGAACACCAGATGCAGGACGCGGTTCAGCCAGCGCGCCGATTGCAGATCGTGACCGAAGGGCTTTTCCACCATCAGCCGTGCGCCATGCGCGGTGCCTGATTGCTCCAGCCCCTGGACGACGGTCTCGAACATGGTCGGCGGCACCGCCATGTAGTGCAGCGGCCGCTGTGCGGTGCCGAGCGCGCTCTTCAGTTTCTCGAACGTCGCTCCATCGCGGTAGTCGCCGCTGACGTAGCGCAGCAACGAGGCGAATTTGGCGAACGCTTTCTCGTCGATCTTGCCGAGCGCATTGACGATGCCGTCGCGGGCGCGCGCCTGCAACTGCTTGAGATCCCAGGCGTCGAAGGCGACGCCGATCACCGGCTCGGTGAGCGTGCCCTTGGCGACCATCTGGTAAAGGGCTGGAAATATCTTCTTGTGGGCGAGGTCGCCGGTGGCCCCGAAGAGCACCAGCGTGTCGGACCGTTCCTGGCTCATGCGCGTGTCTTTCCCCGTGTCGTCACTTGCCGGCCTTCGGCTTCTCGACATGGCCGCCAAAGGCATAGCGCATGGCGGAGAGCAGCTTGTCGGCGAATTCGGATTCGCCCTGCGAGGAGAAGCGGTCGAACAGCGCCGAGGACAGCACCGGAGCCGGCACGCCGGTGTCGATAGCCGCCTTCAGCGTCCAGCGGCCTTCGCCGGAATCCGAGACGCGGCCGCCGAAATTCACCAGGCTCGGATCGCTTTTCAAGGCGCCGGCCGTCAGGTCGAGCAGCCAGGAGCCGATAACGCTGCCATGCCGCCAGACCTCGGCCACCTGGGGAAGGTCGATGTCGAACTGGTAGTATTGCGGGTTTTCCAGCGGACTGGTCTCGGCGTCCGCCGTCCGTTGCCGCTTGCCGGCATTGGCCGACTTCAGGATGTTCATGCCTTCGGCATAGGCGGCCATGACGCCATATTCGATGCCGTTGTGCACCATCTTGACGAAGTGGCCGGCACCGCTCGGTCCGCAATGCAGATAGCCGAAGGGTGCAGTCCCGGCATCCGCAGGCGGATTGGAGCCGGCATCGGCGCCCGGTGCCAGCGTGGCGAAGATCGAATCGAGGTGTTGCACCGCCACGTCGGGGCCGCCGATCATCAGGCAGTAGCCACGTTCCAGGCCCCAGACGCCGCCACTGGTGCCGACATCGACAAGATGGATACCCTTGCCGGCCAGTTTCGCGGCCTGGTCGACGGCGTCGTGGTAATAGGAATTGCCGCCGTCGATGACGATGTCGCCGGGCTCCATCAGGGCCGCCACCTGGTCGATGATCCTGCCGGTGATCGCCGCCGGCAGCATCAGCCACACACAGCGCGGCTTGGCCAGCTTGCCGACGAATTCTTCCATCGAGGCCGCCCCTGACGCGCCGTCGGTCACCAGGGCGGCGACGCTGGCCGGGTTGATGTCGTAGACGACGCATTCGTGGCCGTCGCGCATCAGGCGCCGGACCATGTTGGCGCCCATCCGGCCCAGTCCCATCATTCCGATCTGCATGGTTTCGTCCCTGTTTCCTAAGAGATTTGCGGGGTTATCGAGGGAAGGTCTACTGGCTGCCCTGCTCGCCTGATATGACGGAGAAGTCGACATTCTCCCAATCGCCGGTTGCGGGCCAGAAAAAAGTGAAGATCAGCGTGCTTCCCTCGGAGAGGCTTGCCGCAGGCAGATCGGCAAGATGGATGCCGAAGGCGTTCTCCACCGTCTGGCTGTCATGGGCGGTTGCCCAGTTGTCGGTGCTCCAGTGGACTGTAGCCGGGTCCAACAATTCGACACGCAGCGTCTTGCCCTCCGGCATGGTGCGGATCTTGTTGTTGAACCGCCAGGTTCTGAACGGCGATACGGTCTTGTCCTCGATATAGCGCTTGACGCCTTGCGGCGGCATGTCGAAGACCGCGCCGTCGCGCAGCGAGCGCAGCAGCTTGATATGCTCCGAATGCGCCCAGACCAGCGGCATGGCGCTGCCCGAGGGGCGGCCGTGCAGCAGTTCGCGTTCCGGCAGATCGGCGCCGTCCCAGACCTGCTCCGGCAACAGGCCGCCCGATCCGGCCGAGCCTTCCAGCGCTGCCAGCAGGCTGGCTGCCTTTTCCTCGTGTCCAGCCGCCAGCTCATAGTGGGCGCGTTCGCCGGCCAGCAGCGGCCAGGGGCGACCCTGGCCGGTGCCATCGAAGGGTGCGCCGTCTTCGTGCTCGCCGTAGCCGTCACCATTGTAGCGATACCAGAGCGGCCCTTGCGGCAGATCGCAGCGCAATTGCGCGTCGATGACCTTGACCGTGTCTGCCATGCGCGGATCGTCGGCTGCCCGCAGACCGAAGCGGACAAGTGCCAGCGCATCCGGGCTGACGATCTCCTTGGCGGGCCGATCCGTGTCGCCGGGCGGCCGGTTCTTGATCGGGACATAGCCGTCCTTCGGCGAACCGGCCTCGGCGCTATCGGGCGACGCGATGCGGACATAGTAACCGTCGACGCCGACTTGACTGCAGGTCGCCGTGCCGGTGACGTATGTCCAGCGCTCGACCTGATCGTTCCAGACGTCTGATGTCTCGCGCAGATAGGTCGCGGCGTCTGTCTTGCCGCAGGCGTCGAGCAGGTCTGCCGCGGCAAGCATTGCGGCGATTTCGACCGCCAGCGTGAACGGGCTGTAGCCGGCATCCTCTTCCCAGCGGTCCTCGGCGGTGACGGGTCCGTTGCGCACGACATAGCCGGCGGCGCGCTCGATCATCGGCAGGAAGGTCATGAGCCTGGCGCGCGGCAAATGGCCGGCGCGGCGCAAAGCATCGGCCAGCAGCAGCGGAAAGGCGCATTCGTCCATCTGGATGCCGGGCCAATAGGCCGATCCGTCGAGCCAGGCGTTCTGCGGCCAATGGCCGTCCGGCTGCTGGATGGAGCTGAGGTAATCGAGGATTTGCAGAGCCGAGGCAGCATCGCCGGCAGCAAGAAAGCCGCCCGCCGTCTCGACCAGATCGCGCGGCCAGACCAGATGGTAGCCGCCGAGGTCGTCGTCACCCTTGTTGAAGCCCCACGGGATCGACAGGCTGGCGACCGCGGCGCCCGGTGTGGCGATCGACCGGTGCGTCGCCAGTACCGCCGTCGAGATGCGATAGAAGTTGATCCCGGGCACCGCGTGCCGGTCCAGCGGCAGCAAGCCCTTTTGCCAATTGCGCCAGTTCTGGAGGTAGGATTTCGCCGCGGGTTCAGAACCCTGCTTCAGGCTGGCGAAAGCATGTTCCGCCGCCTCGTCCGGCGTCGCTCCAAACCCCAGCGCCAGCAAGGCCTTGGTCTCGGTGGCGGAAAAGCCGATCTCGCCCGTCAGCGCGACATTGCCGTCCTCGGCCCGCTGGCAAGCCCGATCGAGTTCTCCGGTGTTGTGGAGTTGCTGCCAACCGTCGGAAAAGCCGACATAGCCGGCCGAACCGGTTCGCCAGGGCAGCGACGAGGCCAGAGCCAGGCAAGAGCCGCGTCCCGAGGCGAACAGCACGGGCTTTCCCTCGTGCTCGCCGACCCAGGCGGTGTTGCCCATGCCGGCATTGACCAGATGCGGCGCCAGAAGCGCGTAGACGCGGTAGTCACCGGGCACCCCTTTCAGCGCCGTGAAGGTGATTTCCTGCAGCAGCGCCGGGCGCGCCGGGTCGGCGAGGATGCGCTTTTCGATCCGCCAGGCGCCGTCATTCGCCGTGTTGACCAGCCGGTAGGCGGGCACGCCGTCCTCGAACGGTTCGATCGTATGCACGGCATCGCGTTTCTCTTCCGAGAAATAGCCGCCGGGGCCGGTGACGATCAAGCCGAGGTCGCGGGTGCAGGCGCTGTCGACGCGCGGATAGTAGATTTCGTTGAGGATGCCGTGGCTGATCGTGAACCAGATCCGGCCGGCCGGCGAAAGCGACGTTCCGACGCCACTCTTGGCGCTCGATGTCCAGCGCGCCGGGATTCCCGGGGCGCCCGGAGCAACGTTTTGCGTCACTGGCATTCTGTTTCGGTCTCCTGGCCTCCTCCCTAGACCAGGACGCGAACCCTTTACAATCATTGCACCGCAAGTTGATCGGGCGGGCCAACGGCAGGGCAACGAACTCGGGCTGACGGGTTTCTTCGGAGCCTTCGCCCGCGCGTAGCTGACGAAGCATCAAACGAAAACCCGCCTGTGCGGCGGGTCACTGGCGCAAATCAGCACCATGGACAAAAATGTACCATAGCTGAGGGCACGCAGTCAAGAAAAAATTCCTATACCGCCACAAGGCTGCCGACACCGCCGAGCTGTCGTCAGTTATGGCCAACGGCGCCGTCGTTGACAGCGGCGGCGGCATGCGTCCACTATTTCGCGGCACGGGAGGATCGTGAAAACAATGGCGGAAGTGTCCCTGGTCCTGATCGACCGGCTGCTGGCGATATCGCGGGCGCTTGCCGGCCATATCGATCCGGGCACGGCGTTCCGCGCGACCGCCATCGAGATCGGCTCGCTCATTCCGCACGACCACATGGATCTGGCGGTGCTGTCGCATGACTGCCGCCGGCACGCCTGTTACGAAGCCGGCTTCCACACCAGCTGGAGCGAGCTTGCCCAGCATCCGCTGCCGACCGAAGTCAGCCCGATCCGCTCGGTGCTGTGGGGCGAAGTCCCCTATCTGCTCGCCGACGACGCGTTGAGCGACGAGCGGTTCCATTTCGCCACCGCTATCGACGGCCCGATCTTCGCCGCCAGGCTGCGCAGCCGCATCGTCGTGCCGCTCAGGGCGCGGGGCGGCATCATCGGCGCGCTCAACATCAGCCGGCACGAGGTCGACTGCTACACGCTTGCCGATGTCGCGGTCGCCCAGCAATGCGCCGACCTGATCGCGCCCTACATCTTCGCGCTGATCCAGACTGAGGAGGCGCGCCGCGCCATGCTGGCCGAGAGCGAGGCGCGCAACCGCGTCGAGCTGCTGCGCGTCGGCGCCTCGCAATTGACCGAAGGCATGGAGCGCGAACGCCGGCGCATGGCCATGGACCTGCATGACCAGACGCTTGCCGATCTCGCCCGCATCGCGCGCCAGCTTTCGGCGCTTCGCGGCCAGGGCGTGGCGCGGGCGGCACAGCTTGCCGATCTCGAAAAGGAGGTCGCCGGCTGCCTGACGGAACTACGCCACATCGTCGACGATATGCGGCCGAGCGTGCTCGAACTGTTCGGCCTGCGCGACGCGGTCGAGGCGCATCTCAACCGCAGCGTCGCCAGGGCCAAGCCGCCGATCGCCGTGCGCATCGCCGACACCAGCGACGGCGGCGCCGACAGCTTGGCGGAGCCAGTGCGGACCGCGCTCTACCGGATCGTGCAGGAAGCGATCAACAATGCCGTTCGCCATGCTGCGCCGCACCGCATCGACGTGCTGCTGGCGTCGACCGCGAGCGTGCTGCGGGTGATCGTGACGGATGACGGCCAGGGCTGCGGCACTGTCGACCCGGCCGCGTATGGCGGCATCGGCCATATGCACACGCGGGCAGCCCTTATCGGGGCGCGGCTGCGCATCGGCCAGGCTGGCCGCAAGAACGGCGGCACCCGTGTCGTCGTCGAGATCGACCGCCAGCCGTCGCGAGACTTGGCGGCGGCTGCAGCGGTGCCTGGCGAGCTCGCCGTATCGGAGGCCATGTGATGCTTGTGATGATCGCCGAGAATGACGGACTGCACCGCAGCTTCGCGCGCCGAACGGTGGAGCAGTTGTGGCCCGGCGACGTCGAGGTGATCGAAGCGAGCGACGGCGAGGACGCCATCAACCTGGCGGCCGAACGCGAGCCGCTGCATGTCGTGCTCGATCTGCAGATGCCGAAGGCGACGGGAATCGAAGTTGCCAAGGCGATCTGGAACCGTCGCGCCGGCACGCACATCCTGTTCTGGTCGAATTTCGCCGACGAAGCCTATGTGCGCGGCGTGGCGCGCATCGTGCCGCCGGGCTCGGTCTACGGCTATGTGCTCAAATCGGCGACGGAGGAGGGCATGCGGTCCGCCCTGCGCGGGGTTTTCCGCGAAGGCCACTGCATCATCGACCGCGAGATACGCGGCATCCAGCACCGCGTGCAGGACAAGTTCGAGGGCATCACCGACGGCGAATATGAGAGCCTGATCGACATCGCGCTCGGCCTGACCGACCGCGCCATCGCGGCACGCCGCGGCCTGTCGATTCGTGGCGCACAGAGCCGTATCAAGCATGTCTACGACAAGCTCGGCATCGTGCCGGCGGAGGACGGCGCCGGCGATGCTTCCGTGTTCAACTCGCGGACGCGGGCGATCTATCTCGCCATGGCGCGCGGCCTGATCAACATCGACGCACTGCGCCGCGAACAGGACCGGCTCGATGTCTGGCTGGCCGAGCACTGAAACAGCGGCGGCCACGAACCGGAACATCGGAAGGTCCGGTGCATTGCTAGTGAACGCCAACTCAATGCCTGCGGACTCGAAGTGCGACCCTCATTTGCAGATTCATGGCACCTGGTGCGTGAAAGCATAGTCGGCTTCATCGACGACAACGCTCTTAGCCATGGTGCGGCGATGGCCTTTTATGCCGCCACCTCGCTGGCGCCGATCTTGCTGATCGTGGTTGCGATTGCTGGTCTCGTCTTCGGCCACGATGCCGCACAATTGGCCTTGTCCGCGCAGATATCAGGGCTGATGGGACCGGAAAGCGCCGATCTCCTGAAGACTGCGTTGGAAAGTGCATCCGGCAGGCTGTACGGCACCTGGGCCGCAATCATAGGGCTGGTCACCTTGCTGGTGGCCGCGTCTGGCGTCTTCGGCGAGATGCAGCAGTCGTTGAACACAATCTGGAAGATCGAACCGCAAGGCAATTCCCTGTCGCGTCTGGTGCGGGCACGGGCCGCCAGTCTGGGGTTGGTGGCCGCGCTCGGGTTCCTATTGCTGGTCTCTCTCATCGCAAGCGCTGCGATTTCGGCACTGGGCGCTTTCATCAACGCCCATCTGCCGTTCGGAACGATCATACTCAGCGGGATCAATGGCGTCGTTTCGTTTGCGCTTATCTCCGTGATGTTTGCCGCCATTTACAAGGTTTTACCCGATCGAACTTTGGAATGGCGCGATGTGGCAATTGGCGCTGTCGGGACCGCGGCCCTGTTCACATTGGGAAAATCGCTTATCGGCTGGTACATCGGCACCAGCGCGATTGCGTCTTCGTATGGCGCCGCCGGCGGCCTCCTCGTCATATTGCTCTGGGTTTACTACTCGTCGGAAATTTTCCTCCTCGGTGCCGAGTTCACGCGCGCCTATTCCGTTCGGCACGGCAGCCGGTCCGATCTGAACACCTTGGTTCACAGCCCTCAACCCACGCAGCAAGACCCATTTCGCGCAGGGCAAAAATCCAACGCTGCCGGCGTGGTCGTGCTTGTGGCGGTGGCTTGCGCGAGCGCAACCTTGACCGCGCTTTTGCGGCGTGTTCGCCGGCCCTGATCTGGCGTCGCCCTATTCTATGCTCGATAGGCAGGGCCGACTGTGCAAACGCACAGTCAGCCCTGCGCTTTGACCCGTATCGGCTCGTCGGGACCGCGCCTACGCTCTACTCCAACAAGAAGACTGTATCGGGAAGCGCTCATGCCATTCGTCACCATGCGGAGTAGCACGGCTGTTCGCGCCGGGAGTCGATGATGTCGGTGTCGGCGCGTGCGCGCCATTCCGGCTTCGACGACGTCGTCGGCGATGCGGCGATCGAAACGCTGGCGAGCGGCTTCGGCTTCCTCGAAGGGCCGGTCTGGCACCCCTATGAGAAATGGCTGGTCTTCTCCGACATTCCGGAAAGCCGGATGTATCGCCGCAATGCCGAAGGCGACATCGAGCTGTTCCGCGCGCCGAGCCACAAGGCCAATGGCAACACGCTGGACCGCCAGGGGCGGCTGGTCACCTGCGAGCATGCGACGAGCCGCGTGACCCGCTCCGAGCCCAGCGGCAGCGTGACCGTGCTTGCCACGCATCATCAGGGCAAGCAGCTCAACAGCCCGAACGACATCGTCGTTGCCACCGGCGGATCGATCTACTTCACCGATCCGGGCTATGGCCGGAGGGAATTCTATGGCGTGCCACGCCCTCAGGACTTGCCGTTCCAGGGCGTCTACCGCATCGATGGCGACGGCGCCGGGCTGACATTGCTGGCCGACGATTTCGGGCAGCCGAACGGGCTTTGCTTTTCGCTCGACGAGTCGCGGCTGTTCATCAACGACACCGAACGCGGGCACATCAGGGTGTTCGGCGTCGAAGCCAATGGCGACCTCAATGGCGGCGCGGTGTGGGCGGTGGCCGAGGGCGAGGGGCCGGGAGCGCCCGACGGCATGAAGATCGACAGCCGCGGCAACCTTTACTGCACCGGACCCGGCGGCATCCACATTTTCGACGCGTCGGGCGCCATTCTTGGCGTCATCCGGACGCCGGAAGATTGCGCGAATTTCACCTTCGGCGACGACGATTTGCAAAGCCTCTACATCACCGCGTCGACGTCGCTGTACCGGCTCAGGGTGCGCGTGCCGGGATTGAGACTGTTTTGAGCTCGCGACAATCCGTGCTCAAATCAGAGTTGAGGCCGGGGTCAAAGCCGGTGGGAATGCAGCAGTCAACACATCTGGGAGGATAACGACATGAAGAAACTGTTCGTTCTGGGCGCTCTGGCGGCAATGCTCGCCTCGGGCACGGCGCTGGCCGACACCAGTGGCAAGAAGATCGCTTTTTCCAACAATTATGCCGGCAATTCCTGGCGGCAGGCGATGCTCGACAGCTATGGCATCGTCACCAAGAAGGCGGTCGCCGACAAGATCGTCGGCGCGGCCGACATCTTCACCACCGCCGACAAGGAGGTGCCGACGCAGGCAGCACAGGTGCAGAACCTGATCCTGCAGGGCTATGACGCGATCGTCATCAACGCCGCCTCGCCGGATGCGCTCAACGGCGCCATCAAACAGGCTTGCGATGCCGGCATCGTCGTCGTCTCCTTCGACGGCACCGTGACCGAACCTTGCGCCTACCGCGTCGTCGTCGACTTCAAGGACATGGGCAAGCAGGAAATCGAGCAGATGGCCAAGTTCCAGCCCAAGGGCGGCAATCTTCTGGAAATCCGTGGGCTTGCCGGGACCTCGATCGACGATGCCATCCATGCCGGCATCCTCGAAGGCGTCGCCGCCCATCCCGAGTTCAAGATCGTGGGTTCGGTGACCGGCGACTGGGACCAGACGACGGCGCAAAAGGCGGTGGCGACCATCCTGCCGTCGCTGCCCGACATCGTCGGCGTCGTCGACCAGGGCGGTGACGGTTACGGTGCGGCCCAGGCCTTCGCCGCCGCCGGCAAGCCGCGTCCGACCATCATCATGGGCAACCGCCAGGACGAGCTGCAGTGGTGGAAGGAACAGAAGGACAAGGACGGCTACCAGACCTGGTCGGCCTCGATCGCGCCCGGCGTGTCGTCCCTGGCCTTCTGGGTGGCGCAGCAGGTGCTCGACGGCCGCACCGACATTCCGCACGATCTGCTGGTGCCGTACCTGGCCTTCACACAGGACGATTTCGAGGCCGAGCTGCCGAAGATCCCCAAGGGCGGCGTCGCCAGCCACGAATACACGCAGGAAGACGCGATCGCGGCTATCAAAGCCAACATCAAGTGAATGTCACGGCAGCGTTGCCGTTCGTCTAGCCAAGCGAGTATCGTTGAGCATGCCTGAAGGGAACGCTGACATCATCAGACTGAACGGCGCCGAAAAGCATTTCGGCGCCGTTCGCGCACTGGGCGGCGTCGATTTTCACGTCGGTCCCGGCGAGTGCGTCGGTCTCGTCGGCCACAATGGCGCCGGCAAATCGACGCTGATGCATATGGTGGCGGGCACGCTGGTGCCCGACAGCGGGCAGATCGGCGTGCATGGCGACACCGAGGACAATTACTCGGTGGCACGGGCGCAGCAACTCGGCATACGCTGCGTTTTCCAGGAATTGTCGCTGTGCCCCAATCTCAGTGTCGCCGAGAACACGCGCATCAACCATGCTTCGCTGCGCGGGTTTGGCTGGCGGCGCAAGGCCGCCGAGCTGATCGCCGCCAAGCTCGACGAGATCTTTCCGGGTCACAGCATTTCGGCGTCGGACATCGTCGGCGACCTGTCGATCGGCCGGCGCCAGATGGTCGAGGTGGCGCGCGCCTTCACCGCCACTCAGGACCGGCTCGACCTCGTCATCCTCGACGAGCCGACCTCGTCGCTCGACGCGCATACGGCGGGCCAATTGCTGGCCTTCGTGCGCCGCTTCGTCGCCGGCGGCAAAAGCTGCATCCTGATCTCGCATGTGCTGGGCGAGGTGCTGCGCAACGCCGACCGCATCGTGGTGATGCGCGACGGCAAGGTGGTTGTCGCCGACGCCGCCAGCGCCTTCGACCGCGACCGGCTGGTGACGGCGATGGGCGGCGCGGAAGCGCGCCAGAAGATTGCGGCGCAAATCGCGGCTGCCAAGCCCGCCGCCAGTCCGCTGCGGGTTCGGGCGCGGCCCGCTGCGCAGAAGGACGGCACCGACCTTGTCGCCTGTGCCGGGGAGATCATCGGCCTTGCCGGGCTGGCTGGCCACGGCCAGACTGACCTGCTGCTGGCGATCTTCGCTGCGGCGTCGCGGGCCCGAACCGGCATCGAGGTGACGGCACCTGTGGCGCTGGTCGCCGGCGACCGTCAGTCGGACGGCATTTTCCCGCAATGGTCGATTGCTGAGAATATCGGCATCCGCTCGCTGGCGCGGCTGCGCAGCGGGCTGTTGATCTCGCCGCAGCGCGAGGCGGAGCTTGCTGCATTCTGGCAAAAGAAGATCGGCATCCGCACGCCGGATATGAACAACAACATCTTTTCACTGTCGGGCGGCAACCAGCAGAAGGCGCTGTTTGCGCGTGCGCTCGGCTCGGACGCGCAGATCGTGCTGATGGACGACCCGATGCGCGGCGTCGACATCGGCACCAAGCTGGAGGTCTACGACCTCGTGCGCGAAGAGGCCGCCCGAGGCCGCACCTTCCTCTGGTACACCACGGAAACCGAAGAGCTCGACAATTGCGACCACATCTATGTCTTCAAGAACGGCCGCATCGTCGCCAATCTGCGCCGCGACGAGTTGACCGAAGAGAAGATCATCCAGTCCTCCTTCGGCGATGCGGCCTGAGATGACGGCCGCCAGCCTCGACACCGCCGCCAGGACATCCGCCGAACGTGGCGCGCTTGCCCGCGCGCGCCTGCTGCGCGGGCTGCTGCCGGCGCTGTCGCTGGCGCTGGTGCTGCTCGCCATCGCCTGGCTCAACCCGCGCGCCATCAGCTATTTCGGCTTCAGCCTGATGCTGAACCTGGCAATCCCGATCGCCCTGGCGACGATCGCGCAGATGTTCGTCATTGCCGGCAACGAGCTCGACCTGTCGATCGGCACCTTCGTCGGCTTCGTCGGCTGCGTCACGGCGACCTGGCTGAAGGACGCGCCGCTCATCGGTGCCGCCATCCTGCTCGGATCGATCGGTGTCTATGCGCTGCTCGGCGCGCTGATCCATCTGCGCAATTTGCCTTCCATCGTGGTGACGCTCGGCATGAGCTTCGTCTGGCAGGGCCTCGCCATTCTCGTTTTGCCCAAACCCGGCGGCAAGGCGCCGGACTGGCTGCTCGGGCTGATGGCGTTCAAGCCGCCTTTCGTGCCGTTCCCGATCATCGCCGCGCTGCTGATCGGCCTCATCGTTCATTTTGGCCTGATGCGCACCTCCTACGGCGTGATCCTGCGCGGGTCCGGCGGCAATCCGGCGGCACTCGGGCGCGCCGGCTGGTCGCTGCTCAAGACCAAGATCGTGCTGTTTGCGCTCGCGGGTCTGTTCGGCGTGCTGTCCGGCATGGCGCTGATCGGCATCACCACCTCGGCCGATGCCAATATCGGCAATGGCTACACGCTGCTGGCGATCGCCGGCGTCATCCTCGGCGGCGGCGAATTCGTCGGCGGCCGGGTATCGCCGATAGGTGCTGTGATCGGCGCGCTGACGCTGGCGCTGGCCGCATCGCCATTGCTCACCTTCATGCACATCCCGCCCGACTGGCAGGTGGCCGCCAACGGCGCCATCCTGATCATCGTGCTGGCGGCGCGGGTGCTGATCAGCCGCAAGGAGAGGTGAGCGATGACATCGGTGAAATCGCTGCTCGCCAAACCCTGGATCTGGTCGTTCATTGGCGCGCTTCTGGTGTGGCTGGCGACGATCGCCTTCACCGGCGGTTATGGCGCCGGCGGCATGGTGACGGCGGCCCTGTCGCTGGCGGTGTTCACCGTCATTGTCGGCGTCGGCCAGATGTTCGTCATCACGCTCGGCCCGGGCAATGTCGACCTGTCGCTGCCGGCCAATATCGGCCTTGCCAGTGCCGTCGCGATGAAGGTGATGGACGGCAACGATTCCATGATCGCCGTCGGGCTGCTGGCGGCGCTTGCCTGCGGCGCTACGGTCGGCGCTGTCAACTATCTGCTGATCTGGGCGCTGCGCATCCCGCCGATCATCGCCACTTTGTCGGCCAGCTTCATCATCCAGTCGATCGACATCAGCTACGGACGCGGCTTGCAGATCAAGCCGCCGCCGGGCTTCGCCGATTTCGCCAACTGGCAGATACTGGGCGTTCCGGTGCTGGCGATCCTCACCGTGCTGTTCACCATCGGTGCGGCCATCGCGCTGCAGCGTATGATCTATGGCCGCTCGGTGCTGGCGATCGGTCAGAACATTCGCGCCGCGTGGCTCGCCGGCGTCAATGTCGGCCGCATCCGCTTCCTCACCTACACGCTGTCGGGCGCGCTCGGCGGCATCGACGGCGCGCTGCTCGCCGGCTATTTCCGCGGCGCCAATGTCGATATCGGCAATGAATATCTGCTGGCCTCGATCGCCGTCGTGGTCATCGGCGGCACGTCGGTCGCCGGCGGCAAGGCCAACGTGCCCGGCGTGTGGGGCGCGGCGCTGTTCCTGGTGCTGCTTTTGACCATGCTCAACACGTTTGGGGTGAGTGCCGGGGTGCGATTGCTGCTCACGGGGCTGATCATTGTCGGGGTGATCACGGCGGCGGGCGGGCAGAAGGCGCCGCGGTAGCGGGAGCAGACGCCGACGCTGGCGGGACAGCACCCCCCTCTGGCCTGCCGGCCATCTCCCCCGCAAGGAGGGAGATCGGCAGCTTCGCCGTTTCGCCCGCCCTCCAGCGTTGAAAATTGACGAAGGCCGTCGTGACGTCCAATCTCCCCCCTTGCGGGGGAGATGCCCGGCAGGGCAGAGGGGGGTGTGAAGGATCTCTACTTCGGCGATGATGGCGGCCGGGCACCTCGAGCCGCTAATCATTGTGCCAGGCCTCCCTCTGGTTTCCATCCACGTCATAGCGCTGTAAATCCAATCGCGCGGCTGCAGGCCGTTCACCATTGTCCGGAGGTTTGCGTGTCCGATTTTGTGAAGGTCAGCCGCGACGGCGACGTCGCCGTCGTCACTATCGACAACCCGCCGGTCAACGCGCTGAGCTTTCATGTCCGCGAACCGCTGATGCAGGCGCTGGTTGAGCTGCGGGATGATGCTTCGGTTGCCGCCATCGTCATTGCATGCGCCGGCCGGACCTTTGTCGCCGGCGCCGACATCACCGAATTCGGCAAGCCGATGCAGCAGCCCGAGCTGCGCGCCATCGTGGCGACGCTGGAGACCATCGCCAAGCCGACGGTCGCCGCCATCCACGGCACCGCGCTCGGCGGCGGGCTGGAGCTGGCGCTCGGCTGCCATTTCCGCGTCGCCGATGCCGGCGCCAAGCTCGGCCTGCCGGAGGTCAAGCTCGGCCTGCTGCCGGGCGGTGGCGGCACGGTGCGGTTGCCGCGCCTGGTCGGCGCGCTGAAGGCCTTGAAGATGGTCGTTTCCGGTTCACCGGTCGGTGCGACCGAGGCGCATGCCGCCGGTCTCGTCGACGCCGTCTTTGAAGGCGATCTGGCCACCCATGCCGTGAACTTTGCCAGGGAAATAGCCCGCAAGGGTGGTCCCTTCACGTCGGTGCGCGATCGTAATGAGGGGCTTAAGGAGACCGACCTCGCGGCTTTCGACGCCGAGGCTGCGGATCTTGCCAGGAAAGCGCGCGGGCTCGAGGCGCCGATCGCCTGTGCGCTGTCGGTGCGCAATGCCGTCACACTGCCCTTCGACGCGGCGCTGGCGGCGGAGCGTGCGCTGTTCGTCAAACTGGTCGCCAGCGACCAGTCGCGAGCGCAGCGGCATTTGTTCTTCGCCGAACGTGAGGCGGCAAAGCTTGCGGGCAAGGACACCGTCAAGCGCCGGATCGCCCGCGTCGGCGTCATCGGTGCCGGCACGATGGGCGGCGGCATCGCCATGGCCTTCGCCAATGGCGGCTACCCCGTCACCATGCTGGAAACCAGCCATGAGGCGCTGCAGCGCGGGCTGGCGACCATCGACAAGAACTACTCGGTGTCCGTCACGCGCGGCTCGCTGACGGCAGATGCCAAGCGCGAGCGCCTCGCCCTGTTCAAGGGCTCCACCGACTATGCCGATCTCGCCGATTGCGACCTGATCGTCGAGGCGGTGTTCGAAGACATGGCGGTCAAGAAGGAGGTGTTCGGCAAGCTCGATGCCGTGGCCAAACCGGGCGCGATCCTCGCCACCAACACCTCCTATCTCGACATCAACGAAATCGCCGCCTCGACCTCGCGGCCGCAGGATGTGCTCGGTCTGCATTTCTTCTCGCCGGCCAATGTCATGAAGCTCTTGGAGATCGTGCGTGCCGAGGTGACCGCGCCCGATGCGCTGGCCACCGTCGTCGATCTGGCGCGGCGGATCGGCAAGGTGGCGGTCGTCGTCGGCGTCTGCCACGGCTTCGTCGGCAATCGAATGCTGGCCGCGCGTGGCGCCGAATCCGAGGCGCTGCTGCTGGAAGGCGCGACACCCAGCCAGATCGACCAGGCATTCACCGATTTCGGCTGGCCGATGGGTCCGTTCCAGATGGGTGATCTCGCCGGCCTCGACATCGGCTGGCGCAACCGCAAGGCGCGCGGTCAGACGGCCGTCATCGCCGATACGCTGTGCGAACAAGGGCGTTTCGGCCAGAAGACCGGCTGGGGGTTCTATCTCTACGAGAACGGTTCGCGTACCCCGGCCCCGGATCCGGAGGTCGAGGTGCTGATCCGCGACAAGGCCGCCGAGAGGGGCATCGCGCCGCGTGCGATCAGTGCGGAAGAAATCATCGAGCGCACGCTTTACCCCCTGATCAACGAGGGCGCCAAGATCCTGGAGGAAGGCATAGCGGCCCGTGTGTCCGATATCGATGTCGTCTGGGTCAATGGCTACGGCTTTCCCATCGGCAAGGGCGGACCGCTGTTCTGGGCTGGCCTTGAAGGCCCGGGCAAGATTATCGAGCGGCTCGAGTACTGGCATCAGCGGACGGGCAAGGATGTGTTCAAGCCAGCGCCGTTGCTGAAGCGGATGGCCGAGACCGGATCGTGGGAAGCCAGCGGTTAGGGGGCCTGCCGGATCCGCGCGTCGATGATCTCGACGAAACGTGCGAACAGGCCGGCCTGCGACTTGATCTTGAGCTTGCGGTAGATGTTGCGGCGATGGACCTTCACGGTTCCCGGCACGATGCGCATGGCCCTGGCGATCGATTCCGTCGAATGCCCCTGCAGCACCAGGTCGACGACATGTTTTTCGCGCGGCGTCAGCGACAGGCTCTGCCAGATGTGGGCGCGGTCGAACTCGTTGACCGGAGTGGTCGTCTCGTCCTGCTGCGCCTCTGCCGGTTCGTCGGCCGGAAGGGCGGGCCAGCGCAGCCTGGCGAAGCTGATCACCGCCGGCGCCATGTCGCGAAGCAATCTGGCATCGGCGGTGCCGAACGGGCCTGAGGCGCGCAGCCGCATCAGCGACAGCACCAGCGCATCCTTGCCCGGCAACGGCACGAAGAAGCCGACCTCCTCGGCCAGCCTGGTCTGGCTGTAGTAGGAGCGGAAATACTCGCTGGCATAGAAACGGTCCGGCGCCAGTTCGCGCATGCGCCAGAACCCTTCCTTGCGCTCGACCGCAGCGTGGTGGAACGGGTCGAGCAGATACGGCCCCTCCTGATAGAGCGCGACGAAGACGTGGCTTTCGGCCGGCGAGAAGGTTTCGAACAGCAGCGGCGGGCGCGCCGCGCCGCGATAGCCGAACACCACGCAGTGGTCGAAGCTGACATGGAGCCGCAGCCAATCGACCAGCGCATTGCCGAACAGGTCGCCGCTGGTCTCCCGCGTCGCCGCGACGAGTGTGGCGAGCTGGCTGTATTCGTCGCTGCGGGACAATCTATACCCCCTTAAACGAGAAAATAGATCAGATATACCACCTCAGAGGTATATACTAGCCGCCATTGGCTCTGGTAGCGTCCCGATATTGCCCTGTTGCTGGAGCCATCAGCCTTGACCGCAGTGCCCGACATCGAGTTTCGCGGCGTCACCAAGCGCTATGGCGCGGTGACCGCGGTCAGCGGCATCGATCTCGCTGTCCCGCCCTCCGCCTTTGTCGCGTTGCTCGGGCCGTCCGGCTGCGGCAAGACCACCTGCCTGCGCATGATCGGCGGCTTCGAACAGCCGAGCGAAGGCCAGGTGTTCATTCGCGGCCAGGACATGGCCGGCACGCCGGCCTACCGGCGGCCGGTCAACATGGTGTTCCAGCAATACGCGCTGTTTCCGCATCTCGATGTCGAGGACAACGTCGCCTACGGGCTGCGTCAGGCACGGCCGCGGCTGTCGTCGCGCGAGATCGCCTCAAGAGCGGGCGAAGCGCTGGAAATGGTGCGGCTCGCCGGCTATGGCCGCCGCAAGATCCACGAACTGTCGGGCGGCCAGCAGCAGCGTGTGGCGCTTGCCCGCGCCCTGGTCAACAAACCGGCGGTGCTCTTGCTCGACGAGCCGCTGGCGGCGCTCGACAAGAAGCTGCGCACCGATATGCAGATCGAGCTGCAGAACCTGCAGCGCGAGATCGGCATCACCTTCGTGCTGGTCACGCACGACCAGGAGGAAGCGCTGTCGATGAGCGATTTCGTCTGCGTCATGAATGGCGGCCGCATCGTCCAGCTCGGACAGCCAAGCGAGATCTATGACGAACCGGCCGATTTGTTCGTCGCCGATTTCGTCGGCAAGACCAATCTCTTGAGCGGTACCGTCGCCGGACATTCGGGCGATCTGGTGGAGGTGGCGCTTGCAGACGGCACCGTCATTGCAGCGCGCAAACGAACCGCCCTGCAGCAAGGCGAGGCCGTTTCGGTCAGCCTGCGTCCTGAATCGCTCAGTCTCGGCGCTCAGACAGGCGGCCCATTCAAAGGCGTCGTCCGCAACCGGATCTTCCTGGGCTCGACGGCGGAATACGCGATCGAGGTCCAGGGCATCGGAACGCTGCTGGCCAAGGCCGATCACCTGATCGGCCACGGCAATCTCTTCAAGCCGGGTGAACCCGTCGCCATCGGCTTTGCCTCCGGAACGCCGCTGGCGTTTGCGGAGACCAAGAACAACGGGGCCAACCAGAGGGTAGATAAACATGTCGAAATCATATCGTGACGGACTGCCGATAAGCCCTGAAAACTTCGTCGACCAGCTGATGCGCCTCAAGCGCGGCTCGATCGGCCGCCGCGACTTTCTTGGCCTCACCGGCCTTGGGATTGCGACGGCGGTGATGGCGCGCGAGATCGGCATCATGCCGACACCGGCCTTTGCCGCCGAGAGCCTTGGCGACCGCATGTCGATCGCCACCTGGCCGAACTATCATGACCCGGCGACCTTCGAGAATTTCAAGAAGGACACCGGCGTCGCCGTCGAGGTCAATGTCTTCGGCTCCAACGAGGAGATGCTGGCCAAATTGCAGGCCGGCGCCTCGGGCTGGAGCCTGTTCGTGCCGACCAACTACACGATCTCGACTTACAAGAAACTCGGCATCATCGAGCCGCTGGAGATGACGAAGCTGCCGAATTTCGATGGCTCGCAGGAGGATCCGCGCTTTACCGGGGAAGGCACGATCGAAGGGGTGACCTATGCGGTGCCGAAGAACTGGGGCACCACCGGCTTTGCCGTCAACACCAAGAAGCTGACCAAGCCGATGACCAGCTGGAAGGAGTTCTGGGACACTGCCATGGCGGAAGGCGACAGCCGCACCATGGTGCATGACTACCAGCTGACCACGATCGGCAATGCGCTGAAATATTACGGCTACTCGTTCAACTCGCTCAAGCAGGACGAACTGGCCAAGGCGGAGGAACTGCTGCTGAAGGTCAAGCCGCATCTGTTTGCGGTCTCCTCCGACTACCAGCCGGGCATGCGCGCCGGCGACGCCTGGATGACGATGTGCTGGACGAATGACGGCGCGCAGCTGCATCGCGACATTCCCGAGATCGCCTATGTGCTGGGCAAGGAAGGCGGCGAGATCTGGACCGACTTCTACGCCATTCCGAAGGATGCGCCGAACAAGCCGGCCGGCTATGCCCTGCTCAACTATCTGATGAATCCGCAGGCGGCGGTGAAGGAGCACCTGGCCAATGGTGCGCCGTCGACCGATGCGCGGGTCAACAAGCTGCTGCCCAAGGAAGTGCTCGACAATCCGATCCTCTATCCGGCGGCCGACCTGTTGACGCCGCTGGAATTCGGCGCGGCGGCAACGCTGACCGATCCCGGTCGTGCCGAATTGATGGCGCGCTTCAAGTCGGCCTGAGGCCCCAAGCCTAACACAGACAAACTTGACCGGCGGGTTCATACCCGCCGGCACCGGGGCGATCCTCCATGCACGGCAGCCGTCTTCGCAGGAATTTTCTGACCGCCATGCTGCTCGGTCCGGCGACCGCGTGGCTGGTGGTGTTTCTGGTGCTGCCGTTCATCGCCATCGCCGTGTTCAGCGTCGGCGAGCGGGCGCCGGAAGGCGGCTATCAGGCGGCTTTCACGTTCGCGCAATATGCCAATCTTCCGGCGCGGGCGACCGCCTTCTGGAACACGATGCTGCTGGCGCCGGTGGGAGCGCTCGCCTGTCTGCTCGTCGCCTATCCGGTCGCCTATTACCTTGCCTTGCAGGCGCCGCAGCGCTGGCGACTGATCCTGCTAGCGCTGGTCGTTATCCCGTTCTGGACCAGCCTTCTGATGCGGACCTATGCCTGGATGTATGTGCTAGGCGGGCGCGGCATCCCGGCATTGCTTGCTTATATCGGGTTCGAGGATGTCAGGCTGATCAATACGCCGGGCGCAGTGCTGCTCGGCATCGTCTACGGCTATCTGCCGCTGATGATCCTGCCGATCTATGTCAGCCTCGAGCGGCTCGACCGCCGGCTGCTGGAGGCCTCCGCCGATCTTGGCGCCACGCCGCTCTCGACCTTCCTCGGCGTGACCCTGAAACTGTCGCTGCCGGGCGTGATGACCGGCTTCTCGCTGGTCATGATCCTGCTGCTGGGCGAATATCTGATCCCGACGCTGCTTGGCGGCGGCAAGGTGTTCTTCATCGGCAACGCACTGGTCGACCTGTTCCTGCAATCGCGCAACTGGCCGTTCGGATCGGCCATCGCGATCACGCTGGTGCTGGTCTCGGTGGTGGTGCTGATTGCCGCCAACCGCATTTCGACCCGGGTTTCGGGCGCTCGCCGGGTGGATTTGATCTGATGCGCACCTTCGTCATTGCCGTCTTCGCTTTCCTCTATCTGCCGATCGCCCTGGTCGTGCTGTTCTCCTTCAATGCCGGCCGCCATGCCAGCGAGTTCACCGGCTTTTCGGTTCAGTGGTACGGTACGGCGCTGGCGAACCCGTTCCTGGTCGAAGCGCTGAAGAACAGCCTGTTCATCGCTACCACCAGCGCCTTGCTGGCGGCGTTGTGCGGCACTGCGGCGGCACTCGGCCTGGCGCGTGTCGGCATCAGAACACGCGCGGTCTTCGATGCGCTTCTGGGCGCCGCGATCGTCGTTCCGGGCGTCGTCATCGGCATTTCGACGCTGGTCGCGCTCGTCCAGCTGTTCACGGTCGTCAATCCGTTCCTCGCCTCGATCTGGCCCGACGACCAGCCGCCGCGCCTCGCGCTCGGTTACGGCTCGATCATCGCAGCGCACGGCCTGTTCTCCATGGCGCTGGTGACGATGATCGTCGGCACGCGGCTCGGCAGCCTCGACCGCAATCTGGTCGAGGCGTCGAGCGATCTCTACGCCACGCCGTTGACGACGTTCCGCTCGATCGTGCTGCCGCAGATCATGCCGGCCATCGTTGCCGGCTTCCTGCTCGCCTTCACGTTTTCCTTCGACGATTTCATCATCGCCTTCTTCGTCGCCGGGGCGCAGACGACGCTGCCGATCTATGTCTTCGCGTCGATCCGGCGCGGCGTGACGCCGGAGATCAATGCCATCGCGACGATCGTGCTCGTCGCCTCCGTGCTGCTCGTGGTGCTTGCCCAATGGCAATTGCGCCAGCGCAAGCCGTCGAACTGAAAGTCGCATCATGATCCTCAAAGACCGCATCGCCGTGGTGACAGGCGCCGGCTCCGGCATCGGGCGCGCCGGCGCCATGATCATGGGCAGGGAAGGCGCGGTGGTCGTCATCGCCGACAGGGATCAGGCCGCTGGCGAAGCAACGGCTTCGGAGATGCGGGCAATGGGCGGGCAGGCCGAGGCGATCGCGACCGATGTCGCGGACGATGGGGCGCTGGAAAAGCTCATTGCCGGCACGATCGAGAGGCACGGGCGCATCGACATCCTGCACAATCACGCCGGCATCCAGGTCGGGGGAACGCTGACCGAGGTCGAGGTCGGCGGCATGGACGCGTCATGGCGGGTCAATGTGCGGGCGCAGTTCCTGGCGGCCAGGATGGTCATGCCGTCGATGATCGCACGAGGCAACGGCGTCATCCTGAACACCGCCTCCAATTCGGGTGTGTTCTACGACCGCGAGATGATCGCCTACGCCACCTCCAAACACGCGGTGGTGGCAATGACGCGGCAGATGTCGCTCGACTATGCCCGGCACAATGTCCGCGTCAACGCGCTCTGTCCGGGCTGGGTCGACACGCCGTTCAACGAACCGTTCATCGCCCAGATGGGCGGACGCCAGGCGATCGAAACCTATGTCCGCACCAAGATTCCGATGGGACGCTGGGCCAGCGCCGATGAGATCGCGGAAGCGATCCTGTTCCTCGTCTCCGACCGCTCATCCTTCATGACCGGCCAGGCGCTGGTGATCGACGGCGGTGAAAGTATCGGCTGAGACTTGTGCTTTCGTCACCAACCTCCTTTATTTCAGCGCCTTTCCAATACACTGCTCTACGACCTTCCTGGTGCCGCTGGTCGGCTGATAGGACTATGGTCCGGCCGGCATGGGACTTCAGTGCCATGGCCGATCAAGAGCGTTGATTTGTGTTTAATATCAAATGGTTATGGTGCCGGCGGGTTGTCAGATCGCGTATTGAGACAACATTTGTCTAAAGTTTACTCTGTACAATTAGTAATTCCTCATACGACGGTCGCCTAGCGGTTGGGCGAAGGGCGGCGATTCCCCGAGGAGATTACCATGACAAACCGAAAAACTCTGTTCGCGGCGCTTGCCGCATTGGCGCTTCTGGCATCTCCGGCGATAGCCGGCGGCAACGGCCACGGCGGCGGCAATGGCGGTGGCAATGCCGGCGGCAACGGCAACGGCGGGGGAAATGCCGGCGGTAACGGCGGCAATAGCAATGGCAAGAGCGGCGCTTCGCACGGCAAGTCTTCCTCGGCTCGGGGGCAGGTGGCAAAGGCCAAAACGGACGACACCACGGTCGACAAGACCACAAAGGTCTCGTCGGTTCCCAAGGAGAAGAACATCCACGCCAAGCTCGGCCGGCTGAACTCGCTTCAGCGCAACATCAACGCCTATATGAACTCGAAGAGCAAGAAGTTCGCCGCCATCCAGGCTTTCGTGACGCAGTCCGCGAAAGCCAAGGTCGCCGAGGCCGCCGCTGAGGCGGCCCAGGAGAAGCTGGATGCGCTGAATTCTCAGTTGACCGCGCTGACGTCGCTGACGCCCGAGCAGATTGCCGCCATGACGCCCGAGGATCAGGCGGCCTTGCCTGGGAAGATAACGGATCTGCAGGCCGAAATCACTGCCCAGGAGGCAGAGGTCACCGCCGCCAATGAGGCGGCTGCCGCGGCAGAGGTCGGCACCGATGATGCATCGCTCGACGCGGCGCTGACGGACATGGCCAACAAGCCGGTCGACGACGACGTCACGGCCTGGGCCCAAGGGGTCCTTGCCGGCAAGATCGACCAGACGGCTGCCGCGATGGAAGCAGAAACGACGCCGTAACGACTTGCCGTTGAAACGGCAGTAGCCAATCGAAGAAAGATGCCGCCGGACTTCGCCCGGCGGCATCTTTCTTTTTCCCGGCCATGGACTGGCATCCGGAGCTGGCGAGGTTCGAAACACTCAGACGTGCTTGCGGCCGCCGGTCGCGCGGAACCAGCTGTCGGGATAGGGATACCACCATTCCTGGATTGTCGGTTTGTGGTCGATGATCACCATTTTGGAGCGGCGGAAGGCATCCAGCCCCTGGCGGCCAAGCTCGCGGCCAAGGCCCGAGGCCTTCCAGCCGCCGAAGGGCAGAGCGTCATTGTCGATCAGCGGGTTGTTGACCCAGACCATTC
The DNA here is from genome assembly GCF_040320765.1 of Mesorhizobium sp. M0618. Taxonomy (NCBI): domain Bacteria; kingdom Pseudomonadati; phylum Pseudomonadota; class Alphaproteobacteria; order Hyphomicrobiales; family Phyllobacteriaceae; genus Mesorhizobium; species Mesorhizobium sp. M0618. The sequence goes on along the minus strand of NZ_JAMYQH010000038.1, from coordinate 24,851 downwards.
CGGCCTCGAGCCTTTCGGCTGCCTCATGCGCCTCGGCCAGATCGGTGGTGAAGACAGAGGCGCCGAGCCCGAACGGGCTGTCATTGGCAAGCCGGATCGCCTCATCGAAATCCCTGACCCGGCAGATGGCGGCGACCGGTCCAAAGCATTCCTCGCGCACGATGGCCATGTCCGGGGTGACGCCGGTCAGGATCGTCGGCTCGTAGAACCAGCCGGTGTTGTGCGCAGGCGGGATGCGTCCGCCGGTGATCGCCTCGGCGCCGTGGGCAATGGCATCGTCGACAAGACGCATAACCTTGGCCCGCGCGGCTTCGCTGACCATCGGGCCGATCTCGGTCTTGTCCATGCCATTGCCGACACGCAGGGCACGCGTCTTTTCGGCGAACAGCGCGACGAAACGATCATGAACGGCATCGACCACGAAGAAGCGCTCGGCCGAGGTGCAGACCTGGCCGGTAAGGTGGAAGGCCGCGGTGACACTGCCGGCCGCCGCTACATCGAGCGGCGCGTGTTGGCTGATGATAAGCGGATCGCTGCCGCCGGCCTCGATGACGCAAGGCTTCATGCGTTCGGCGCAGGCCACCGCCACCGCCTTCCCGGCGGCGACCGAGCCGGTGAAGGCAACCGCGTGGGTGCGTTCGGAGGCGATCAGCGCTTGCGCCGTGGTCGCTCCACCAGGCAGGCAGGAGACCAGCCCCTCCGGCAGCGAGCGGAACACGGTCATGTAGTCCAGCGTCGACAGCGTCGTCGCCTCGGCCGGCTTGATGATGCAGGCATTGCCGGCGGCGAGTGATGCGGCGACCGTCCAGCACATCAGCAGGATCGGAAAATTGTAGGGCATGATGTGGACGGAGACGCCATAGGGCTCGTAGCGCGCATACTGGAACGAACCGGCCTGTGTCGTGCCGGCGATCTTGCCGGCATCGTCGCGCGCCATCTCGGCGTAGTAGCGGAAGATCGGCGCGCAGTTGGCGATCTCGCCGATCGCTTCGGGGTAGGGCTTGCCCATTTCGCGCACCATCAGCTCGGCGCAGCGGGTGAAGTCCGCCGCCTCGATGGCGTTGGCGACGGCATGCAGGTGCTTGGCGCGGCTCTTGGCGTCGAACTTTTTCCAGGCGGCCTGCGCCCTGGTCGCCGCCGTGAGCGCGGCATCGATCTCGCCGTCGGTGGCCGCAGCGATCGCCCCGACGGTTTCCAGCGTCGCCGGATCGATCACCGGTTTGTTTGTGCCGGCCATCGGCCGGTAATCCGGGTTGACGAAGAAAGCCGGCCGGTCAGCTGAGAAATCCATGGACATCCTCTCGGATCCGCTCAGCGGATCATGTAGACTTTCTTGATCGTCTCATGGACGGTGCAGACGCCTTTCCAGTCCTGCGGAAAGAAGGCTGCGGTGTCCGGCTCGATCTCGATCACCTCGCCGGATTCATGCACGTAGGTGCAGCGCCCTTCGAGGAAGTGGCAGAACTCGTCGCGGGTGACATGGCAATGCCATTTGCCTGGTGTGCAGACCCAAAGCCCGCATTCGGAGCGGCCCTCCGGCCCCTTGTGCAGCAGCTTGCCCGAGGTGTGGGACTCACCCTCGATCATTGTTGGGATGACACCCCAGTCGACGAGGTCGGTAATGGCGAGCGGGGATTTCATGATGGGCGTTGTCATATCGATTTCCTTGAAGCTCATCGGCACATGAAGGCCTTGGTCAGCGTTTGCGTGATGATGGAGATGCCGTTCCAGCCGGCGGGGAAGAACACAAGCGTGCCGGCCCCGACCGGGATATCTTCGCCGTCGTCATGGACGTAGCTGCCGTCCCCTGACAGGAAGTGGCAGAACTCGTCGGCGGCAAAGGCGACCTTTCGCGTGCCAGGCGTGCACGACCAGAGGCCGCATTCGCTCGATCCGTCCGGGTTCCGGGACAGGACCCTGCCCGAGGCGCGCGGCGAACCGGCGAGCGTGTTGCTGCCCGCGCCCCAGTCCTCCAGTTCCACGCTCGAGGCCTTCGGCCAGTGCGGTGTCGGCATGTCGTCAAGCTCCGTGGTCAGGCCAGCATGTAGACGTTGCGCATGATTTCATGCACGGTGCATTCGCCTGTCCAGCCAGCCGGGAACATGACCACAGTTCCGGCGGAGATTTCTATCAGCTCACCGACATCTGACCGGTAGGTCGCGCGGCCGGCGACGAAATGGCACAATTCATCGCGCGGGATATTGAGGCGCCAGCGCCCCGGCGTGCACACCCAAATACCGGATTCCGGCTGGTTGTTCGGGCCCTTGTGCACGAGCCTGCCGGTCGAGTGCGAAGTGCCTGACAATGCGTCGGGTTGGGCGCCCCAGTCGACGAGATCGGTTCGGGTGGAGGCGTGGTGGAGGTGTGGTGCGGAGGAGGTCATGCGGAGGCTCCTGCGCGATGGTTGCTATTCATATGCTGCGCCAGGGCACCCCCCTCTGGCCTGCCGGCCATCTCCCCCGCAGAGGTGGAGATCGGATGTCGTCTCGACTTTCGCCAATCACCGGGATTGCAGAGTGAGACCCTGTGGCGAAGCTGCCAATCTCCCCCCTTGCGGGGGAGATGGCCGGCAGGCCAGAGGGGGGTGCTCAGGCTCGGCGTATCAACGACTTCAATCACAGCAGCGCCTCCAACAAACCCGCCGCTTTCTCCGGCCCATTCTGCCCCTGCATCTGTGCCGAGGTCTTTGCCAGCTTGGCCTTCATCTTGGGATCGGACAGGCAGGTTTCGACCCTGGCAGCCAGCTCGGCATCGGTCCAATCGTAGCGCGGCATGCCGAAGCCGTGGCCGGTTTCCTCGACGCGGGTGGCGTTGTCGTGGCCGTCCCAGACATAGGGCATGATGATCGCCGGCTTGCCGAAATAGAGGCACTCGGTGAACGAGTTGTTGCCGCCATGGTGAATGACAGCATCGACCTGCGGGATGACCGAAGGCTGCGGGAACCAGCTCTCGACGATGACATTGCCGGGCACGTCCGTGTACTGGTCCTTGTAGCCGCCGACATTGACCAGCGCCCGGTAGCGCGTCATGCCCAGCGTCGCGATGATGCGCTTCAACAGCTCGACATCGCCGGCGCCGAGGCTGCCGAAGGAGACATAGAGCAGCGGCCCGTCATTGTTTTTGGCGAATGTCGGCACCGTGTAGGGTTTCTCCTGCCGCACGCAGCCTTCCAGATACTGGAACTTTGCCGGGTCGAGCGGATGGCGGCGCTTGAACTTTGCCGCTTCGGGATAGAGCAGCAGGTTCAAATAGGGCGACGCCTCGAAGAACTGGCCGATCGGATAAGGCGCCTCGTTGTTGGCGGCGAGGAAGGCGTTGAAGTCGTCATGGATCGGCTTGATCACCGCGTTGAAATGATCGCGGTAGCGCTGGTGACCGGCATGGTCGTTCTCGCCGCAGCCGGAGAGATGCGGCGGGATGTCCTCGTCGTCGATCTCGTTTTCCGAGCAGGAGATGACGCGCACCCAGGGTTTGCCGAACTGCTTGATCGCCGGGAACAGGATGACGTTGTCGACGCAGATCACATCCGGCTTGATAGCTGAGAGAACGCGCGGCAGATCCTTCTGCGCCCATTTTGCGCTGTCGACGATCGCCGTCCAGCAATCCTTGACGTAGTTGTCGACCTGGTCGTAGGGCGATTTGCGGAAGTTCGGGATGTGGCCGTTGATGAAATCCTCCCAGAATTTCGCCATCTGCTCGGGCGGCATCGGCTCGGACAGGTTCACCGGATGGGCCTCGAAGCCGTAGCCCTTGTAGACGTCGACGAAGCCGGGATCTGACAGGAACACCGCTTTATGGCCGCGCGCCTCGACCGCCTGGGCGATGCCGACGGAATTGAGCGCCGGGCCATAAGCTGCTTCTGGAAAAAACGCGATCGTCTTCTGCGCCATCAGGCCTCTCCTTTATTCTGCGAAAACTCTGACATCGGCGGCGTCCCAGCCGAGTTCGACCTGATCGCCCGATGCGACCGGCCGGCGGTCTGCGGCATCAGCGGTGACGCGCACCAGGAACGGCTTTGGCGACAGGCCCGTGCGGACATGCAACTGCAGGTCGAGCCCCTGATAGGCCAGCGCCTCGACCGTGCCGGTGGTGCGGTTGGCGGTCTGAGCTTCTGGGAACAGCCGGATGCGCTCCGGCCGCACCGAAGCGACAGCGGATGCGCCGGGCGAGAGCGTTGCTGGAACCTTGCCGGATATTGGCGCGCCATTCGCGGCGACAACCCCATCGGTGGCGGCCTTGCCCGGCACAAAATTCATCACGCCGATGAAGTCGGCGACGAAACGGTCGGCCGGATGCTCATAGATCGCGTGCGGCGTGTCGCATTGCAGCAGCTTGCCGTCCTTGAGCACCGCCATGCGGTCGGCCATCACAAGCGATTCTTCCTGGTCGTGGGTGACGATGACGAAGGTGATGCCGACCTCATGCTGCAGGCGCTTCAATTCCAGCTGCATGGCGCCGCGCAGTTTCTTGTCGAGCGCGCCAAGCGGCTCGTCGAGCAGCAGCAGCCGGGGCCGCTTGACCAGTGCGCGGGCCAGCGCGACGCGCTGCTTCTGGCCACCCGACAATTGCTCCGGCTTACGGTCGGCGAAGGGGACAAGCTCGGTCGTCGCCAGGATGGCGTCGACGCGGGAGCGGATTTCGGCGGCCGGCAAGCGCTCCATTTCGAGGCCGTAGGAGACGTTGGCCCTGACGCTCATATGCGGAAACAGCGCGTAGGACTGGAACATCAGATTGACCGGCCGCCTGTTGGGCGGGGTTTTGGCAATGTCGCGGCCGTCGAGCAGGATGCGCCCGTCATTGGGCGTCTCGAAGCCGGCCAGCATGCGCAGCAGCGTGGTCTTGCCGCAGCCCGACGGGCCGAGCAGCGCGAAGAACTCATTCTCGCGGATGTCGAGCGAGATGCCATCGACGGCGGTTATCCGGCCGAAATTTTTCGACACATGATCGATGGCCAGAAGCGTGCGGGGTTCGCTCATTGGCCTATGATCCCACGGTTGAGCCGCTGCGACAGGGTCAGCGCGGTGATCGAGACCGCCATGACGATGGTCGCCAGCGCATTGATCTCCGGCGTGATGCCGAAGCGGATCATCGCGTAGATCTGCATCGGCAGCGTCGTCGAGGCGCGCCCGGCGCCGGCGGTGAAGAAGGCGATGATGAACTCGTCGACCGAAAGCGTGAAGGCGAGCAGCGCGCCTGCGATCACCGCCGGCGCGATAACCGGCAATGTCACCCGCCGGAAGGTGGTGAGCGCGGAGGCGCCGAGATCGGCCGAGGCCTCGACGATCGACCAGTCGAAGCTCTTCAGCCTTGCGCGCACCACCGAGCAGACGAAGGCGAGATTGAAGACGACATGGGCGAGGATGATCGTGTGCAGGCCCATGGTCAGATCGAGCATCGAGAAGAACGACAGCAGCGCGATCGCCAGCACGATGTCGGGAATGATCATCGGCGCGAAGATCAACGCTTCGAGCCCCTTGCCGTATTGCCGGCGCATCTCGATGCCAATCGCCAGCAAGGTACCGAGCAAGGTCGCGATTGTCGTCGAGACCAGCGCGACGATCAGCGTGTTGAGCGCGGCGGAGAGGATCGCCGAATTGCCGGCCAGCGAGGCGTACCATTTCAGCGAAAAGCCCGACCACGCCGTCGGCAGCCCGCCTTCGTTGAAGGACAGCGCCACCAGCACGGCGATCGGGATGTAAAGGAAAGCGAAGACGAGGCTGAGCACGACCCAGAGCGTGCGCCGCGTGGCGGGAGAGCGCTCAGCCATCGGTGTCTCCGCCGGCTTGCGCGGCGTGGCCCGAGGCGCGATTGGCGGCGAGCGCCTGCGCCATCAGCACCAGAAGCATGATGGCGATCAGCGCCATCGCGAGCGCGGCGCCGAACGGCCAGTCGTTGGCGGTCAGGAACTGGTCGTAGACGAGGTTGCCGATCATCTGGAAACGGCCGCCGCCAAGCAGCGCGGGCGTGACGAAATTGCCGATCGACAGCACGAAAACGAACACCGCGCCGGCGGCGATGCCCGGCCTGGTCAGCGGCAGGATGACACGCCGGAATGTGGTGGCGGCGGAGGCGCCGAGGTCACGCGAGGCTTCGGCCAGTTCCGGGTTGAGGCGCGACAGCGGCGCGTAACAGGCAAGGATGACGAAGGGGAGATAGTTGTAGACCAGACCGGCGATAACCGCGCCTTCCGTATAGAGCATCGATGGCGGCTCGCCGGTGTAACCGAACCAGCGCAACAACTGCGTGATCAGGCCTTCGCGGTTGAGCAGCACGATCCAGGCGTAGGTGCGGATCAGGTAGTTGGACCAGAACGGCAGCACGGCGAAGAACAGAAACACCGGCTGCCACCGGCGCGGGGCGGCTGCGATGGCGTAGGCGGCGGCATAGCCGATCACCACCGCGATCAGGGTGGCGGTGCCGGCGATGCGCGCCGAATTGAGGAAGATGCCGGCATAGAGCGGGTCGAAAACCAACCCGAAATTCTCCAGCGTGAAGGTGTAGTCGATGCCGCCATAGATGCCGCGCCGGAAGAAGGCGAGCGCCAGCACCAGCGCGCACGGCACCACCATCAGTGCGGTCAGCCAGACCAGCGCCGGGGCCATCAGCAAGGAGGAGCGAGAGGGTAGGTGCTTCACGAAATGCCCCCCTCTGCCCTGCCGGACCCGGCCTTTCGCTTTCGCTTCGGGCGTTCGTCGTTCGGAAAGCCAAGCAATTGGCTTTCCGTCCGTTGCGCGGACCACTTCTTACCCCCTTCAAGGGAGGAGATCGGCAGTTCCAACCTTTCGCTTACTTTGAAAAATCGAAGATTGGCGAAAGCAATGCCACAGCCAATCTCCCCCCTTGAGGGGGAGATGGCCGGCAGGCCAGAGGGGGGCGACACGGAACGCAAGCTTGATTCCAAGATGCTGCTGGAACAGTCCCTACTGCGCCGCCTTGATCTCGCTGACGATCTTCGAATAGTCGCGCTGGGCGTCGCCGACGTCACGCAATTGCTCGAACTTGACGAGGTCGGCCACCGGCATCGCCATGTTGGGGAATTTGGCCAGGAAATCGGCAGGCAGGCTTTCCATGGCCGGCTTGTTCGGCACCTTGTAGTCGATGTTCTGCGCTGCCCAGGCGTGGTTCTTGGCGTCGAGCATGAAGTTGATGAACTGGAAGGCGGCGTCCTTGTTGGCGGAGGCCTTCATCACCACCATCGTGTCGACCCAGAGGTCCGAACCTTCCTTGGGAATGACGTATTTGATCTCGGGTTTTTCGGCGATGCCGTAATTGCACCAGCCGTCCCAGGCCTGCACCATCAGCGCCTCGCCGGACACCAGCTTGGAATAGAAGGTGGTGTCGTCATAGGCGAGCAGGGTCTTCTTGGCCGAGATCAGCAGATCCTTGACCTCAGCCATCTTGGCCGGGTCGGTTTCGTTGACCGAATAGCCCTTGTCGAGCTGGCCGGCGGCCAGCAGCCAACGGTCGGTCGCCAGCATGGTGGTCTTGCCCTTCAATTCGTCGGAGGGCGCGAGCAGGTCGCTCCAACTGGTTGGTGCGACCTTCATCAGGTCCGAGCGATAGCAGAGGCCGGTGGTGCCCCAGGTGTAGGGCACCGAGAATGCATTGCCGGCATCGTGAGGCAGCTTGGTTGCTTCCGGATAGAGGTTGGCGAGGTTCGGTATCTTGGTGTGGTCGATCGGTTCGGTCAGGCCGAGCTTGTTCAGCACCTCGGCGAAGGGCGAGGAGACAAAGACCACGTCATAGCCCTTGCCGCCGGCGGCGATCAGCTTGCCCATGATCTCTTCATTGGTGGCGTGCACCACCACTTCACCCGAAACGCCGGTCGCGGTCTTGAAGGCGGCCATCGCGTCGGGCGCCATGTAGCCATCCCAGTTGGAAATGACGAGATCAGCAGCCATCGCCGGCGCGGACAGCGCCAAGGCCAGGCCAAGTGCGAGCGAAGATGTTTTCAGCGCACGGCGCCGCAGGCTGGTAGCGGTCATGACAGACTCCCATTCCGGTTGATCGTCGAATTTCATTCGCCGGACCAACGCCTGCGACTTGCCGCTGCCTCGATCCTGTTCCCTCGGTCTTTTTCTCGCCGATTGTCCTGACAGTACTATTGCAGAAAAAAGTACGTCAATCCATAATTTGTCAAGCGACCGAGGAATCTGGCCGATTGCGTCCGTGGGGGCGATCGGTCAAATCAATGCGGTCATGTCGTTTTCCACTGGACCAGTCATGCAAGCCGTAGCCAGACGACCTCGCACCAACCATCTCGATCTGGCGCAGCGCATCCTGGATGTGGCGCGGCAGCGCGGCTTTGGGCCCGGCGCACGCTTGCCGGAGCAGCAGATCGCCTCGCTGTGCAATGTTTCCCGCACACCGGTGCGGGCAGCGCTCGGCCTGCTTGCGGAGCGAGGCGTCGTACGCTGGGAGGCGGATTCCGGGTATCATCTGGCCATCGACCTCACCGCGCAGGCTTCGGTCGCCACGGAATTGCCCGCTGCCGAGGAGGACGAGCTGGCCGAGGCGATCCTGCGCGACCGGTCGGCGCGGCGGCTGGACCAGACAGTGACCGTTGCGGGGTTGATGCGGCGCTACAGTTCCGACCGAAAGACGGTACTAAAAGCGCTCAACAAACTGACCGAAGAGAATTTGTTGGACCGTGCGCCCGGCCAGTCCTGGCTGTTTCGACGCACGCCAGACGATCCGGAGGCGCAAGGCGACAGTTATGAATTCCGTCTGCTGCTGGAGCCCGCGGCCATCCTGACGCCGGGTTTCCGGCTGGATGGCGCGCGGGCGGCGACGTTGCGCCAGGGCATGGAAGCGCTGGTGGCGCTGCCGGACGCCGCCTTCGACACACGCGAGTTCCAGCGGCTGGACATCGATTTTCATGGCATGCTCGCCGAAGGCTGCGCCAACCGCTTCGTGGCCGACGCACTCGCCGATCACCTCAGGCTGCGCCGGCTGCCGGGCATCTATGCCGGCGTCAACGTCTTCCGGTTGCGGCAATCGCTGCGCGAACACCTTGTTATACTCGACCATCTTGAAAGCCTGCAGTATGAGGTGGCTGCCGATCTGCTGCGCGTCCACCTGCGGCTCTCCCGCAACCAGCGACCGCAAGCGGCCAGTCGCGGGGCGCCTGCCCTGTTCGGCATGATCAGCCGGCCGGATTGACGAGGATTAATTGACGCGTAAAGCCAGCCCGACCATCGCGCTGTTCCCCGAAGCAAGCTTCGGCGCGGCGTTGAATTGCGTCGGCATCGCGCAGGCGTTGCGCGCGAGAGGCGCCCGGCCCGTCTTCATCTGCCATGCCGGCTTTTCCGGCGTCTTTGCCGACTATGGTTTCCAGGAATACCAGTTGCCGACAGAAGAGCCGCTGAGCGACAGCGAACGCCAGAGCTACTGGCAGGCTTTCGTGCGCCGGCACCTGCCGCATTTCCGGCTGAGCCCGATCGACCAGCTGGAAACCTATGTCGCGCCAACCTGGCAGGCCATCGTCGACACCGCGGTCAATGCCGAGACGCCGCTGCGCCAATTGCTGGCGCGGCTGAAGCCGGACGCGGTGGTGCTCGACAATGTCATCATGTTCCCGGCGATCGCCGCCGCCGGCTGCCCCTGGGTGCGCGTCGTCTCCTGCGCCGAGACCGAGCTTCCGGATGCCAATGTGCCACCCTATCTGTCGGGACTTGGCGCCGACGACCCGCAACGCGCGGCGTTCGAGGCCCGCTATCTCACGGCCTCGGCACCGGCGCATGACCGCTTCAACCGCTTTCGGATGGATGCCGGCCTGGCGCCGCTGCCGAAGGGCCTGTTCCTGGAGACGTCGCCCGACCTCAATTTGCTGCTGACCCCGACGATCGTGCGCCGCGAGCGCGCCGAGCCGCTCGACCCGGCCCGCTTCGTCTATCTCGAAGGCTGTGTGCGTTCGGAAGGGCCGTTCGAGGTGCCGGTTTTTCCGCGCAATGGCGGGCCGCTGGTCTATGTCAGCTTCGGCAGCCTCGGCGCCATGGATGTCGGGCTGATCGAGCGCATGCTGGCGGTGTTCGACAGGCTGCCGGCCCGCTTCATCGTCAATGCCGGCGGCCTGCGCGACGCCTATCGCGCGGTGCCCGACAATGTCTATCTCGACGCCTGGTTTCCGCAGCCCTCGGTCGTGGCGAAGTCGGATCTGTTCATTCATCATGGCGGCAACAACAGCTTTTGCGAGGCGCTGCGCTTCGGCGTGCCGTCGCTGATCATGCCCTATTGCTGGGATGGGCACGACAATGCGCGGCGCGCCGGAGAGACCGGCGTCGGAGACCATATCGGCCGTGACGCCTGGACCGAAGGAGTGTTGGAGAGAGCCATTCTCGGCCTGCTGGCCGACGATGCCATGCGCACCCGCCTCAAGGACAATGCAGCCCAAATGGCGCTGAAACCTGGAACGGATGCGGCCGCGCAAGCCATACTCTCTCTGATACGGACATGAACGAAATGCCTGACAACGATACGAATATCTCGCTCCTTGGCGGTAACGACCCCAAGATCTGGCTGGCCCGGCACGGCATAAACGAGGTCGAATGCCTGGTGCCCGACATGAACGGCGTGCTGCGCGGCAAAGCGCTGCCTACGGCCAAATTCCTCCAGGCGCTTGAAGACCGCGCGCTCTACCTGCCGAGCAGCGCTTTCCTGGTCAGCATCGACGGCCGCTATTCCGGTTCGGTCGACGAGGGCTTTGCCTATTCGGACCCCGACATGCGCATGGTGCCTGATGTATCGACGCTGTGCCTGGCACCCGGTGCCAGCGCCGGCAAGGCCTATGTCTTTGCCGATGCCTTCCATATGGACGACCGGCCCTGGATGGCCTCGCCGCGCCATGTGCTGCGCACCGTGCTCGATCTCTACGCCAAGCGCGGCTGGCGGGCGGTGGTGGCGCCGGAGTTGGAATTCTATCTGACCGCGCCCAATCCCGATCCCGACCAGCCGCTGACCGCGCCGATCGGCGCCAATGGCCGTGCCGAGGGTGTGCAGCATCCCTATGACATGGCCGCGCTCGAGGAGTTCGAGCCGGTGATCCGGCGCGTCTATGACTATGCGGCGGCGGCCGGACTGCCACTCGACACGCTGATCCATGAATCGGGCACGGCACAGCTGGAGATCAACTTCCTGCATGGCGATGCGCTGCCGCTGGCCGACAAGGTGCTGCTGTTCAAGCGGCTGACGCGCCAGGCTGCGCAGCAAAGCGGCATGCACGCCACCTTCATGGCCAAGCCGATTGCCGCACAGGCGGGAAGCTCGATGCATCTGCACATGTCGGTCATCGACGAGGCTGGCAGGACGCTGTTTGCAGGCAGCGACGATGCCGACACCGAGATGTTCGGCCATTTCATCGGCGGCCTGCAGAAATATGTCCCGGAAATCATGCCGCTGTTCGCACCGAACGTGAACTCGTTCCGCCGCATAAGACCCAACCACAGCGCGCCGGCCAACATCGAATGGTCGCATGACAACCGTTCCTGCGGCCTGCGCGTGCCGGCCGGCGGCCGCTCCGCGCGGCGGGTGGAGAACCGGTTGCCGGGTGCTGATTCCAATCCTTACCTGGCGATCGCCGGCTCGCTTCTCGCCGGCTATCTCGGCGTCGAACAGAAACTGGCGCGGTCGGCCGAAGCGTCGGGCAATGCCTACAAGATCAAGAGCACGCTGCCGAAAACGATGGAGGAGGCGCTCGATCGTTTCGAGGCATGTGAGCCGGTGCGGGAACTGCTCGGCGGGGATTTCTTCCAGACCTATCTGCGCGTCAAGAGCGTCGAGCTCGACCTGTTCCAGGGCGTGGTGACGAGCTGGGAACGCGACCACCTTCTGCTGAAGGTGTGACCATGGCTTCCAGTTCAACGGGCTTCAATTCGGGCCTCGATATCGCCAAATCCTATTATGTCGCCACCGCCAATCCGGCGCCGGACCATCCGGCGCTCGCCGGCGATGTCGATGCCGACCTGGTGGTGGTCGGCGGCGGCTGCACAGGGTTGTCCGCCGCCCTTCACGCCGCCGAGCGCGGGCTGAAGGTGGTGCTGCTCGAAGGCGGCAAGATTGGCTGGGGGGCTTCGGGACGCAATGGCGGCCAGATGATCCCCGGCCTGCGCAAGGGCGCCAAGGGGTTGGTCAAACTCTACGGGTCCGAGCGGGCAAAGGTGCTGTTCGATCTTGCCTTCGAGGCGCGCGGGCTGGTGCTCGATATTATCGAGCGGCATGCCATCGACTGCGATCTCAGGCTGACCGGCCATCTGGTCGGCGCGGTCAACGGCTCCGACCTTAGGGATCTCGAGGAAGAGGCCGAGTGCCTGGCCACGGTGATGAAGTTCCCGCATGCGGAAATCCTATCGGCGGCTAAAGCCCGAGCCAAGGTCGATACACCCTACCATGGCGCGATGTATGAGCCGCTCGGCGGCCACATGCATCCGCTGAACTATACGCTCGGCCTTGCCCGCGCAGCGGTTGCTGCCGGCGTCACCATCCACGAGAATTCGGTCGCCGTGCGGCTGGAGCGTGAGCCTTCGATCCGGGTCTCGACCGCAAAGGGATCGGTTCGGGCCAGACATGTCGTGCTGGCGGGTGACGCTCTGCTCAACGGGCTGGAGCCGCGCGTCAACAGCCGCATCATGCCGGTCGGCAACTACATCGTCGCCACCGAGCCGCTTGAGGGCAAGCGCAACGTCATCCCGGCCAATGTCGCGGTCTCCGATACCCGCTTCGTCGTCAACTACTACCGGATGTCGGCGGATGGACGCCTGCTGTTCGGCGGCGGCGAGCGCTACACGCCTTCACCGCCGGCCGATATCGCCGGCTTCGTGCGGCCGCATATGGAAAAGACCTTTCCGCAGCTCAAGGGCTGCCGCATCGATCATGCCTGGGGCGGGCTTGTGTCGGTGACGACATCGCGGCTGCCGCACGTCGGGCACTATGGCGAGGTCTATTTCGCGCATGGCTATTCCGGCAAGGGCGTCATCCTGTCGACGCTGTCCGGCAAGCTGCTGGCCGAAGCGATCACCGGCGATGTCTCGCGGCTCGATCTGTTCTCGACGCTGACCCCGATGCCGTTCCCGGGCGGCACGGCGCTGCGCGGTCCGCTCTATGTGCTGGGCATGCTTTGGTATGCGATGCGGGATCGCATCAAGCATTGAGGGGGCGTTGCTGAACGGCACAAATAGTACCGTAGCGATCCTTCACACCCCCCTCTGTCCTGCCGGACATCTCCCCCGCAAGGGGGGAGATTGGCAGGTTCAGCGCTGCGATCACCCTATAACGGTGTAGATTGGCGAAAGCCGCGATAACAGCGATAACAGCTGATCTCCCTCCTTGCGGGGGAGATGGCCGGCAGGCCAGAGGGGGGTGCTGTCCCGCCGACGTCGAAGGTTGGATGAAGCTTCTTAAACCACAAAGAAATCCTCAATCCGCTGCCTGGCCTCCAGTAGCGCCGGCAGTATCTCCCGCTCCATCTCCGCGACCGAAAATCGTGCCGACTGGGTCGAGACGTTGATGGCCGCGACCGTGCGCTCCGCTCGGTCGCGGATCGGTACGGCGACCGAGCGCAGGCCGAGTTCTAGTTCCTCATCGACGATGGCAAAGCCGTCAGCCTTCGCCTTGGCGATGGCGTTGGCTAACAAACGCCTGTTGGTGATCGTCTTCGGCGTCCGTCTCTCGATGGTCGCCTGGCCGAGGAATGCGTCCAATTCCCCTGATGTCAGCCCGGCCAGCAGGATGCGCCCCATAGAGGTGCAATAGGCCGGCAGCCTGGTGCCGACATCGAGCGACACGCTGAGGATGCGGCGGCCGGGAATGCGGGCGACATAGACGACATCCTCACCCGACAGGATGGCCGCAGAGCAGGCCTCGTTCAGTTGTGCGGCGACCGCGCGCATGATGGGGGCGGCGAAGGCCCATAGCGAGGCGCCGCCGAGCCAGGTGCGGGCAACCGTCAGCAGGCGCGGCGACAGCGAGAACACGCGGCCGGCTTGTGTTGCATAGCCGGCGGCGGTGAGTGTCAGCAGGAAGCGGCGGGCGCCGGCGCGGGTCAGGCCCGCTTCCTCGGCCATTTCAGTCAACGTCATGCCCGAGGGATGGCGGGCCAGGATCTCCATGACGGCAAGGCCGCGTTCAAGCGAGCCGACATGATCACGGGAAACAGCCTCTTCGTCCATCTTGTCTCCGCAGAACGACATCGGCGTCAGGATTGACTCCACGCCTCTGCTCAGCATAGAAAGTATCGCATATAAAACATATGTTCGCAATACGAACTTTCTCAGCCTGGAGCCGATGCGATGGTCAAGTTCCTGCCGCTCAAACAGGCCGTGGCCGAGAATTTGAAAGATGGTGACACGGCTGCCTTCGAGGGCTTCACCCATCTGATCCCGACGGCAGCGGCGCATGAGGCGATCCGCCAGGGTTTTCGCGACCTGACCTTGATCCGCATGACGCCGGACCTGATCTACGACCAGATGATCGGCATGGGCATGGCGAAGAAGATCGTCTTCTCCTATGTCGGCAATCCCGGCGTCGGCCTGCTGCGCCGCGCCCGCGATGCCATCGAGAACGGTTTCCCGCGCTCACTTGAAATCGAGGAGCACAGCCATGCCGGCATGGCCAACGCCTATGAAGCGGGTGCTGCCGGCCTGCCCTGCGCGGTGTTTCGCGGCTATCGCGGTGCTGGCCTCGCGGCGGTCAACCCGAACATCAAGTCTGTCACCTGTCCGTTCACCGGCGAGGTGCTGGCCGCTGTTCCTTCGATCCGGCCTGACGTCACCTTCATCCATGCGCAGAAGGCCGACAAGAAAGGCAATGTGCTGGTCGAAGGCATCATCGGCATCCAGAAGGAAGCGGTGCTGGCGGCCAAACGCGCTGTGGTGACGGTCGAGGAAGTGGTCGACAATTTCGACGATCTGCACCCCAACCTGACCGTGCTGCCGCGCTGGACGATTGCCGCGATATCGGTCGTGCCCGGAGGCTCGCATCCGTCCTACGCGCATGGCTATTATGCGCGCGACAATGCCGCCTATCTCGAATGGGACGAAATCGCCGCCGACCGCGAGAAATTCCAGGCGTGGATGCGGGCCAACGTCATCGAGAAGAGTGCCGGCGATTTCGAGGCCCGGGTCGAGCATCTGAGGAAAGCGGCATGAGCGACAATCAGGGCTTCACCCCCAACGAGATGATGACGATCGCCGCCAGCCGCGCGCTGCGCAATGACGATGTCTGTTTCGTCGGCATCGGCGCGCCATCCGCCGCTTGCAATGTGGCGCGGCTGACGCATGCGCCCGACATCACCTTGATTTACGAGAGCGGCACGATCGGCACCGCGCCCGACGTGCTGCCACTGTCAATCGGCGATGGCGAATTGTGCGAAACCGCCGTCACCACCGTCGCGGTGCCGGAGATGTTCCGCTACTGGCTGCAGGGTGGGCGCATCTCGATCGGCTTCCTCGGTGCGGCGCAGCTCGACAAGTTTGGCAACATCAACACCACGGTCATCGGCGATTATTTTCACCCAAAGACCAGGCTGCCCGGCGGCGGCGGCGCGCCGGAAATCGCGACGTCGTCGAAGGAGATCTACATCACCATGGCGCAGAGCAAGCGCGGTATGGTCGAGAAGATCGACTTCTTCACTTCCTTCGGCCATGGCGAGGGCGGCGATCATCGCAAGCGGCTTGGTATCGACACTGCGGGCCCGACCTTGCTGATCACCGACCTCGCCATCTGGAAGCCGGACCCGGTGAGCAAGGAATTCACGGTCGTGTCGCTGCATCCGGGCGTCACGCGCCAGCAGGTGCAGGAAAGCTGTGGCTGGGTGGTTAAGTTCGGCGAGGCGCTTGACGAAACGCCGGCGCCAAGCGAACTCGAACTCAAGACATTGCGCGACCTGCAAGCCCGCACCAAGGCGGCGCATGAGCGAACCGGAAAAACAAAGGCTGCATGACATGGCCGAGGCCTATATCTGCGACTACATCCGCACGCCGATCGGCCGCTTCGGCGGCTCGCTGTCTTCCGTGCGTGCCGACGATCTCGGCGCGATACCCCTAAGAGCATTGGTCGAGCGCAATCCCGGCATCGACTGGCTGGCGGTCGACGACGTCGTCTATGGCTGCGCCAACCAGGCTGGCGAGGACAACCGCAACGTGGCGCGCATGGCGCTGCTGCTGGCCGGCTTGCCGAAGGAGGTACCGGGCTCCACCGTCAACCGCCTGTGCGGCTCCGGCATGGATGCGCTGACCATCGCAGCCAGAGCTGTCAAGGCTGGCGAAGCGGAGTTGATGATCGCGGGCGGCGTCGAATCGATGAGCCGGGCACCCTTCGTCATGCCCAAGGCCGACACGGCGTTTTCGCGCAATGCCGAGATTTACGACACCACCATCGGCTGGAGGTTCGTCAACCCGCTGATGAAGAAGCAGTATGGCGTCGATTCGATGCCGGAAACTGGCGAGAACGTCGCGGAAGAGTTCGCCATCTCCCGCGCGGACCAGGATGCCTTTGCCGTGCGCAGCCAGGACAAGGCGGTCGCCGCGCAAGCCAATGGCCGGCTGGCCAAGGAGATCACGCCAGTGACGATCCCGCAGCGCAAGGGCGATGCGGTTGTCGTCTCGAAGGATGAACATCCCCGTGCTGGCACGACGGTCGATGCGCTGGCCAGGCTGCCGACACCGTTCCGCCAGGGCGGCACGGTGACGGCCGGCAATGCCTCCGGCGTCAATGACGGGGCGGCGGCCCTGATCGTTGCCTCCGAGGCAGCCGTGAAAAAGTATGGCCTGACGCCGATCGCCCGCATCCTCGGCGGCGCTGCCGCCGGTATTGCGCCACGCATCATGGGCATCGGCCCGGTGCCGGCGACGCAAAAACTCTGCGCGCGGCTTGGCCTGACACCAAAACAGTTCGATGTCATCGAGCTCAACGAAGCCTTTGCCTCGCAAGGCATCGCCGTGCTGCGCCAGCTCGGCATTGCCGAGGATGCACCGCACGTCAACCCGAATGGCGGCGCCATCGCGCTCGGCCATCCCCTGGGCATGTCGGGCGCCCGCATCTCCGGCACGGCGGCGCTGGAGCTTCGTGAGCGCGGCGGCCGCTATGCGCTTGCCACGATGTGCATCGGTGTCGGCCAGGGCATCGCGATCGCGCTGGAACGGGTTTGATCGGCGGCCCTTGCTTGGCCGGCTAAGATCAAGAATCCGGTGCGCGGTTCAAATTTGACCACGTGGACAAAAGTCTGGCGTCGTTCCATACTTCCCCGTCTGACATTTTCACGAACAGCCGGCTCGACACGGCTGTCGAACAGAGGGGAATGCAATGGAAAACCGGAACAATAAATCGCAGATAAAACGCGAAGGGCTTTCGCGACGCAATGTGCTGGAGCTGGGCGCGCTTAGTTTGGCGGCAACGATGCTGCCGGGCGCCGCCTTCGCGGCGGACAAGAAGCTGAAGGTGGCGGCGATCTTCGCCACGCCGATCGAGGAGCCATGGGACAACCAGATCCATGTCGCCCTGCAGAAGGCCGAGAAGGAACTCGGCATCGAATACAAATGGTCGGAGAAGGTGCAGACCGCCGATTTCAGCCGCGTCATGCGCGAATATGCGCAAGGCGGCTACCAACTGGTGCTGGGCGACGCCTTCGCCGCCGAGCGCGAATCGCGCCGCACCGCCAAGCAGTTCCCGAAGACCGCCTGGCTGTTCGGCTCCGGCGCCGGCCCGGCGGAACCCAATTTCGGGGTGTTCGACAACTGGATCCACGAGCCCGCCTATCTCTCGGGCATGATCGCTGGCAAGATGTCGAAGTCGGGTACGATCGGCGCCGTCGCGGCGATGGGCATTCCGGAGGTGAACCGGCTGGTCAACGCCTTCTTCGCCGGCGCCAGGGAGGTCAATCCCAACATCAAGAAGAAGGTCGCCTTCATCGGCTCGTTCTTCGATCCGCCCAAGGCCAAGGAAGCGGCGGTCGCGCAGATCGACGCCGGCGTCGACGTCATCTACGCCGAGCGCTTCGGTGTCATCGAAGCCGCGGTGGACAAGAAGATCCTCGCCATCTCCAACATGTCCGACCAGTCGAGTCTCGGCCCCGACACGGTCATCACCGGTCCGGTCTGGGACATGTATCCGACGGTCGAGCAGGCGATCAAACTGGTCAGGGCCGGCATCTTCACCGCGCAGGACTATGGCGATTTCTCGCGCATGGCCAAGGGCGGCTCGCATTTGGCGCCCTACCACAAGTTCGACAAGACGCTGCCGGCGGACGTCAAGGAGCTGGTCGAAAAGAAGAAGGCGGAGATTCTGGAAGGCAATTTCCGGGTGGATGTGGACGAGAATACGCCGGTTTCGGATTGATTTCTTTACCCTCCCCCTTGTGGGGAGGGTCGATCCGCGAAGCGGAGCGGGGTGGGGGTCCTCGTAGGGCGCATCCCCACCCCGTCTCGCAATCTCCGCTTCGCTCCGACTGCGAGCCGACCCTCCCCACAAGGGGGAGGGTGAAGCAGAGCCTCTCTCCGCAGGAGCATCCTTGTCCGCCCCACTCATCGAAATGCGCGGCATCACCAAGAGCTTTGGCGCCGTCAAGGCGAACGAGGCCGTCGATCTCAGCGTCGCGCCCGGCGAGATCCTCGGGCTACTGGGCGAAAACGGCGCCGGCAAGACGACGCTGATGAATGTGCTGTTCGGCGCCTATGCGCCCGACGCCGGCGAGATTCTCATCCAGGGCCAGACGGTGCGGATCACCAGTTCCGCCGATGCGCTGGCCGCCGGCATCGGCATGGTGCACCAGCATTTTCACCTCGCGCCGCGGCTGACGGTGCTGGAAAACCTGCTCATCGGCATTCCCGGCAAGACAGGACGGATCGACCGCGCCGGCGGGCTGGCGCGGCTGGCCGAGATCGGCCGCCAGCATGGGCTGGTGCTTGACCCGGACCTGCCGGTCTCGGCGCTGTCGGTCGGCGAGCAGCAGCGGCTCGAAATCGTCAAGGCGCTGTTTCGTGGCGCCAGGCTGCTGATCCTCGACGAGCCGACGGCGGTGCTGGCGCCAAGCGAGGTCGACGGGCTGTTTTCGGCGTTGCGTTCTATGGCGGCGCAAGGTCTCGGCATCATCTTCATCTCGCACAAGCTCAACGAGGTGCGGGCGCTGACGCATCGCTGCACGGTGCTGCGGCATGGCCGCGTTGCCGGCCGCGTCGATGACCCGGCCAACACGACATCCTCGGAGATGGCAACACTGATGTGCGGCCATGAGATCGTGCCGCCGGCGCGGGGACCATCGGCGCCGGGTGCTGATGTGCTGACGCTCGACGGTATCTCAACCTCGCATCATTCGGGCACGGCGCTGCGCGACGTATCGCTTGCCGTCCGTGCCGGCGAAATCCTCGGCATTGCCGGGGTGTCGGGCAATGGCCAGCGGGCGCTGGCGGAGGTGATCTCCGGCGTGCGGGCGCCCGATGCCGGCCGGATGACGATTGCCGGCCAAAAGGTCTCGCGGTTCTCGCCGCGCGAGGTGCAGGCGCTCGGACTTGGCCGTATCCCGGAAGACCGCATGACGACCGGACTGGTGACCAATCTGCCGCTGGCCGATTCGATGGTGCTGCCGCGCATCGGCACCACAGCGTTCAGCAGCAGGGGCCTGCTCAAGCCCGATGCGATCCGCGCCTTCACTGAGGCGCAGATCAAGGCCTATGATATCAGGTGCCCCGGGCCGATGACCCGCGCCGGGGCGCTGTCCGGCGGCAATCTGCAGAAGGCGTTGTTGGCACGCGAGCTTGCCTTCGATCCGAAGGTGCTTGTTGTCTCGCAGCCGACGCGCGGCCTCGACATCGGAGCCGCCCGCTTCATCCACGAAAAATTCCTCGACATGCGCGCCAAGGGCTGCGGCATCGTCGTCATTGGCGAGGATCTCGAAGAACTGCTGGTGCTCTGCGACCGCATCGCGGTGATGTATGAGGGCCGCATCGTCGGCACGCTCGACAGCGCCGATGCAACGATCGCACGGCTCGGCCTGATGATGACCGGGGCGGAGGGAAGAGCCTAGATGGACCTTCCGGCGGCGCTGACCCCCACCCCTAACCCCTCCCCACAAGGGGGAGGGGGATGCTGCCGCTCGCCGTTCACACAGCTTCTGAGCCCGGACTTCTGCTGTTTTGTCGTGGTCAGTGCCTGCGAGAGTTCCCCTCCCCCTTGTGGGGAGGGGCTAGGGGTGGGGGTCCCTCTTCGTCAGAATTCTTGTTCGACAGACAGAACAGAGGGTGCCGCCTAATGTTCCGCCTGGAAGCCCGGACAAGCACTCCTGCCTGGTTCAACCTCGCTCTGCCATTGCTGGCGATCGGAGCAACGCTCATCTTGTGCAGCGGCCTGATTGCGCTGGCCGGCGCCGGCGTGCTCGAAGCTTATGGCGTGATGTTCACGGCGTCGCTGGGCGACAGCTATGCGATCACCGAAACGATGGTGCGTGCAACACCCATGATCTTCACCGGACTGGCGGTCGCGGTCGCCTTCCGAGCAAAATTCTGGAACATCGGCGCCGAAGGGCAATTGCTGGCCGGTGCCGTGGCCAGCTGCTTTGTCGGCGCCATTCCAATGCCGGGGCCGCTCGCCATGGTCTTGATGGCGGTGGCGGGCGCCGCAGCGGGAGCCGCAGTCGCGTTGGTGCCGGCGACGCTCAGAGTAAAATTCAAGGTCGATGATGTCGTCAGTTCGCTGTTGCTCAACTCGGTCATCTATTACGCCTTGATGGCGCTGATCGAGGGGCCGTGGAAGGACAGTTTCAGCGGCTATCCGATCTCGCCGCCGATCGAGGATTCGGCCAATTTCCCGGTGCTGCTCGAAGGCACGCGGCTGCATCTCGGCGTCGTCGCGGCACTGATCGCGGCGCCGCTGATCTGGTTCCTGATCGTGCGCACGACGCTCGGCTTCAGGATCAGGGTCACCGGCGAAAACCCGGAAGCCGCCAGATATGGCGGCATCCACGTCGAGCGGGTGCTGATCTCGACGGCGCTGCTGTCCGGCGCGCTGGCCGGATTGGCCGGCGTCGGCGAGGTCGGCGGCGTGCATTTCCAGGTGATGAGCGACATCTCGCCGGGCTACGGTTATTCCGGCATCGTCGTTGCGATGCTGGCGCGGCTCAATCCGCTCGGCGTCGTGCCGGCGGCGATCTTCCTTGCCGCCGTGATGACCGGCGCCGAGGCGATGTCGCGGGCGACCGGCGTGCCGGCCTTCCTCAGCGACGTCATCCAGGGCACCGCATTGCTTGCCATGCTTGTGGCGCTGCTGTTCACCGCCTATCGCATCCGTCGCGTCGGAGTTGCCCGATGAGCGCGGTGTTCGAACAAATATTCCAGGTCGGCTTCCTGGCCGCGATCATCCGCATTGCCACGCCGCTGGCTTTCGCGACGCTCGGCGAAATGTTTTCCGAGCGGGCCGGCGTGCTCAATCTCGGCATCGAAGGCATCATGCTGTTGTCGGCGATGACGGGCTTCACCGCCGCCAGCCTCACCGGCAGCCTGTGGCTTGGCGTGCTGGCGGCGGTGCTCACCGGCATGCTGATGGGCGCGCTGCATGCGCTGTTCACCGTGGCGCTCGGCCTCAGCCAGCACGTCTGCGGCATCGGCGTGACGCTGTTCTCGTCGGGCCTAGCCTATTTCCTCTACCGGCTGATCTTCGGCCAGCAATCAGTGCCGCCCAGCATCAAGGGTTTTCAGACGCTGCCGATCCCTCTCCTGTCTGACATCCCGGTGCTCGGGACGGCGGTGTTCAACCAGTTCGCGCTGGTCTACATGGCGATCCTCGCCATTCCGCTCGCCGCCTTCGTGCTCTACCGCACGCCATGGGGCCTGTCGGTGCGCATGGTCGGCGAAAACCCGCGCGCCGCGGATTCGGCGGGGGTCAGTGTCACCGCCACGCGCTTCCAGGCAGTCATCCTCGGCGGGGCGCTGATGGGGCTGGCCGGCGCCTTCCTGTCGATGGCGCAGTTCAACGCTTTCACCTTCGGCGTGGTGTCGGGGCGCGGCTGGGTGGCGATCGCGCTGGTCGTGTTCGGCCGCTGGGATCCGTGGCGCTCGGCGGGTGCGGCACTGCTGTTCGCCTTCGTCGATGCGCTGCAGCTGCGCATGCAGGCCAGCGGGCTCGGACATATCCCCTACGAGGCGTTCCTGATGCTGCCGTTCATCTTCACCATCGTCGCCATGGCGGTGATGTCGCGCAACGCGGTGGCACCGTCGGCGCTGCTCAAGCCGTTTCGGCGGGAAGAGCGGTAGCAAAGCTTGGGTTCCTCGCCCCGCAAAGCGGGGAGAGGTGGCCGCGAAGCGGTCGGAGAGAGGCCTGCGACGCTGGCGAGTTGTCGCCGAAGCAAGGCAAGGTCGAGCCATTCCCCCTCTCCGTCTCGGCTTCGCCGAGCCACCTCTCCCCCATTCGTGGGGGCGAGGAACCCGCATCCTGCCAAGTTCGCGCCTTCTTTGAGCGTCTCACATCGCGGTAAAGCCGTTATCCACAAACAGATGCGTGCCGTTGACGAAGCTCGACTCGTCGCTGGCCAGGTAGAGCGCTGCCCTCGCCACCTCTTCCGGTTCGCCGATGCGGCCCTGCTGCGCGGCCAGCGCCGCGTCGGAGACGTCGACGCCGAGCCTGCCGAGGTCGGCGACCTCGCGCAGGCCGTGCGGCGTGCGGATGAAGCCGGGGCAGACCGCATTGCAGCGGATGTTGCGGTCGCGGAACTCGACGGCGATGGCGCGGGCGAACATGTGGCAAGCGCCCTTGGTGGTGTCATAGAGCACTTCGTTGGGAGTCGCCGCCACCGCCGAGATCGACGAAGTACAGACGATCGAGCCGCCGCCGGCCGCAATCATGCCGGGCAAAACGGCGCGCGTCATCAGGAACATCGAGCGCACATTGACGGCATGCAGCCAGTCCCATTCCTGCACCGTGGTCTCCAGGAAAGGTTTTATCACGATGGTGCCGGCGTGGTTGAACAGCACGGTGACCGGCCCGAGCTTTTCGATAGCACCCTTCACCGCCGTTTCGACCTGGGCTTCGTCGGAGACGTCGGCGATGAAATGCTCGGCTATCTGTCCCCGCGCGCGTATCGCCGCCGCCGTGGCGGCGGCCGCCTCGCCGTTGCGGTCGATGATCGCCACCTTGGCGCCTTCGGCAGCGAACAGCTCCGAAGCCGCTCCACCCATTCCCGTCGCTCCTCCCGAAATGATGGCGACCTTGCCGGCCAGTCTTGTGCCCATTCTTCTGCCCCCTGTCTGACGATTTCGCTTTGCTGGTTGGGCGATGCTACCGCGCCCGCGCCGGGCGGCCAATCCACGAATTGAGCGCAGCGAGGGCAAGCCCATAGGCCCATTCGGACGCAGAAGCAAAAAACGGACGCGCCATATGGATCGGTCGCCCGAGCGCTCCCTCTAAGCAAGTGCCTACCAACTTCCGGCATCATAGGAGAAAATTATTCTGTCTTTAGCCCAAAAATAGCAATCGACAAAGTCTACCAGTTTTATAGATTAACCGCCGAGACGGAGGTCGATATGTCCTATATCCAGAACGCCCAGACGGATCGCAGCGCTCAGCGGTCGGCCAATGCCCAGGCCTTTCGCCCGGCCTATGCCGGGGCTTTCGCCTATCTGGTCTTTGCCCTTGCGTTCGTGTTCACCGGGGCCGTTGTTCTGGGCCTTATTCCCTGAGTCGTCAGATCGACCGGGGTTAGCTGCCCCCACCGCTTTCAGGCAATCGGAGTTGAATGAACCGAATCCTCGGCGTGCTTTCGCGCGCCCGACACCACGGAGGACATGGCAATGCCGATCGAGTTCACGCATATTCCCGGCAAGACCGCCGATGCCGCGGTTCCCTTTTTCTACGACTTTGCCGAGACCGCGACCAAGCTCGGGCTGATCGAGGATGGCGGCTTCCGCAAGATCGTCGTCGACGATTCGGCCGGGCTGCTGACCAACATGGATCTTGCGGCCCAAGTGCTCGATCGCACCTCGTCGCTGGAAGTCGTGCTCACCCATTGGGCAGGCGTGGTCGAACCGACCGTGGCAGCCCGCCAACTGGCGTCGATCGACAGGAAAAGCGGCGGACGCCTGGCGCTGAGGATGATCAGCGAGCCGCTGAGCGACGCCGACGCCGAAACACGGCCGGTCGGGCACACCGTCATCTGGCAGCGCATAGACGAATATCTGGTGCTGCTGAAGCGGCTGTGGTCGAACGACCGGCCCTTCGACCACGAAGGAACGTTCTACAGCATCAAGGGCGGCTACGTGCCGCGCAAGGGACCGCACGGCGCCGACCTGGTCATCCGCATGGGCGGGCAGTCCGGAACGGCACTCAAAGTTGCCGGCCGGCATGCCGATGTCTTTGAATTGGCGCCGGGCTCGATCGATGAGATCCGGCAATTGATGGAGCGGGTGCGCCGCTCCGCCGCCGAACATGGCCGGGCCGGCAAGCTGCGCTTCGCGCTTCCGGTCGGGATTCACCAAGGTGCTTCCGCCTCCGGCCACAAGGCAGTCGATGTTGCCGGGCCGCCAGCCCAGGCCGCCCTGTCACTGCTTGCCTATGCAGCCCTTGGGATCGATGAATTCATGATTGTCGGCGTCGACACGCCGCGTGAGATCGCAACGCTCGGCCGGGAAACCATCGCCCTGCTGCGCAATTCGCTGGCGCGTCGCGAACACGAGGCATTCCAGCCTGGGGCATATGCGTCTCGTGCAGGATTGGAGACGCGCGCAACGGGCTGAGTTCTGGCCTACAAAGCTATTCCGGTAACGCCGAGATCCTTCACACCCCCCTCTGGCCTGCCGGCATTGATCTTGGCGCCCTAACTCGCCATGCCCGACAATCGCGACAAGCCTTCAATGACAGCGCTGGAATCAGCGAGCGCG